>CAZBHO010000008.1:0-68007 GCA_964491945.1 uncultured Verrucomicrobiota bacterium | reverse complement strand
ATTTTTCATTCTTTGATTTCACGTTTTAACTGAAAAAGTATTTCTTACCATCTCTTTATATTTATGAGGAATTTTTTTGGAGAGAGTCCAACAATTTGCTTAAAGCGTTTGGAGAGATGAAATTGATCACAGAAGCCTGTTTGTTCAGCAATATTTTTCAAAGGCTCGCCTTTAAGCAATAATCCTTTAACTGCTTCTATCCTGCAACGCAGCCGCATTGACATTGGTGAAAAACCTGTTTCTTTTTGGAACTTGTGACATAGAGTTGATTTACTCACATTGATAGCTCTAGCCACATCATCAAGAGTTAGATTCCTTTCAAAATTCTGATTCAAAATCTCCATAGCTTTTGCGACATCATTTGAATACTGCTTCTGAAATGTAATTTTTGAAATTTTATATTTGCCTTCTCCAATTTTTCGAGCATAAAGCAGCAAATCAAGTATTTCCAAAAATTTTGCCTGTGCCTGCCAGAAAGCTTTTTCACCATAATCCCGTGCAAGAAGCACTATTTCATCAATAAGTTGCATTATTTCTCCTGATCCATCGATAAAGCTTGCAAATAAAGTTTTTCTGGAAACAAGTTGATACAGTTCTGGCAATTCACATTTGAAGGTTATCCATGAATCTATTATTGGCAGCGGAGCATCTTGCAATAACTCAAAGTAAGGAGTTTTTGGCGGATAAAGATGAGCCACATTTTTTGGGCGTCTATTCCATTTTTGTGCATTGCGCCCTACACGATAATAACCATAATCCGATATGCTGTAATCCAGCACCCAGAATTTATTAAGGATGTGCATAGATGGTTTAGAATAGTTAATAGGAGCAACCTTTTGCACTCTTCTGGTTGAATTCACCAAAAGGGGAGCAACACCTTTTAATCCCTTCCAAACAAAGCTGAAGTTCAATTCATTCATAGTTGCAATAACATACAAATTATCTGCAATTCTGTCTATGGCTTTTATAGCATCATTTTGTTTTAATAAAAGTAAATTTAAAAAAAAGGAGGTATTTTATGTTAAAAGAGGTACAACGTCAGCTTTACTACAAATACACAACAGAAGAACTAATGGAGCTTATAGGTTTATTCAAAATTTCTCCAGAAAGCGCAGAAAAAATAAAGGATATCCTTGCAAAGGAGAGCAATCCACCAAATGCGTGTTTATTCCGATATTACAATCAGAATAGTCGTGTTGAAAGGTTGGAGAAAGAGTTCAAGGATATTATAGGCACTAAATATGCACTTGCGGTAAATTCTGGGACAAGCGCTTTGATTGCAGCAATGGTGGCTGCTGGCGTGGGTCCTGGTGATGAAGTCATTTTGCCTGGCTACACATTTTTTGCGAGCGTATCCGCCATAGTTGTGGCAAAAGCTATCCCTGTGATCGTGGATATAGATGAAAGCCTTACGCTTTCACCAGAAGCTGTCCGGAAAGCAATAACGCCTCGTACAAAAGCTATTCTGGTGGTTCATATGCTAGGGCTGCCTGCCAAAATGGATGAACTGCGCAAAATAGCCGATGAACACAACCTTATCCTCATTGAAGATGTGGCTCAAGCGGCAGGTGGAAGTTTTAAAGGCAAAAAGTTAGGTGCCTGGGGGCATCTCGGTTGCTTTAGTTTTGATGCATACAAGGTTATAGGAACAGGTGAAGGCGGAATGATAACCACCGACGATGAGTGGTTATATACCCGTGCTCAGAGCTATCACGACACTGCAGCTTGCTGGCGCCCCAATAGATTTGCTAGAGAAAGACGTGAAGGTGAGCTCTTCTGTGGAGAAAATTACAGAATGTCTGAAATGGCTGGCGCAATAGGTCTTGCCCAAATTAGGAAGCTTGACTGGATTAACTCTTCCACACGTAGAGCCTATAAACAATTAAGAGCAGAAACAAAACTACCTGCTGGCATAAAATGGGTTGAGCCGAATGACACTGAAGGATTGTGCGGATATCAAGCACCACTCCTTTTTGAAACACACGCTCTTGCAGAAAAAGTCATCAAGGCTGGCATTGGAATAGGTGGACTTGCCGGTGGTGGTGTGCAAGGCGCAAGAGATTGGCACGTCTATTGGTACTGGGAGCACATTTTGGAACAAAAAAGCGCTACAAAAGAAGGCTGTCCTTTTAAGTGCCCTTTTGTTAAGCAGATTCCTCATTACTCTGCGGATATGTGCCCTAAAACCAAAGATATTATGTTAAGAATGGGAACAATAGGGCTTTTGCCAACAGACACTTCAGAATACATATCTTATCTGGCTGCAAAACTTTCAGAGAAGTTGCCTGAAGTTTTAAAATAAAAACAAGAAAGGAGTTTTTTGCTATGAATCTTGCACCTAACATAGAGATATTTTTCAATGATATGCCTTACGACGAACGAATCGCTCGTGTGGCAGATATGGGATTTAAGGCAGTAGATATTTTTTCACCAGAGAACAAGTCCCATAAGTCCATAGGGAAGACTTGCGAAAAATATGGTGTTACCATTAGCATGGTGGTAGGTAGCGATTTAAAGCAGGGCTACAACGACCGCTCTCTGCACAATGAGCTTGTGCAACGTTTTGAAAAAACAGCAATTGCTGCGGTAGAGATGCACGCATGCAATATTGTGGTTTTAAGTGGCAACACTTTGGCAAAAGTGCCTTTTGTGGAGCAAGATTCAGCAATTATTGATGGGCTTAAACGCCTTATTCCGATTGCTGAAAAATATGATGTGACTGTGTTGCTTGAAATGCTGAATAGCGCTTATGACCATCCGAACTATTACCTTGATAGCACACAAAAAAATGTTCAACATTATAAAGGCTGTAGCACATCCAAAAGTTAAGGCACTTTATGATATTTATCATGCAGGGATTATGGGTGGAAACATAATAGAGGAGATAAAAGCAGGAATTGAGCTTATAGGCCATTTTCATATTGCGGCAATTCCGGGCAGACACGAACCAAAAGCAGGTGAACAGAACTATCCGTTTATAATCAAACAAATTATTGATTCTGGTTATAATAGGTATATCGGACTTGAGTACTGGCCAAAGAAACCTCATAGAGAATCTCTAATAGAGACACTGGAGTGGTTAAAGGGAGAGTAAAAGATGCTAAATTATACTTTTCTAAGATGGCTTGGCAGGATACGCAGGGCTATTCGATATTTTGCCACAGTGCGGCGTGCAATGTTTATGCCCTTCGTTTTTAGAATCTCCACAATATCTTGATCGGATAGAGGTTTGGCGGGATCTTCTTCGGCTATAAGGGTGGCTATTAGATCTTGTATTGATTTATTTGACACCACCTTACCGTCACCGGTTTGAAGGCCGGGGCTAAAGAAGTATTTCATTTCAAATATGCCGCATGGAGTTTGCATATACTTATTTGCCACGCAGCGACAAACTGTTGTTTCGTGTAAATTGAGTGTTTTTGCAAGTTCGCCCATCGTGAGTGGTTTTAGATGCTCAATTCCATAATCAAAGAAATCCTTTTGAACCTTCACAATTTCGGTTGCAACCCTTAAAATCGTTTGTTGGCGCTGATGGATACTTTTTATGAGAAACACACTTGCCCGCATTCGCTCTTTGATATATTGCTTAACTTCCTCAGTGGTTTTTTCCTCATAAAGCATTTTTTTATATTGCTTACTTATGCGCAGAGCAGGCAAAAGATCATTACAGAGCACAACTCTATACTCACCATTTTCCATTTTCTCAACAATAACTTCAGGCACAACATATTGCGTGGCTTCAGCACTGAAACGTCTACCCGGTTTAGGATCAAGAGTGCTGATAACTTTTGCTGCCCTTATAACTTCTGCCTCATTAACCCCAAGAGCGCGAGCAATTTCCCCATAATGTTTCTTTGCAAGCGCATCAAGATGGCTCTTTACTATCTGGGCAGCAACCCCTTCACCATGCCCAAGCCTATTAAGCTGCAGAAGCAAACATTCTTTCAAATCAGAAGCTCCCACTCCTATCGGGTCAAAATCCTGAATGATAGCAAGAACATCTTGAATTAAAGAAACCTCACATCCTGTTGAAGCTGCCAGTTCTTCCACTGTTTGCGTAAGATAGCCATCTTCGTTTATTGAGCCTATGATTAGTTCTCCAATTTTATGCTCACGTTCAGAAAGATTAACCAGCATAAGCTGATCAGTGAGATGTTGCTGGAGAGATTCTGGAATCTGATTGGATGTAAGGAAAAAATCTCTTTTCTTTTCTGTTTCAGAATCAAATGGCTCAAGTTCTGTCCCTTGCAGAAAATAGTTATAGCTTTCTTCATCCATTTTTGAGAGGATTTCAAACTCGTTTTTAAAAGAAAGCTCATCATCTTGAATGGTTCCAGCAGCACTATCATCAACTTCATCAATAGAAATGACGTCTTTAGATTTCTGCTCAAGAGTGGGATTATGCTCTAATTCGTGCTGAATTATAGATTGCAATTCAAGTACAGGCATCTGTAGAAGCTCAAGCGACTGCCGCAATTGAGGCGCCAGAATCTGTACCTGCCGCTGGTCTTGCAGTAGCGCCAACGATTGTGCTCTTATGTTATTATCTGCCATTCTCTAAACCTTCGTATGTTTTGATAAATAACTTATTCACAAAAACAAAAAACGCAAGCTCTTACTAAAAAAAATTTTTTCTTTTCAATTTGACTTCAGAAAGAAAAAAAATACAATCCTCTATATTTATCGGTTCAATTTTTGTAAAGGGAAAGGGACTATGCTATGAGGATTATATCTTTCTTCATCTTATTATGTTTGTTTACATACTCTGCCAGCCCACAGGCTCGCCCTGCAACAAGAGCACCAGCACCAAACGCCACTCAACCATCAGGAGCTGCAGAGATTAAAGAAGATATTTCTATTAAAAAGCTGATTGGTATAGGTCCTGCGGCAATAGTTAAAACTCCTGAATATACCACAACAGAAAGCGAGACTATGGCACAGCCACGCGAATGGCACAGAATCCTTGTAAAATTTGATACGAAATCTGAAATAATAGATGAACTTGAATTCAGATATTATGCTGTTCTTAAACATCCAAAAACAGGTGCTTATACTTTACTAAAAGGGACTGTAACTCATATAGACATAATGAAAGGCAAGCAGCATCAAAGTGTTATGTATATCAGACCTCAGACTTTATTCCGGTATGGCGTAGTTGAGCGAGTGGCAGTAGAAGTTTATTACAAAGGCGAACTTGTTGCTCTAGAAGCCGAGCCAGCCGATAAGCAGCCATGGTGGCGAATGTTTAGCGGCAGGACCGTAGAGGGTTTATTGCTCAACAAACAACAGACGCCATTTGCTTTTATTGCCTATGATAATTATGAACTCATCAAAGGACAATCCTTCTAGAAAGTCAGCGTGATGTTTTTTGGTGGCCAACAAAACAGAATAATATCACTGGATATTGGCTCAAGCGAGCTTAAGTTAGGAGAATTCATTTTTACAAAAGAGGGGCTGGAAGCAATAAATCTTTGCGTTGAGCCACTTGGTATAGAAAATATCAGCGGAGAAACAGATATTTCCTTAAACATAGTTGATACTATCCAACGTGCACTAAAGAAAAAGGCTATATCAAAGGCACCGGCGCTAGTATCTCTTAGTGGGCAATCCGCTTTCCTGCGTTTGGTAAAATTGCCGCCTGTAAAGCGCAGTAAAATCCGTCAGACCATTCTTTTTGAAGCACAGCAGAACGTGCCGTTTCCCATAGAAGAGGTTGTATGGGATTACCAACTTATGGGCTCATCAGAACAGGAACTGAACGTTATGCTGGTGGTAATGAAGAAAGAAATTGTGGAGAATATGACAGACTGCGTGGTGGCAGCAGGGCTTGATGACATAGAGGTTATTGATGTTGCGCCGATGGCTATTAGTAATGCTGTACGATATAATTATGGAGAAGTAGAAGATTGTATTCTGGTGGTAGATATTGGAGCACGCTCAACAAATTTAGTCTTTTTAGAGAAAGGGCAATTTTTCAGCCGAAATCTCCCAATTGTTGGTAGCGGCAATGTAATCACACAACAGATTATGAAAGAGTTTAATCTGCCATTCAAAGATGCTGAAGAGCTTAAATTTGCGCATGGCACAGTGGCTTTTGGCGGTTCTTACGAAGATTTTTCAGACAAGGTGCTCTCAAAAGTTTCAAAAACCATTAGAGGAGTAATGACCCGCCTACACGTTGAAATAGAACGCTCAATCAACTTCTATAAAACCCAACAGGGTGGAAGTGCCCCCTCTCTTATACTACTTGCAGGAGGAACTTCTATTATTTCCAGAACAGATGAGTTCTTTAAAGAAAAATTTAAGACCGATGTTGAGTATCTAAATCCTTTCAGAAACATCCTTGTAAGTGAAAGGATATCCGAAGAAGAAGTGGGTGCTTGTGCGCACGTTATGGGGGCTGTTGTCGGGGTTGCCCTTCGCCATGCATTCCCTTGCCCGCTGGAGATAAATTTATTACCTCAAAAAATGGCTGATGAACGAGCTTTCCGTAAAAAGCAGCCTCTCCTGATAGCAGCCGCGTTTCTTTTTGTGCTGTTACTGGCAAGCTGGTGGTTCTTTTTTGCCAAAATGACAGGAATGCTTGCTGACCGCAAAGCAAAGGCTGAAACATCTGTGGCAGAATTGAGACAGGTTGAAGAAAAAATGCAACCTCTGAAAATGCAACAGGAGTTATTAAACAAAAAGATAGATACTTTAATTGCTCTGACGCAAAGACGTACCGATTGGCTTCAAGTGCTAGATGCCATATATGCTGCTTTGCCTGATGGAATGTGGATAGTTTCTCTCACCCCGCACAAAAAAGTAAATACCTCTTCTAACAATGCGGGGCAACGTCCGAACAAAGTGTTATTTGAACCTGCAGCAACACACATTATGATAGAAGGCTTGATCTTTCTTGATAAGGCAAACGATAAATCTGTTTCTGATTTTAGAGATGCTCTAATTAAATCCAACATATTCTCCGAAGAAACAACTATCGTACATTTGCCTATGCCAACTGCTAATGATTTTGCACGTCAATTTAAATTAGAAATTGCGTTAAAAAATCCAATTTAATGGAATGGAATGAACTTTGATATAGAAAAGATAAAAAAATATAAGATGCTTGCTGCATTTTTGAGTGTGGCACTAGTTTTGGCAGTTCTTATAGCCACAGGATTGATATCTTCATATAAAAAATATCTCGTTCAGAAAAACGAGTTAAAACAAATGCTGGAAACTTATGATCAACTTGTAAAAAGGCAACCCTATCCCAACGAAAAAAACCTCGCTATATTATCTTCAAATATAATTAAGATGGCATACACATTTAATAACCTCAACGATGAGTTGCAAAGTGGAGCTGTGCACATCAAGCAAATAAGCAACACAGAATTTATGAGGCTATTGGAACACAAACTTTCGATGCTGCGAACGACAATGGAACGGAAAGGAATAAAATTGCCAGAAAAATACGCTTTTGGCTTTGAAAAATACGCCAGCGGACAACTTCCCACACCAGAAGAAGTGCCACGTCTTATGAAACAATTGTTTATAATAGAGCAAATCTGTACGTTGATGGTTAATGCTAATATAAAAGAATTGTTGCTAGTTAATAGGGAAGTGTTTGAAAGCGGAGTAGAAACTGTACCAAAACGCGGGAGAGGGCGCGGTGGCAGCGAGGCTCCTCAACCAGCCGAACAACCCACAAGGCAGGATACATCTGGCTCTTCTCTCTATACCAATGAACAATTCAAGGTAAACTTTAGATGTTCTGAAAAATCTTTGTTATCTATATTAAATAGCCTCGCATCAACACCCACATTTATCAGATTGAAATCCCTAGAAGTTCAAAATGCAAGAAAGGATTTTAATATCCAAAATGCCCCTGCCATGCAGAAAAACGATGCTACCAGTGCAGGGACAAACACTAATATGTATTTTGCAAGAAACATAATAATTGGCAGAGAAGATTTAGAAGTCAAATTGGAAATTGACGTATATTCCTTCGCTCCTTCGTTTGAAGAAGCAGAAATAATGAAGATGGCTGGTAAGCCTGTACAAAAAACAAAATAACATTGAAGAAATATGCAAATAAACGAAATTTTAGAGCTGCTTAAAAAATCTTACGAAAAACTGATTTTTGCTCTAGTTTTAATAGGACTCCTAGCTTCTGTTTTGTTGCTTATCATCCTGGTGGATAAAGAGAAAAGCCGTTTACAATCTATGATCAATGAACAGCAACAAGCACCTATCTCTTCTGCTATAAAATCTTTTGACACAGAGCCAGTCCAAAATGCTATAGAAAGTCTTTCTGCTCCATTCCAGATAACTATCCGCTCAAATAAAATGTTTACAGCAGAAGAACGTATCGCTTGCGTCTCCTGTGGTAGACCAATTCCACCAGAAGCAAAGGAATGTCCTTATTTTAACTGTAAAGCATCTCAACCAGAAGAAGCAGCAAGACCACCAGCTGATTCAGATAATGACCTTATCCCAGATGACTACGAAAAATCTCATGCACTTAATCCTTTTTCTGATGATTCAAAAACTGATAGCGATGGAGATTTGTTCTCCAACATAGAAGAATACAGGCAAGGAACTTTACCAAATGACGCAAATTCACATCCACCTTATGCCTCCACTTTAAAAGTATTGAAAATAGCAAGACTTTCTTTACCACTCGTGTTTCATAGCATAATAAAGACAGCTGAAGGCGAAAAGTTCGGTCTGCGAAACACTCTAAGTGGAAAAGATTTATATATTAAACTGAATGACTCCATAACACTGCGTTCTGAAGATGGAAAAGAAGAAAAATATCAACTTGTTTACTATACCAATATAATCCAGCAAGTAGCAAGAGGTGGAGTTAAAGTCAAAGAAGATAAGTCTGAAATTGTATTCGAAAATAAAGGTGAAAAATATAAGCTAATCAGGGGTGAAACAGGAACACAAGGCCCAATTTATGTGCATCTCCTGTTTACTCTGAACGGTGAAACTTTTATATGCAAAATAGGCGATACAATCCAATTGAACAAGAAACCTCATAAGATAGTTGACATTAAAACTAATTCTGTTATTGTTTCTGACTTGTCTTCAGGCAAGGAGTTCAACTTAGGTTTATCTCTTGAAGAAGAGCAAAAAGATCTTCATCAGGAGGAGAAAAAATAAAATAGCAAAAAATAAACACTCAAAGGTAGAACAAGCAATCTATGATAGGTGACAGGGAGAAAACAAGAAGAGGGTTATTTGTTCTATTTGTGGCAATTGGTATTTTATGGGTGTTTGCAATAGTTGCTCAAGAAGAAGCAACCACTGACCAAAATATCACAGATGCCACAGCTGGTAAGGAGGATGTACCCACACAACCTCCAGAAATCACAGCGCCTATAGAAACCAATCATCCAAATGAAGCACAACCATCAGAACCAATTCAACCAGCAACATCTGCTCAAGAAAAGGCTGCATCTTCAATAGAGACAGAAAAAACAGCAAAAGACGCAGCAGCAACAACTGAAGTTACCACCACACCTACAACAACCCAAGATACACCAGAAGAAAATAAAGAAAAGCAGGAACAAAAAACAGAGGAGGTTTCATCCCTTACCACCGAAACTGCAGGTGAGCAGCCAGCCACTGCAAAAGAAGAAGGAACAAAAGCAGCAGAAGAAAAAATGATTGCCACAGAACCAGCAAAAGATGAAGAAAAGGCAATCGCGATAGCAGAAGAAAAGAAAAGAGAAATAAACGAAGAGAAAAAAGAAATTAAGGAAGAAACAAAAGAAGCAGAAAATAAAACTCTAGAAACTATAGGAGAAAAAAGGAATGGGGACATCCAAGAACCCCCTCCCTCTTCCGCCGCAATCGAAACGCCCCCCGCATCAAAAGAAACTTTTGAGCTTGAGCGAACAATCAAAGCTGATGTAGAACCAACAGCTCATCCTAAAGAAAAGAAAAAAATAGAAAAAATAGAACCTACAACAAAAGAAGAAGAAACCAAAGCTCGTAAAGAAAAGCCTTCTTTCTTTCAACGCTTGTTTTCTAGAAAAGCAAAAGAAGTTAAAGAAATAGATCAGCCATCAAAGCAAGAGGACACAAGCCAAATAAAACCTGCTCAGGAAACTCCTTCTGCAAGCACCTCGCTTGTTGCAGAAGCCAAACCAGCACCAGTTGTAGAAAAACCTAAAGAACCACCGAGAGAACCGACGGAAGAAGAGCGGCTTGCAATGCAGGAAGAAATTCGTTTGCAAGCGAAAGAAGTGGAAGGACTCAAACTTATTAATCAAGCGCAAGAGGCAATGCTAAAGAACGAGTTCCAAGAAGCCGTATCTTTGTATAATAAAGCTCTGGAACTTATGCCACGCCGTCCACGAACAGTAGAAGTAAGAGAGCAGGCAAATATCGCCAGATCTGAATGTGAATATAGAATAGCATTAGACCTTGCAAAAAGAGGTGCAACTCCTGAAAATCTTGAAGAAGCAAGGAAATGGATTGAACAATCGCTTATACATAATAGCATGAACCAAAAAGCAGTGAGATTAAAAGAACAAATTGACAGAGATCTTAAAAAAGCTAAAGCTGCTCCACCGCCTGTAAAATCGCTGCGAGAAGAACCCGAATATGCATCCTATAAAGCAAAAATTCGTCAAACAATGGATAAGGGTAGGCAATGGATGATTCTTAAGGAGTGGGATAAGGCATCAGAATACTTTAAAGAAGTTTTGGCTATGGATCCAAAAAACACTGAAGCCGCAGCAAATTTAAAGAAAATAGCAGAAGAACAATATCAGCAAGAGACAGATCAATTTAATCGCTTTAAAGAAGAAGTAATGGCGCAGGTACGAGATACCTGGACACCCCCTGTTAAACCCTCTAAAAAGGCAAAATCTATGGCTGTAACTGGCACAACAGAGGTTAAAGGCACCGAAAGCGAACTTAAAAGGCGGCAATTAATGGATAAGCTAAAACAGATAGAAATAACTGATATAAACTGGGATAACGCAAGATTACAGGATGTTGTTCGCTTCTTAATGGAAGAAAGCAAAATCAGGGACCCAGAGAAACAAGGTGTAAACATCATCTTAAAATTGCCTTCCTCCACACAGACACAACCTGCAGAAGGTGGAGTAGAAGCATTAACGGCTGCTTATCAACCTCCAACAGTTACTCTTCAGGCAATAAGGCCTATGACTCTGATGGAAATCATAGAGCATATCAGCGATGTAACAGGTATGAAATATAGAATCACCGAAAATCGTGTTGTGATATATCCTGCCAATATGCCTTATGGTGATATGATAACTGTATCACGACGTGTACAGAAAAGCGTCATAGATAGCATCCTTGCAGGTGCTGGCGCAGCCGAATCTGCTGGTGGAGGAACAGGATTAGAAACAATGCCGCTTGGTGGAGCTCAGCCCGCCGCAGGTGGTGCACCTGAACACTTAGGAATTAAAAACTTCTTTATTAATGCAGGTGTGCAATTCCCTGTAGGAAGTTCCATTACTTACAACGCAGCCCTGGGCTTACTGATTGTTAAAAATACAGTAGAAAATATAGATGATTTTGATAGGATTTTGAGGCTCATAGATAAACCACCCCTTCAGGTAGAAATAGAAGCACGATTTGTAGAGATTAACCAGACCGATCTTGAAGAATTAGGACTTGAGTGGCTGCTCACTGATAACTGGGAAATTGCTGAAAATAAGAGTTCAAGTCCTCTCCCAGCAGGAAGAGAAAGAATTCAAGTAAACAAGAATACCTTTACAAAAGGATTACGCAATTTAGATAAATCTTCTGGAGGCATAGTTGCCACTCCGGGCGGCGGTATGGCTGGAATATTCTCTATCTCATCCATTCTTACAAATCCAGAACTCTCCGTAATCCTCCATGCCCTGCAACAAAAGACTGGGAACAACTTACTTTCTGCCCCAAAAGTTACAACACGTAACGGACAAAATGCCGAAATTAAAGTGGTACATGAACTAATTTATCCTACAGAATTTGAACAAAACGTCCAATCGGTTGGCACAACTACTTCCAGCGGAGGCTCAACAGGAAACCAGCAACTTACCAGAGTTGTTATTACCCCCGGTGGGTTCCAGACAAGAGATACCGGTGTTGTCCTTTCCTGTATGCCCACTGTGGGAAGCGATTTTTATACAATTGATCTTGAATTAAACCCTCAGGTGGTAGAATTGGCTGAGTGGATAGATTATGGTTATGATGTTCCAACAGAAGGTGGCTCGATGCCACAACACATTACAATGCGTCAACCAATATTCCATACACGACAAATTACCACAAAGATACAGGTCTACGATGGCCAAACCGTAGTTATGGGCGGCTTAATAAAAGAAGATCAACAAACCACAGAAGATAAGATCCCCATACTAGGAGATATTCCTCTGGTAGGTTATCTCTTTAGAAGCAAGACGACACAAAGTATAAAGAAAAATTTATTGATTTTCGTAACAGCAAGGTTGGTTGATCCTGCAGGAAACAAAATTGAGCAACCTGAAGTAACAGCAGGTGAATCTGCCGCGGTAAATACTGGAAGTTAATTTGATCATATTTTCTAATGTTTTGTTATAATTAACCCCAATAGTCTTTACAGGTATGGACAAAAATCCTTTTTTACTTATTGATGCTATGGGCATTGCCTATCGTTCTTTTTTTGCGATACCATCTTTAAGCACTAAAAATGGCACACCGACGAACGCCGTATTTGGCTTTATTAAAACGATAAATAGCGTGATCAACAAGTTCGCTCCAAAAGGGATTATCGTTGTCTTTGATGGCGGAATTCCTCCAGAAAGAAAAGCCTTGCTTGAAACTTATAAAGCACAGCGCCCACCTATGCCCGAAAAGTTAAAAATGCAATTCCCGTTTATTGAACAATTTCTCGCTCTCTCTGGAATTGCTTTCAAACGCCTGGAACATTCGGAAGCAGATGACGTTATAGCAACGCTTGCAGTCAAATTATCAAAAGACTTTGATGAAATTTTAATTTTGACATCTGATAAAGATTTAATGCAACTTGTAAATGAAAAAATTTTTATCCTTCAACCATCTCACATAGAAGTCAAGATGGGACGAGCCGAAGTTTTCAATAAAATGAGTGTATATCCAGAACAAATAGTTGATTTTTTAGCCATTGTTGGTGATAATTCTGATAACATAAAAGGACTACCTGGAGACGGAAAAAAAACTGCTGCAAAGTGGCTAAATGAATATGGCTCGCTGGAAAAAATAATAGCTAATGCACATCTATTAAAGCCTGAAAAGGCAAGACTTGCTCTTCAAAATAATCTGGCAATTTTACAGCGTAATCAGCAAATGATGGAATTAAATACTGCTTTAGATATTCAGATTGACCAGAGAGAAATCGCAATGAAAGCTCCTGATAAAAAAGGACTATTAAAACTATACGAAGAATTAGAATTTCACTCCCTGTCAAAAGAGTTGACAAAAATGGAATTATTTTGAAAAAGCTTAAAGGTATCCCTCTTTTTGATGTTATTAAAAAATAAAAGCGTGTTCATTTTTACTCTGATTTGCGTTTTGCTTTTTGCAACAGGATTTCTAGTAAGATATTACGTGCTTGCTACTCAATACAAGGTTTTTGGATATCCTTTACCATTTGATCTCGAGAGTGCCATTGAGTATCGTTATGTGGAAATGCTCTATTCAGCGGGAAGGCTACCTGAACTTGACAAGGCAATAGAATGGCCATATGGAGTCAATCCACATAAAAATTTAGAAATAGGTGCCGAATATGTATATGCATTTCTTGCAAAAATGATGCCAAAATCTATTCCGCTTGAAGATAGAGTAAGATTGCTCTCAATAGGATGGTTCTCTCTTGGTATTGTGTTTATGGCAATATGGATAAAAAGTTTTACGGGCTCAATTATGGCATCCTTCTTGGGAACGCTCTATTATGCAATAGGAATAGCTTCCGTTATGCGCTCTACAGGGCAGGAGCTATCTCACGAAAACTTTGCCTTGCCCCTGCTTATTTTATACATGGCGATAAATTCAGTGGCACTCAATACGCAAAAGCAGTCAGTCCTATTAACAGCAAGTGCTTTTGCCGCAATATCATTGGCAATTGCTATGACAACGTGGGATTTAATACAATATCCTTTAATGCTCTTTAACGGGATATCGCTTATAAAGGCAGTGCTGTGCAGATTAACGAAAGCAGAAACTAGCGTTTTTTCTTTTTCATTATTGGCTTTGATATTGGCTGGCTTAATAAATCCATATCTTGCAACACATTCTTTTCTTCTTTCGCCATCTATGTTGCTCGGTTATGCAGGGCTGATTGCTCTGCTCCTAAACAAGATACCAGTTTTACAAACACAAAATATAAGAAACATCCTCATCAAGGTTACTGTGGCATTAATTCCATTCTTTACATCAATTATTTTTGCCTCATCTTATTGGCAGAACTATGGGCATTTCACAGAATTACTATTAGCAAAATTAAAATTTTTGAATAAAAAACCTGCTGATCCTGCTCTCCTTACCTTCAATCAGAGGATATTATGGACTCCTGCACTGGATTCTGTAAATTTAGAGTTGACATTCTATTTATTTCCTGCAATACTTTTCCCATCTTTCTTTGCAGCCATACTACTTGTAAGAAGAGCAAAACACTTTGTTGCGAAGGAAGGGATAACGTTAGTTGTTTTTTTCGTTGTTTCTTTAATAACTTTTTTCTTATTTAAACGTTTTCTTGTTTTTCTTGCTATATGCTGTGCAGGATTATGCGGATGGCTGTTTAAAGATGCACTATCCGAGAAAAATTTACTAAAAAGAACGGTTATAATAACCTGTCTCATTGTTTGTGTGGTACTTGAAGGGACAAACTCAATATCCAACCCTTCACAATGGGGACATAAAATATCATATCTTACACAGCGTAAGGAACTAATAGAGTGGATTACAAAAAATTTAGGAGGCGAGCCAGTACTCGCCAATTTTGGATTGAGCGCATATCTGCTTGCTTATGGTGGATGCCCAATTGTATTACACCCAAAATATGAAAGTGTGCGGAATCGCAAACGAATTGAAGAATATGGCAAGGCATTGTTTTTATATGATGAGGATGCCTTAAGAAGATGGTGTGCAAGCAATAGAGTTTCTTTACTTGTGTATTCTATGGGAGAATTTTATCCATATTTTGAAGAATTGCAGATGCGATATTTTATAAATGCGCTTAATCCATCGCCTTCTGCGCCAGCAAGGATATTTGAGTTTTCTCCGGATAAAAGCCGATATTTTATAAAGTTATGGGAAAACTCCAAGTATCGTGTTTTTAGAGTAATAACACCATTTGAGGAGGCAAGAGCTATAGAACTTGCCAGAGAGAGCACTCGCCTTTTGCAATTAGGGAAGACTAACGAAGCTCTGATTAAGGCAGAAGAGGCTTTAATGTATGATCCAAAGGGCACTAGCCCACACGAGGCTATTTTTAAAATAAATACCAGGAACGATACCTCTCAAAAAAATGAATAAAAGATGCTTAAAGTATATATGTCTAACAGGGGGAATAGCATGTGGCAAGAGCCTAGCAGCTACTTACTTTAAGGACCTATATCCTGATATTTGCCTTATTGAGGCTGACGAAATAGTTCATCACTTGCTTAAATCTGATGAAAAAATAACAAATAAAATCATAGAGACTTTTGGAAGAACTGTGGCAGCCAATAGGCATGGTATTGATAGAAAAAAGCTTGGCAAAATAGTGTTTAAAGACTACAGCGCAAGGATGAAACTTGAAGAGATATTGCATCCACCTGTTATGGAAATAATTGATCAATGGAAAAAGGATATTGCTTTACAAAAAAAATCTGCTAAAGGAACAGCTCTTGCGATGGCAATTATCCCTCTTGTGTTCGAGAAAAAGTACACCACAGGCTGGGATTCTATAATATGCGTTGCAGCTCCTGTGGATATACAAATTGAAAGGCTAATAAAATATCGGAACCTAACGAGGCAAGATGCTCTTTTAAGAATCAATGCTCAGCTTCCTATAGATGAAAAAATGAAACTATCCGATTATGTATTAATCAACTCTGGCGATAAGAATTTTTTAAAGCAGCAAGTAGCAAACCTATTAAACCATATAAAAAAAACAAGTTAAAGATGGAGAAAAACAAATAATGGAAGAAAAGAATCAAAACAACACATCATCAAGAACACGGCGAACAAGTCGTGGTGTGCAACACAAAAATTCAAACACAAAAGAGAGAACCAGTAATTCGAAAATATACAATGCAAACGATTCACAACCACCTGTTTGTCGTGTGCCCCACGAAGAAACTGAAAACATAAAAAATTTTGGAAATGGAAACGTGGTTGCAAACACTGAAGGAAAAGAAGCGCCACCTTTACAAACAGAAAATTCAAATCAGACATCAACTGACTCTCCCACAGTTACATCTGCTACCACACCTAATCAAAATAGAGGCAGACATCTTCTTCTATCTGACCTACAAAAAATGAGTGTGCCAATGTTATGCAAAGTTGCAGAAAGTTTCGGAATAACAGATGTGGGTGCACTTCGCAGGCATGAACTTATTTTTGAAATACTTAAAGCAAATGCAAGGCAAAATGGAACAATGTCCGGTAAGGGTGTTTTAGAAATACTGCCAGATGGATTTGGATTTTTACGCTCACCCTATTACAACTATTTACCGTGTCCTGAAGATATATACATTTCTCCTTCGCAGATAAGACGTTTTGCCTTGCGCACAGGAGACCAGATAGAAGGCGAAATCCGCGCACCAAAGGATAAAGAAAGATTCTTTGCTATGTTGCGTGTAGATAAAATAAATGGCAGGGACCCATCAACCTCAGATCACAAGATTCCCTTTGAAAATCTTACTCCCCTATTTCCCAACAGACGCTTCATTCTTGAAAGAGAAAGCTCGGAAATATCTATGCGAGTGATGGATATTTTTACTCCTATCGGTATGGGGCAGCGCGGGCTGATAGTTGCTCCACCACGCACGGGCAAAACAGTCCTGCTCCAAAAAATAGCGAACAGCATCTCTGCAAATCATCCTGATGTATATCTTATAGTGCTACTGATAGATGAACGCCCAGAAGAAGTTACAGATATGGAACGCAATACGAAAGCGCATGTTCTTTCTTCCACTTTCGATGAGCCACCGGAACGTCACACGCAGGTTGCTGAGATGGTCATAGAAATGTCAAAAAGAATGGTGGAATGCGGAAAAGACGTTGTTATCCTGCTTGATAGTATCACGAGATTAGCACGAGCTTACAACACCCTTGAGCCACACAGCGGAAAAATACTTTCAGGTGGTGTTGATGCAAACGCGTTGCATAAGCCAAAACGGTTCTTTGGAGCTGCCAGAAACACCGAAAATGGAGGTAGCCTTACAATTATAGCAACAGCGTTGATTGATACAGGCAGTCGTATGGATGAAGTTATATTTGAAGAGTTTAAAGGCACAGGCAATATGGAGCTTTGTCTCGATAGACATCTGGTCGATAAAAGGATCTTTCCTGCAATCAATATAGAAAAATCTGGAACACGTAAAGAAGAGCTGCTTTTGCATCCAGATGAGCTAAATAAAATATGGATATTGAGAAAAGCACTGAATGGCGTTCCACCTGTGGAAGCAATGGAACTGGTTATAGGCAAACTCAAAAAAACAAAGAGCAATGCAGAGTTTCTTATGAGTTTGCAAGAGTAGTATAAGCCTCCATTTTTCTATTGAATGTTGGCTCTTTTGTTGCTTTAATGTAGGTTTTCTATCAAACAAATAAAACAGCAGATTTTTTTATAATTTTTATAATGGTGTTTTTATGAATGCAGTTAAAGTTGAAGAAATATCTCCATGTTGTAAAAAAATATCGGTTGAAATGCCATCAGAAAAAGTGGATGAAGTGTTTAATAAAGTTATAGATTTGTATCAAAAAAATGCAAAATTAGATGGCTTTAGAAGAGGATCTGTTCCAAAAGAACTTATTTATAACCACTTTAATAAGGATATAAAAGAAGAGGTTAAACAACATATTGTTGAAGAGACATACGCACAAGCAATAAAAGAAGCTAATATCAAACCCATAGCGCTTCTTAATATAGAAGGTATTCCTGAACGTGGCAAATCATTTGAATATGAAATGACACTTGAAGTTGTTCCTCCTCTTAAGTTGCCAAAATATAAAGGTATTCCACTCAAGAAACCCGAAGAAACCACTATAACCGATGAAACAGTTGAAAAGCGTTTACAAGAAATACTAATGGAATATGGTGGATTAAAGCCAAGTGAGCATCAAAAAATGGAAGATGGCGACTCAGCTATTATCGATTATGATGGAACAATAGATGGCAAGCCAGTAGAAGCATTGGATCCGTCGTTAAAAAATTCTTTTATAGCAATAGGCAGAGATGTTGAAACCAATAAGATTAAACCTTATCTTAATTTTGAAGATCATCTAATAGGGATGGGCATTAATGAAGAGCGCGATGTGGAGATAAATTTTCCGAAAAATTTCGCTGTAAAATCTATTGCTGGCAAAAGGGTGATTTATAAAGTAAAAATAAAATCCTTACTAACATGGAAGCCTATAGAACTGGATGAATTTTTGAGCAAAAACCCCGAAGGATTTAAAACAGTAGATGAACTAAAAGCCCGCATAAAAACGGCTCTAGAAAAAGCTGCTGCCCAGAAAAAGAAGGAAGCTTTACGCGAAGAATTATCAAATTATCTTTTAGAAAAAACAGATTTGGAAATTCCTCCTTCTCTTATCGTAGATGAAGTCGAACGAATGGCCAGCTCCATAAAATTAAGAGCTCTTATGTCAGGCATACACGATTTTGACAAAGAAGAGTTCATTAAAAACAACAAAGAACAAATGATGGATACTGCTGCCAGGAGAGTGAAATTGGATTTTATCATCTATGACATAGCAAAAGCTGAAAATATTGAAGTATCTGATGATGAGGTTAATGCATACATAGAGCAGCAAGCATTATCAGCAGGGCGTAATCCTGATGAATATAAGGAAAATTTAAGAAAAAGAGATTTATTTATGAGTGTAAAGATGCACATATTATATGAGAAGACGATGGAGTGGCTGCTAAATAATGCCGAGATAGGTGGCAGTGGCAACATATTTGCAAGGCTTTTTAAACGTTAACAGAAAGGAAACTTTATGCAAACACATAGTCAGATGTTAGTACCGATAGTGGTAGAGCAAACAGGCAGGGGCGAAAGAGCCTACGATATTTATTCACGTTTATTGAAAGAAAGAATTATTTTTTTAGGCACAGCTATCACAGATGAAGTTAGCAGCCTTATAGTGGCACAACTGCTCTTTCTGCAGGCAGAAGATTCTGCAAAAGAAATTCATTTTTATATAAATTCACCGGGCGGCTCTGTAACGGCCGGAATGGCTATATATGACACCATGCAGTTTGTAAAATGCGATGTTGCAACCTATTGCGTTGGACAAGCTGCCAGTATGGGAGCAGTTCTGCTTGCTGCTGGAACGAAAGGCAAAAGATATGCTCTGCCTCATTCCAGAATAATGATGCATCAGCCCTGGGGTGGCGTGCAAGGTGCTGCCTCTGATATAAGTATCCAGGCAAAAGAAATCCTTAGAATAAGGGACATCTTAAATGGCATACTATCAAAACACACAGGCAAACCTGTTGAAACAGTGGCAAAAGATACAGATAGAGATTACTATATGTCACCAGAAGAAGCAAAAGATTACGGACTGGTTGACGCCGTATTAACCACCCGGAAAGAGTTAGATGGTATAAACGAAAAAGAAAAAAAGAAATCATAAGTCCTTATGATTATAACAAGAACGCCATATCGTATCTCTTTCTTTGGTGGTGGAACTGATTATCCTATCTGGTATAATGAGCATGGCGGTGAGGTGCTTGCCACAAGTATAAATAAATACTGTTACCTGATATGCAGATATTTGCCTCCTTTTTTTGAGCATAAATACCGTGTGGCTTATTCAAAGGTGGAAGAAGTTAAAACAATAGATGAAATCAAACATCCCTCTGTAAGAGCCTGTTTGAAATATAAAAACATACAGGATGGTGTGGAAATACACCATGATGGAGACCTTCCTGCAAGATCTGGACTTGGCAGCAGTTCATCATTTACCGTCGGTTTGCTTAATGCCTTAAATGCTCTAAAATATAATATGACAGATAAAATCTCTCTTGCGCGAGAAGCCATACATATAGAGCGAGATATCCTAAAAGAAAACGTTGGCGTGCAAGATCAAATCACAGCTGCGATAGGTGGGTTCAATAGATTAATGTTTCTACCGGGCGATCGGTTTATAATAGAACCAATTATTCTGCCACCAGCCAGATTAGAAGATTTCCATAACCATTTGGTTCTCATGTTTACAGGATTATCCAGACACGCGTCCGAAATAGCAGCAGAGCAGATTAAGAACACACCAAACAGAGCAAAAGAATTGTCCACAATGAAAGAAATGGTTCAGGAAGCTATCAAAATTCTTGCTAGCAATACCAGCTTAGTAGAGTTCGGTAAATTACTTCATGAAGGTTGGTTGTTAAAAAGATCATTAAGCTCGCACATAAGCACTGACCTGGTGGATCAAATATATGAAGCGGCGCTATCCGCTGGAGCAATAGGTGGAAAGCTGCTTGGAGCAGGGGGGGGTGGCTTTATGCTTTTCTTTGTTCCACCAGAGAAAAGAGATTCGCTTTTAATGAAATTAAAGGATTTTTTATACGTTCCATTTGAGTTTGAGAACTTTGGCTCACAGATTATATTTTATGCACCATCTGAGCCGTTGACGAAGAAATAAAGCGCCAAAATTATCTCATTGATTGTAATCTTTCTTCCAAACCTACCAGCTTTGTAATACGGACACCAAACGTTTCATTAACAACCACAATATCGCCCTGTCCTATAATTTTGCCATTCACTATGATATCGGCTGATTGCCCCGCCATCCTATCCAGCTCAATTACAGAGCCAACCCCAAGTCGTAATATATCTCTTATTGAAGCGCGTGTATTCCCTATTTCAACATGAATATCAACAGGAATATCTAACAACATTTTAAGGTTTAATTCTTTTTCGGCATCTGTTTGAGGTTGTTGTGGAGCACTTCCTGCATCAAGCGGAGGCAGGTCCACAGGATTTACTTCCACAGTTGATTGAGCATCTCCCGATGATTTTGCACCAGCCTCCTGTGAAGCAGCCGCTCCAAGCTGTTCCAACATAGCCTTTTCTTCTGGAGTTATTTCCTCATTGGTTGTTTTAGCGTTGTCGCTGGTATCTGCCATAATACACCTCTTGTATTCCTACATGTTCAAAAATCATTTTACTTCTCCGTTAGTTTCATAACTATTACGAATTAGCTTAACAGCAAGCTTGCCACGCCGCACCCCAAGTTGAGCCTGATAACAATACTGATTGCCTATAAACACTTCAACAGGTTCATCAATACGTTTGTTAATAAGGAAGACATCGCCTGGTTTTAGCTTACCCAGCTGGCTTGTGAGAATCCTGCTTATGCCAAGTTGTGCTCTAATATCCAGCATCACCTTGCCAAGTGCTTTTAACATTAGTTCTCTATCTTGCTGTGTACGCTGTGTTTGAGCACGTTTGCCACTCATACGAGTTGAAATTTTTGTAAACAACGGTTGAATCATCTCATAAGGATAGCACACATTCATTGTGCCTGTGGCCTCGCCTATGCGTAAATCAAACGTGGCATTAAGCACAGATGCATCCTGTGTTGTTGCCTGCACATATTCTGGATTGGATTCAATGCTGGCTACTTTAAAATTCATCTCCACCGTGGAAAGCCATGCATTCTTTAATTCAGCAAGGATATAATCAACCAAACCTGTCGCTATGGATTGTTCAATAAAAGTCATTTCTCTGGCTTCCTGCGTTTGTGAACCCGTCCCCCCTAACATAATATCTATCATTATAAGCATAATTGGCAGGTTGATTTCAAGAATAAGCTCTCCCGTTGGTGGTGTAGTGTTAAGTATGGCAATGAAAGTTGGATTCATTAAAGATAACACAAACTCACCATAGGTTAAATTATCTATGGCTACGGGCTTAACCTCAACTTGTGTTTTCAGATTAGTAAAAAGGCTGCTCTGCAAAGTTTTGGCAAAACTATCGTGTATCATATGAAAACCACGCAGTTGATCAGCAGAGACAAGACGCGGTTTCCTAAAATTGTATGTTACAACCTTAACTTCTTCTGCCGTTTTCTTCGTGGCTTCTTCTTCAGGCACCATCTGCCCGCTTTTTACAGCCTGCAACAGCGCATCAACTTCATCTTGTGAAAGAGTTTTATCCATAGCTGTCTAATTATTTATTGTATCAGAAAATCATTAAAATATACGTCTACAACCATCCCACTAAATTTATCTTTAATAGCCATATTTATAAGCGAAATAATCTCCTTCTTCAAATTATCCCGCCCATTAGGACCATCTAATTCATCAAGCGTCATTTTTCTAGCAGCCTCCATAATCCTATCACGCAATAATGCCTGATATTCTTTTAATTGCTCAACCAATGTCGGCTCACTTACAACCAAAACAGGCGAAACCTTTAGAGCTCTTGTGGCTCTGGTTTCAGCCACGTTCACATAAATATCTCCAAGACTGAAAAGCAACGAGCCACTACCTCCACCTTTTCCATGTTCGCCACCGCCACCACCATGACCGCCTCCTCCATGCCCACCTCCCCCACCACCATGAGCGTCTTTAGCTTTGCTTTCTTCTTTCACTGTTGCCTCCGCTATTTCCAGTGGCTTTGGCACAAGCAATTTAACAGTAATAAATGTTACCACTGCGCTAACCAATATCAATGCAACACCAATGATTATTAAAAGCAACATATTTGATTTTTGGCCAGCTTGCGGTTGACTGGCGCCTTCTTCTCCAGCAGGAGCTCCACCTGCTGCTTCTGCTGCTCCAGCTTCAGGTTCTTTTGCCATAGCTTTTCTCCTATATGCTTATTTTTTTACAAACAATAACCTACACCATCAGGCATTTTTTGCCTTCTTTTTCATTTTTATCAAGCTTAAAAAAACTAATTTTTTTTGTCGTTTACCATTTATATCTGGAAAAATCATAGCAAAATGCTCATAAGAAGAACTCCAGACTACCAATCTTTCCAGAGATAAACCACAGACAGCATGCAAGTATCGTGCCACAGCAGAACCTCTTTCAAAATTAAGCATCATCTGTTTATCATGTTCAACCCACTCGTTTCCTATGGAATATACTCCAACGTTCCAACCCGGCAAGTTAAAAAAAACACTGCCAAATTTATCCAGATATTCCCTATCTTTAGCAGTAAGCCCGGTATCAGTGCCCGAAAAACTCACAGGAGTGCGTATAAAAAATTCAACATTAAAATCATTGGTCACAACAGCAATTAAATTTGAACTCGCAGAAAAACCTGCAGCAAGCAGCACATTCTGTAATAACGATGTTTCATCATTATCATCCACCCCTATATTGTCGGATTTTTTAGAAACTTCTATGCCAAACTCCTTGCGAATTTTGTCAGAATAATCAACAAACATCTGTTTATCAAATGAGCATAGAGAAACGATCAATACCATAAACGTCAATATGATGCTCCATAATGACACCATCTGCAAAATGAAAGGTGGCACATTACTAAAAGCGGAATAATCGCTGAAACCAGTGATTAAAGATTTTTGGCTCTTACCTATTTTTTTTGCCTCATAATATTTCATATAACATTCATACTTAATCTTGATTGACAATCTCTCTTGGTAGCATTTGTTCTATATCGTTTAATCCACAAAACACCACCTGTATCTGCTCTTCAGGAAAACCATTTGAGGATATCTCTTTATTCTTTTCTTCCGAATTTATAATGATGCCTGTGGCCATTTTTTCCACGATCTTGTCATTGCCATCTAAAATTTTTGCAAGCACTAAAGCAGCCCTCTCTGCCGCAAGTCCCCATGGCGTTTTAGTGTTTTCCGATCTTACTGTTGCACTCTCTGGCAAGATACTTACAATTTTTATTTCGTTTGAAACAATGCTGCTTAATGACCGCAATGAGGCATAAATCTCGTCATAATAGCTATCATATGCAACTGCTGTGCCTTCTTTAAACAAGTCTTTTCCATTAAGCACCACAGCCAACCCTTCGCTACGATGAACAAAATAAAAAGGCATATCTTTTGGTAATTTTTTCGGTGCTGCCGCATAACTTATCAAAATTTTTTCTATCAGCGGGTCAAGAGCAGGAATACTACTTTTAAAATTAGTTAAAAACTCTTTTTGCTTTTGAGTTCCTCCAAGCTGTTCACGCGCAGAATTCATAGCGTTTGAGAATCTAGAGTTTGACACATCAGAAAAAGCCATAAGCATTACAAAAAACGTCACTAATAGAGACAATGCATCGCTATAAGTCACCATCCATGAAGGTGAAAAGTCTCTATCAACGTTATTCATTTTTTCTGAAGTTGAAAAATTAAACTGCATTTTTACGAAACTACTTCCTGCCGTAATTGTGGCGGCATATATGAAGTTAATTTTTCCTGTACAACTTTAAGGGTACTTCCCTGTTGAATGGCTATTATCCCTTCCATAGTCATAAGGCGCAAAGCCAACTCCTCCTGTGAGCGTTGCTCAAGTTTACCTGCAATTGGAAGTGCAAATAAATACGCAATCAACGCTCCATACAAAGTCGTGATAAGGGCCACAGCCATTCCTTTGCCAATTGATGCAGGATTTTCCAGCTGACGCAACATCTGGATTAGACCTATAAGAGTGCCTATCATCCCGAAAGCGGGAGCATAAACAGCTATTGCTCTAAATATGCTCTGCCCAACACTATGCCTATCACGCATTGAGCGGATATCTTCTTCCAGCACACTACGTATGGTTTCCACAGGTGTTCCATCAACAGCCAGCTGAAAGCCTTTTTTCATAAAAGGATCTTTCATCGTTTCTATATCCTGCTCAAGTGCAAGCATCCCTTCACGTCTTGCCTTTATGGCGAATGCTGTCAATTGTTGAAACAGAAGCTTATAATCATTTTCATTGTTTGTAAAAGCTTTCCGAACAACTCCAAAAGTTGCCATTATTTTAGGCAAAGGATAATGCACCAAAGTGGCCGCAATTGTGCCGCCAAAAGTAATAAGGAAAGATGGATAATTTACAAAACCCGAGCCACCCCCCATCACTATTGCAACAATAATACATATACAGCCTATCACTATTCCAAGAATCGTGCCTAGATCCATTTAACCTCCTGTTATGAAACATCCTTATAATGTTTTGTTATCTGTTTTTTCCTTTTCGATAGTGCATTGCCTGCGAAATTCTATTACGCGCTTAATAACTTCTTCCGGTTTTTCTTTTACGTAATACACATGCGAATTGGAAAGAACAATTTGCGTATCAGGAGTTGATTCCACTTTTTCTATCATATCCGCGTTAATAAAGAAAAGCCTGCCGTGCAAATCAGTAAGTGCTATCATAACAAATTTCTATGCTTTCAATATGATGAACCAGAATAAATTTTTAACAGCATTAGCCATTTTAAAGTTTGAAGTCAATAAAAAAAACGATGCGGGCTCAAAGCCCGCATCGGGAAGAAAGCTTTTTAAAGAAGGAGTGGAACCAATCTGTTATGTTATTCTAGTTTATTCATTCATTATCTCTTCAGAGATAGCAACTCCTGCAACATTTCATCGCCAGTGGTAATTGAACGTGAGTTAGCCTGGAATCCACGTTGCGTCACTATCATTTCCGTAAATTCCTTTGCAAGGTCCACATTGGAGTTTTCAAGATATCCCTGATAAATTGATCCAACACCAGTGAAACCAGCCTGACGAAAGCTAGCTGGGCCTGCACCAAGTGTTGCGTTGGTATAAAGGTTGCCACCTTCTGCTTTAAGACCTGTGCTATTATTAAATGTTACCACAGGGACATAAAAAGTTGCCGTGGTTGTTGTACCAACGTATGTCACAGTCACAACGCCTGTTGAACTTATAGAAACAGATGCTATTGCTTCACCTGCTGGTGCACCTGATTGTAAATCGAGTGGAATGAGTGTGCCTGAATACTCACCTGTTGTTGGATCAATGGTCGCGGTTGAATCATAACCAAACAACCTTTTACCTGCACCATTGAGCAAATAGGTATGTGTGCCAGTTGGATCTGTATCAAATATAAAATCGCCTGCCCTTGTGTAATACTGAGCTTCAGTTGAACCAACATCGCCAACCGCAAAGAAACCATTTCCAGATATGGCAACGTTAGTTGAACGAGAAGTTTCCGTAAGCACACCATCACTAAAATCGCGGCTTATGCTACCAATTTGGACGCCCATCCCTATCTGCATTCCCGGCGTGCCCTCAGCTGGCGTTCTTATGGTGCTTACAAGCTGCTCTTTGAAAGTTGCATCACTTTGCTTATAACCAACCGTATTAACGTTGGCGATATCGTTACCTATCACATCCATGCGTTGCTGATGCGTACGCAATCCTGCTACGCCGCTCCACATACTTCTAATCATTGTAGTCTTCCTTCCTTAATAGGTTTTTGTTTCTCATGTTTATCCTGCTTCTCCCGTATCTTCACTACTCTCTTCGGAAGAAGAACCATCACCTGAGGCTTCAGAGCCTTCTTCTGAGCTATGAATGCCAAGAGTCAGGCTCTCTATATTTTTAGTATCGTAAAGCATACCACCAATCTGTATAAACATCGTGCCATTCTTCCATATAACTTTTTCAACAGCACCAGTTATTTCGCTACCATCTTTCAACACAAGAGTGGCTTCCTGTCCTGTTAGTAAGCATGATAACATCAAACTGTTATCCTGCCTGTATGCCTCAAATTGCGTGTTAAGATTATTCATCTGCTCAAGTGCGCTAAATTGCGCCAGCTGCGATATAGTTTCCTTGTTGTCTACAGGATCTAATGGATCCTGATTCTTAAGCTCAGTAACAAGAAGCTTTAAAAATTCATCCTTACCAAGCTGGTTGGCAGAATCGCTAACTTTTGCACCATAATCGGCGGGGTTAAGTCCAACTTCACCTGTTGCTGGAACTGCCATAATTCATTCCTCCATTTTTAAAATTAAGGCGCATCTAGGCAACCCACCAGAAGCCATTCCTTCTGCCTGTTGCAGCAGTACCCGTTTTCGTCGGTTGAGCGTTGTGGGATTTTGCCTCGTTGCGCCGTTGTGTTGCTCCATCATATTCTTCTCTTCCTTCAAAATTCCTCTCATTATTTCTGGCCTGTTGTTCAGATTTTGTATGAACATCAAATTGGCTCAACTTAAATCCATTCTGTTCAAGCATAGATTTGATTGTGGCTTCTTCTTTTTGCAGCATTTCACGCACCATATTGTTTTCTGCTTGTATCTCTACCACAACCCTTGTCCCTTCTTCTTTGCAACTTAAAACAACCTTGCCAAGATATTCAGGAATGAGCGTCACCGTAATCGTCTTGCCAGAAGGTTCCTTAACCATTGAAAGCACATATCTATCTATGTTCTCTATTACCGATTGAAAATGCTCCACCTTTGATACAGTCTGGCTGACTATTTCATTAAAACCTGTCTGTGTTGGAACCCTATGAGTAGCCATACGCTCAACAACCTGATGTCCTGCCTTTAAATTATGCATCACATTATCATTTTGTTTGAGAAGATTGCTTGAAATTTCATCCATAATCTTCTCTTTTGAGCCTCCAACTTTCACATTGGGCTCGCTTTTATCAGGCAATCCTTCACGAGCTTCTTTATTCAAGGAAGCATCTTTTTGCGAGGTGTTCCCATGGCTCGTAGCACCTTCTTTACCAGCTATCTGTTGCTCTTTCACAGAACCGCCAGCATTTTTCTGTGCATTCTTGACGTCAAATTCTATAACTTTCCTGTTAACCAGTTGCTCTGTATTGTCAGTCTCTACACTCCCATTCTTCATATTATCAGTTACTTCAGACTGCCCTCTTGATGCATTACGAAATATTTCCTCGCCCTTTTGCTCTGTCACCATCACTTTGTCTGATATAGTATTCAATTTGTTTTCTTGCGTTTTTTCCGCAACGCTCTTTTGAGCAAATGGCTTAACAGACATTTCCTGCGCCGATTTTATCTCTTTCTTAATGATATTTACTTGAACTTCCGCTGTATTATCTTCTACTTCTGTTTCATTTACTCTCACTGTATTTTCAGTATCAGCATCAACATCATTAATCTCACCTGGCGAGACAAGCGATTGACCCAGTTTATTATTTGCAATTTTTGGCGTGGGGTTTTTAGCTTCCGGCACAAGAGAGGATATTGAAGGCTCTCCTCTAACTAGCGCGGGAGTTCTGGCGGTTGCGCTGCCGGAATTTGCTTCTTCCGCCACGCCATTATTATTAAACATAAGATTTTCAGCAAACAATTTTGTGCTATTGCCCATTAAATCCTGATTTTTTAGAGAATCAGTTACAACCTGATCAGAATTTTGCATTTCTTCCAATAAAGCGGCAGAAGCATTGATCTCTGCATTAAGAGCATCTTCCTGTAAAAGCTGAACCTGCTTTTGTGATAAATCAATTTCGGCTACTGCTCCCGTATCTCCCTGAACGATAGCCTTATTTTCTTTTGCTGTTTCCTCATTTTGAGCAAAATCTTTCCCGTTAACCTCTTCTTTAGGTGACTCATTTTTGGGAGCAAGCCCTTTCTTTTCTGATATGTTATTATCAGAAGATGTTTCTTCCTGTTTAGCTTGATATGCATTTTCAGTTAGCTTTCGGGCATTCACAGAAGAATTATCATATTCTGTTTTATGCCCATTTTCTTCTTTTGAAATAATTGCTTTAGAGACAAAGCTTGAGAAGGAATTTTTTTCCTCTGAGCGGTCTATTTTGCCTCTTGTATTTTCTTTTTCAGGAACAGTGGTATTTTTTGCAAACAATACATCAGCTATTGAAGATGGCATTTTCCAGTTCCTTTATTTCGTTTTTTCTTTCTTTTTGGCTTCATGCCGACGAGTTATATCCGTCCATGCAGTTGCCGCAGCAGTGCCTTTATCTTTTTCCTGCACTGCGCTATCAAGGATTGCCGCCGCCGACCTATCTGACATAAGACTCAAGATGGTGGCAGCTTTTTCCTTGTCCATCTCTATAAGCAACTTTGCTGCCCCAGCAGGATCCATTTTTGAATACATTTCTGAAAGTTTCTTTAAATTAGCCTGTTCTGTGGTTTGTATTTCAACTATTTGCTTATTTAAAGCTTCTTGCAGCTGAAGCAGTTCAGTTTTTAATGCGGCAATTGTTTTAGCCTGCAGCTCTTCTTTAGTGGCAAGTTCAGCCGCTTTCTTGGCAAGTTGTTCCTTTTCAGCCTTAAGAGAAGCCACCAGTTCATCCACAGCTTTATTGCCCAGAGTGCTATAAATAGGAGTTGCCCCAATAGCTGCCATATCATTTGTGCCAGTAAACTGTTTTGTAAGCACTATAGGTTCTTTTATATAGATAGGCTTCTGTGGAGGTCTAAAAGGAACAATTCCTGTCATCATAATAAACATGAGTAGATTAACCAGAATTGCACATAAAAAACATAATATCAAAAATGCTATTTTCATATCGTCTTATTGTTTTATGTATGATGTTTAACATTTTCTATGGAGCTATTCATTGAAGCTCTATAGTGTCCTATTACTGCAAATTCATCTAGTTGTTTCTGTTCAGTTTTTTTTTCCTCTTCCTGCCATATAGCTTTTTCACGCTCTTTTAACTTCTCAAGTGTTTTGCGTTTCCTCATAATTTGATGCAGAAGTTCTATACATTTATCCACCTCTATCTGACATTCTGCCACACGTTGCGATTGCTGAACAACCATATATTGAAGCCTTTCAAGATATTTGATGTGATTCATTAAGTTATGTCTGGCTGTTTGTGTGCCCTTGAATGTTTCAATAGCATTGATTTCTTTATCCATTCTGGCCCTTATGCGCTTTAACTCTTCCTGTGCAGAATGCAACTGGCGTTTAGCGGCTGCGAGCTTTTGCTCAGCAGCCTTTTCATGAGCTTCTTCTACATCCAACAGTTTTTGAAGTGAAAACTCAAATTTTTTCATAACACAGTCTTTTCCAGCAATTTTATTGTATCTTCAAAAGATGATTTTAAATTCGGCTCTTGCTGTAGAAATGCATTTATCCTGTCTATCTTTTTTAGCGCTTCATCTATCTTTGGATTTGAGCCCTGCACATAGGCTCCAACATTCACCAGATCCTCAGCTTTAGTATAAACTGCCATTATACTGCGCATTTTTGCTGCCAGTTCTTTATGATGAGGAGAAACAATATCGCTCATCAGACGGCTTATGCTGTTTAATACATCAATTGCCGGATAATGATTCATTGCGGCAATGCGACGCGAAAGCACAATGTGTCCATCAAGAATAGAACGCACCGTATCTGCAATTGGATCATTCATATCATCTGCTTCGACCAAAACCGTGAAAAAAGCTGTTATGCTGCCTTTGTCTGAAGAGCCAGATCTTTCCAGAAGACGCGCTAAATATCCAAATACGCTCGGTGGATATCCCTTCGTTGTTGGTGGTTCACCAACAGCAAGTCCTATTTCTCTTTGCGCCATAGCGCAGCGTGTAACAGAATCCATCAAGAAGAGAACTTTTTCGCCTCTATCTCTAAAATACTCTGCGATAGCCATAGCAGTGGAAGCGCCTTTAATTCTCATAACAGGCGATTGATCAGAAGCAACAGCCACAACAACAGATTTTTTTAGACCATCCTTACCTAAATTTTTTTCAATAAAATCGCGAACTTCCCTACCACGCTCCCCAACAAGAGCAATAACATTTATTGTAGCACTTGAATTCCTTGCAAGGCTGCCCATAAGCACGCTTTTGCCTACGCCACTTCCAGCAAAAATCCCCATGCGCTGTCCCTCAGCCACCGTCAATACAGAATCAATTGCTCTAATTCCAGTAACAAGCACATCCTTTAAAGGCTTCCTCATCATAGCTGGCGGGGCATTTCTCTCAATTTCAATCTCTTCCAAATTCGTAAACTCTGGTCCACCATCAATTGGTCTGCCGAGTCCATCCACTATCCTGCCAAGCATAGAGTAACCCGCCCCTACTGTCATTTTGTTCCCTCTTATCACTCTTGCGCCGGGTCTTATTCCACCAAGCCTCTCAACTGGCATAAGTAAAACATACGGATCACGGAAGCCAACTGTCTCGCATGGAATGAATTTTTTTTCTGAATTTCCGCCATCTGTTTCTATCCAGGCAAAATCTCCGATAGAAAGATGCGGACCAATAGACTTTACTGTGAGCCCTGTAACTTCAAAAACCCGCCCCTCCTGCTTTACAAATATTTCTTTTTCCAAGCCCTCAAGCAGTTTATCTGGATTAAGTGCTGATAATAGTTCATTCACCTTGTGTCACTCTATGTTTTAGTTTATCTTCAAGTAGTTTAAGTCGTTCATCTATTCTGGCATCAAATATGCCATTTTTGCTTTCCACAATCATATCACCTGCAGCAAGCGTTGGATCGGGAATAAGTTCAATCCTATTAAGCAAGGCAGGCATAGCATTGTTCTCTTTTAAATTTTCCACATCAGCAGCATTCATTCTGATACGGACGCCTTGCAAATCAGAAATAGGGGCTAAAGTCTGCTTGAGTATTTCCAATATCATTTGACGATCCGGTAGAGCGTGATGAAGAATTATCTCCGCTATTCTGACAGATAGTTCTATAACACGCTCTCCTATTTCATTCCGCAAGGCATCCAAAGTGCTGTTGAGTTTTCCCATACATTTTTTACAAGCTTCAGCTTTAGCCTTGATGTGGCTGTCTAGAGTTTTTTTCATTTCAATTTGAGCTTTTATTAGGGCTTGCTGCTGGATGGCATTCATATCAAGCTCTTGATTCTGCGTAGGTGCGGTATCTTTCTTTCCGTTTCTCACCGCTGGTGATATCGTAATTTTCCCAGATTTACCGTTGCTGATGACTATAGTGTTAGACATATTCATCCTCTGATGAAACTGCTATCTGTCCTTCAGCCTGTAGATTTCTAATTATATTAACAATTTCTTTCTGTTTGGCTTCCACTTCAGAAAGACGCACTTTTTGTGAGTATTCCATTTCCTGTTTCAAGCCTTCAGCTGCGCGTTTAGACATGTTACGGAAGAATTTATCTTTAAGTTCAGCATTAGCATTACGCAGGGCAATTGCCAGCACTCCCATATCTATTTCAGACATTATACGTCTCATTGCAACATCGCTGAGTTTAACAATATCTTCAAAGGTGAACAATTTATCGCGAATTGCACTTGCTAATGCCTCAGATTTTTCCTGAATGGCTGAAAGACAATCTTCTTCAACATTTCTCTTTGAATGTTGAATTATTTGCGTAACAAACTCAATTCTATCGCTTTCACTCGATTTCTTGCTCCATGAACCAGCCGCCACTTTGGCGCTTAAAAGCTCATTCATTCTTGCTATGATTTCAGAAGAAGGTTCGGAATTCACGCACATACAAACGATCACCTTACGGCGTATTTCACTTTGAAGCAATTCAAGCACTTCCGCTGCAAGTTGGGGTGGTAAAAATCTCAATACAAGCGCAATAACTGCAGGTTGCTCGTGTACCAATAAGGTTACAATTTGATCTGCGCTCAATCTTGTCAGTTCGCTAAAAGCATTTGAAGTGCTACGTTGCGAATCAGCAAGCAAAGCTGAAGCCTTTTTTTCACCAACAGCCTGAACGAGCAATGTATTAGCAAGATTTTCATCCCCATGTACAGCTTCGCCAAGTTCATGAATGCCCTGCAGGCAACTGGCAATTGTTTTTTCCCGCACTTCACCTGGCACTATGCCAAGTCCACGCAGTGCTTTCGTTACTCTTAACATTAACGAAGGCTCAAGTTGCTGAAGAACTTGAGCTGCAAGTCTGGCTTCAAGGCTTGCAATTAAAACTGCCACTTTCTCATCATTTGTTAGCTCTTTTTTAATAGCCAATGATGTTATGGGCATACCGTTTTTACTCCTTATCAGTTTAAAAACTTTTATTGATTAGCAACGCTCGTTATCCACGCAGCAATTGCTTTCGGATTCTGTTCTGCTATACGGTTCAATTCTGACAAGTTCTTTTCAAGTCCCTGATCCACCCATGCTGTTCGGCGTTGTCCGCCCACAGCGCCCGGGAAACCTCCTTCAGCTCCTGTAAGGTTCTGCACTGGAACGCCAACAGATTCCTGCTTGACTGTTATTCCAGCCATAAACTTACGGGTTATTATAAACACAACCAGCGCCAAAATCAACCACATAGCCACATTGCCTATAGTGCTCCAGCCAACAGGTAACGATTTCCAGAGAGGCTGCTTCGGAGCTTCAGGCACAGTTGGAAATTCCATTTCAACCACTTTAATTGTATCTTTTCTTGTCTCATTCTCAACAAACCCAACAGCATTTTTAACCATATTCTCTATTTCAGTAATGTTACGTGGCTTTTCACCTTTGGCAAGGCAGACCGAAACAGAAAGCGAAACAATGCGTCCACCCCGCACAGTCATCTGTTGCACTTCAGAAGGAATAACATATTCCGTTTTAATATTCTCCTTCTTGCTTTTTGCCATAGGCTGTTCAACCGTTCCAGCAGCAGGTGAGCCTACAGGAATTTGAGAAACAACTCCTACCGAGCCGCCAGGACCGCCGCCGGGAGTAGATGTGTTTTCAGATTGAATACTTTCTGATTTAACGGTTCTATTTTCTATATCATAATTTTCTATGCGTTTATCTATCTTGCTAAAATCCAGCTGTGCACTAACCTTAACAACCGATTGCCCTGCTCCAAGCGCTATATCAAGCATCTCCTGCGCTTTCTTCGCAAGCATCTGTTCAAGCTTCTCTTGAATTGCAAGCTGATCACTTGCAGCATCGAATGACTCATCTTCTGTTGAGCCAGCTTTTGTTAATAGCCTACCTGTATGGTCAGAAACTTTTACGGCATTTGGCGTAAGGCCCGGCACAGAGCTTGCCACGAGATTCACTATGCTTTGCACCTGCGCACTGGTAAGAAGTGCACCGCCGCGAGTTGTCACCAGAACTGCAGCACTAGCTTTTTGCTCCGCTTCTGATGCAAACAATTTATCTTTTGGCAGAACCAGCAACACTCTTGCAGCTTCAACGCCTTCCATTGCAGCAATAGTCCTTTCCAGTTCCCCTGCAAGTGCTCTCTGATAATTAACCTTCTGCGCAAAATCTGTAAGACCAAATTTCGGTTGCTCAAAAAGCTCAAAGCCCGTTGAACTTTCCTTTGGTAAACCTTCCTTTGCAAGAAGCAACCTTGCTCTATAGACATCTTTTGCAGGAACATAAAGGGAGTGCCCTGAATCACGGATCTCGACAGGTATCTTTTCATCACTTAATTTTTCGCGCATTGCTGCAGCGTCTTTGGTAGTAAGCCCAGAATATAGGAGCTGAAAGTCAGGCCTTGAGCTCCAATATAACACACCAGCAACTGCAGCAAGCGAAACCAATAAAGCAAGAATAATGCTCACCTTCTGATTCGGTCCGAAGTTTCGCCATAATTCTTTTATCTGGACACCTATAACTTGAATTGAACTGGGCATAGTTCTTTACTCCTTAAACTTGCATTCTTGATATTTCCTGATAAGCCTCTAACAGCTTATTTCGTATTTCCATCATTAAATCAAAAGCGACGCTTGCTTCTTCCATTTTCACTGCCACGTTATGGACACTAACATTGCCTTGCCCAGTAACTAAATCTTTTATTGAATTATCCGCATCTTTTTGCAGAGAATCAACTTTTTCTACAAGTTTGCCAAGCACGTCCCGGAAAGAAGCATCATCGCCCTGTGCTTTGCCTGCGCCTGTGGCAGTGGGTAAAAGCATTGGATTTTCTTCAATTCTTTTGCCCTGTAAATTTTGAAGTTCCGAGATATTCATCGCATTCATCTCCTTAACATCAAGCCCTTATTGTAGCATAAATAAAGCAAGAAAAAAATAATCATTTTATAATTTCCAACGCCTGATTTATCATTCCTTTTGCCGTTCGCATCGCTGCAAGGTTAGCCTCATAAGTACGAGAGGCATTCATCATATCAACCATTTCTTCAACGATGCTTATATTTGGCATAGCAACAAATCCTTCCGCATTGGCATCAGGATGCCCCGGTCTATAAACCATTTTAGGTGGACGTGGGTTCTCTGCTATTTTCGCAACTTGAACGCCTTGTAATTTCTTTTCATCACCAGCTGTACCGATGGCTTCTGCCAGTTTCTCTGCAAAGACAACTTCTTTTCTTTTATACACAAGCGCTGGATTAGAATGCGTTGTTTGCGCATTGGCAACGTTATTAGCTATAACCTCCATTCTCCGGCTTTCTGCCTCAAGCCCTGTTGCGCTTATTTGTAGAGATGGCATTATACTTACTTCTGACATTTTCTAGCTCCTTATTATCCTCTTCCTTTGATTGCTTTCTTTAACCCATCAAATTTTTTTGCAATAGCTTTAGCAGCAAAATTGAAAAGCAATGCGTTCTCGTTTATTTCTGCCATTTCTTTTTGCAGAGAAACATTGTTTCCATCAGGTCTGGCTGGCGTTGTGGTGTCTTCAACAATAGTTGGTTTAAAATTTTGGATCTCATTAATATCGCCGCTTGATATAGCTTTAGCAAGTTCATCCTTAAATTTAAGATCCAGCCTTTTATAAAAAGGTGTATTAGCGTTTGCCAGATTATTTGCAAGCACACTCTGGCGCTTGCTTGTGGCTTCCAAAACTGTTGCCAAAGTTGAAATTGTTGGTGTCATATCTTCTTCCTTCAAGCAAGTCAAATGCCACGATCACACCTCTATTTTCTCTCCTTCACGCTTATATTGATTAAGCTTATTCCGCAACGTTCTGATGCTTATTCCAAGCAATTCTGCGCTTTTCTTCCTATTGCCACCCGTTGCCTTCAAAGCCTTAAATATGGTGATTTTTTCAATAGTGGGGATATTAAACATTGTTGTTTCTTGCTCTGGAGAAGAAACTTGTCTTAATTCTGCTTCCGGCTGATCGTTAGATGCCGTATGAGTTTCAGGTACAGCCATAGATACAGAATGCGCTGTTGATTTGCCATTACGAATTTCTGGGGGAAGCATATCAATAGTTATAACTTGAGCGTTTTCCATAACACATATACGCTCCATAAGATTTTCAAGCTCACGGACATTGCCAGGCCAGTTATAAGCTTTCAATGCATCAATGGCTTCCTGATTAAACTCCTTTGGTTCGGCTTTCTTATCTTTAGCATAAGCAAAACGCTCCGCAAAAGCCTTGACTAAAAGCGGAATATCTTCCACGCGCTCCCGCAAAGGGGGAATATAAAGAGGCACAACATTCAATCTATAATAGAGATCTTCTCTGAACTTGCCTTCGGCAACATATTGCTTCAAAACGCGATTTGTTGTTGCAATAACTCTGGCATTGGTTTGTATTGTGTGGCTTCCGCCAACTCTTTCAAATTCGTGCTCCTGCAACACACGTAACAGCTTAGCCTGTACGCCTATGTTCATTTCGCTAACTTCATCAAGCAGCAATGTCCCGTTGTTCGCAAGTTCAAATCTGCCGATTCTGCGATTAACCGCGCTTGTGAATGCGCCTTTTTCGTGCCCAAAAAGCTCGCTATCCATCAATGTATCCGGCACTGCTGCACAATTCATTCTGATGAAAGGTCCATTTTTGCGTGGACTTAAGGAGTGAATGGCAAGCGCAACCAGTTCTTTACCTGTTCCGCTTTCCCCTGCGATGAGGACTGTGGAATTAGAGGATGCAACCTGCGCAACATCGCGCATCAACTTCTTTATTGCCTCGCTTTGCCCAACAATCTGCTTGCCCTTTGGCAATATCCAGCCTAACTCCTCTTTTAGATAGGCGTTTTGTGCTTGTAGTTCCACCAACTCTTTTGCGCGGTTTATTATAATTTCCACCTGTTCTGGTGAAAATGGTTTCATCAAAAAGTCATAAGCTCCACAACGCATTGCTTCAACAGCTCTTTCCACAGTCCCAAAAGCCGTAATGATGACAGGAAGTGTCCCTATATTCAAAGTCTTGATCGCCTTAAGGAGCTGCATTCCATCCATTCCTGGCATCTTGACATCCAGAAATGCCAGATCATATTCATTTTGCTCTAGCAGTTCTTTGGCTTCAAGTCCATTGGTGGCTTCCGTTACAGCTATTTTATTGCGTCTGAGCGTTTCAACAATGAACTCACGCATCAGGGCATCATCATCAACCACAAGAGCTGTTTCTATTGAACTTGCCATATTACTTACCTCCATATTGTGGCAACACTACATTGATAGTGGTGCCTTTCCCTACAACACTGTTTACATTTATATCGCCGCCATGGGCAGCAACTATTTTATGACAAAGCGATAACCCCAATCCCGTGCCGCCTTCCTTGCGGGTAAAGAATGGGTCAAAAATCTTTGGCAGATCCTTTGGATTAATTCCACAGCCATTATCAATCACAGAAATCGTTATCATCCGCCGCCGTTCAGTTATACTAATGGAAACTTTGCCACCCGCTTTACAGGCTTCAATGGCGTTCCTACCTAAATTCACAATCACCTGCCGCAATTGACGTATATCGCCATTTATAGATATGGGAGAAGCAGGCTGAACTATATCCAATTGAACTTTATATTGCGCCGCAAGTGGCATCAGCTGATCTGCACTGGTTGAAAGGAGGTGAGCTGCCTCAAAGGTCTCATACTGCAAAGACATAGGTCTGGCATAAGTAAGAAGATTGGTAATGACGTAATTTAAATTTTGGGCGCCTTCTATGATTTTTGAGGCAAGTCTGGCATGGTTATGCAATTTATCACGCTCAAGATCGCTTTTTAAAAGTCTTGCAAAGCCTTCTATGGTTCCGAGCGGATTCCTTATTTCATGAGCCACGCTTGCAGCCATTTCACCCAAAACTGCCATACGCTTCTGATGCTGCATTCGCTCCTCTAAAAAGCGAAGGCGCGTAACATCACGCAAAACTTCCACTGCCCCTATAATCTTGCGTTCCTGCGTGTAAATGGGAGATATGCTTGCAAGCACGATCCTCTTTTGTCCATGTGCATCAGTATGTGCCCGTTGCTCATCAACGCAGGTAATCCCTTCTTCCAGAGCTGCCTTTAATGCCTGTAAGTTGCCAAGCCCATTTAACACATCAGAATATATACTGCCCTCTATCTGCATTCGTGGCTTCTCAAGCAAAACTTCAGCAACAGGATTGCATCGCTCTATAATTAAACATGGACCCACCACCAGCACGGCATCTGCCTGACTATCCAGTATGCACTGCAGACGGCTAGACATTTGTTCGAGCTCCTGAACTTTATCGGAAAGGGCTTTGTTCTTTAATTGAAGCTGATGATTGGCTTCTGCAAGATTCCTACGCAGATTTTCAAATGAGCGTTGCAACATTGCGCTTTGAGCATCAAAAACTTCAAAGGCGTTTCTTATGCGATCAAGCACCTCGTTTGTTTTCAAAATTTCAAATGTCTGCTTGCGCTCCTGCGCAGTTTTGGCTGCAATCTCTTTTTCCTGTGTTAAAACTGTTGTTTCCATATTTTCTATCCTCCGGCATATAAACGCAAAGCAGAAAGCCTGCTGGCACCAGCAGGTGGTGTGTTCTGTTTTAGGTAACGTTCTCTGATTTCACGCTCTGCCACAATTACTCCCTCTATCAGATCATGAATTTCCTGCATTATTTTTTCTGCCTGAATCTTATCTGGCATAGAAGTTATCTTTAAAGACGGCTTTGGTGGCAGGCTCCTTAAGCACTCAAGCATCTGAGATAATAAAACGCTGATTGTATTCATAGAAGTAAGGTCATAAGATTTTTTAGCGCCATTTGCATCTTCATTAAGATGCAAATTCCTATAGAGCTGTATAAGTTTTCTACACCTATCACGCCCCTTAATAAGCGTTGCTATTATCTCTTGCTCACTCATAATAAGCCCTTCTATTTTTAAAGATTTTTCGTTAAAACATCTTTTATATCAGACGCTTGCTGTTGAATTCCATTTATTTCAGCAGATGTCAGCGATCTTGTGCCGCCGCCTAACAAAGCATTCATTACAATGCCACTTATCTGCTGATCTTTAAGCATCTTGTAAGCCATACGGAAATAATAATCTTTTAATGGAACATTTTCGGCATAGGGGCTTTTTGACACATAGTCAAGCAGAGCCTTCATCCCGACAACATCATTTAGTTCTTCCATTCTCTTAAAATAAGCAGCAAAGGCTTTGCTGGCATATTTATAGCGTTCTGCAGCTGGCAGTTGAGATAGGTTTGCAAACAGCGCCGCAAGCGTATACGAAGTTTTGCCACGCTTCTGAATTTCAATTAGATTTACTTCGAAATCATATCTTGCAGCAAGGTCTTTTGGCAACTCATCTCTATTAACCATATTGAATCTACGCAGGGCTTCTTCGAGTTGATCTTCAGCCACAGCCATAGTGCCCCACCAGTAAGCTGCTTCTGAACGAACTGGCCCGGATTTATAAATGCGGCATATCTCCCTAAACAGATGATCCGCTTTCACAAGATCCCCTTTAAATAGCAGGCAACGTGCTTTGCCCAAAGTGGCTTGAGCTATAATTTGAGTAATATCTGAAGGTTCTTTGCCATCTTCCTTGCCATGTGCATATCTCATAAGTGCTATCTTATTATATTGCTTTTCAGCAAGTCCATAAACACCTGCCTCTTCCATCTGTCTGGCAACAGCAAGAAGTATCTCTAAAGTTTGATGGTTGGAAGGATTCATCTCAGACGTTAACATCCCGACAAATAGAATGTCGGGCAACGGCGCATTATTTTTTATACGGACCTGGCAGAGTTGATATAGCACATCTTCCGATTCCTTTGTGAAGGGAAGACGAACTAAATACTCATTCAACCATCTATCTGCACTCACAAGATCATTCCTTTCAATACATATATCTGCCATTGTCCTTAAAAAACTTGACAGATGAGCATTGTCAGGAAAGGACTGTAAATACTGCATATAGTGCCATGCAGCTTCATTATTAAGTCCCAGCCTGTTTGCCACACGTGCAGCATAAAGATGGAAAAGCTCTCTTTTTTCACAAACAGCCAACTGCGTAATGTTGTTTGCCAGCTTATAAGCATCAGCATAATTGTATTTTTCTTCTGCCATCTTGATTGCAGCAAGAAGCGCTTCGTAAGATTTATCATTAACCCAATAACGGTTGATGTAAGCAAAAGCGTTCTCCAACGTCATTCGCAAGTTCCCCTCTGCCATCCCTATTCTCATCAAAACCAGCATTGCCTCATCGGCAAAGGAAGAAGGATTACTATCTAAAAACTCCTGCATATACTTTTTCGCAGATTGATATTCGCCAGCTCTTTCAAGAAGCCTCCCTATTCTGAAAAGACATTCTGCCTTCCTTTCCTTTTTTGCTTTTTGCGCAATCCGTTGATACTCTTTTATAACGTCAGATAGTAAACTTGTTTTAAGTTCTTTTTCCGGTTCTGTAGGAGAAAAGCGGGCTTTATATTCTTTAAACCAATCTTCATTCCAAAATGCTTTTTCCTTTGCCTGAAGTTCCGTAAAAGTTATGAAGTCAATATCACCTCCTCTTTTAAATAGCTCTTTTGCTTCTTGTAACAACTTCAAAGTTCCGCTATAAGAGCCATACTCCATAGATAATTTTATAAGCTGTTCATAAATAGCCGTCTTATCCTTATCAGATGGAAACTCTTTAATGGCATCAGGTAGATATTTCAAAGCGGTAGAAACATCTTTCTGGATCGTCAGCGTCTGAAAAATTGCTTCGTAGGTTCTTCGTTTTTCTTCTTCCGTAAGTTCATCTTTTAATTCCAGAACACCTTCGAGATATCGCATAGTCATTAAAGCATAAGGATGCGCCTTATAGCGGGAATGTATCATTAAAGCTTCACCCATTGCCAACGCGGCGCTAACTTTTAATTTGTGGTTTGGCGCCTGATCTATTGCAGCTCTCAACTTCTTCTCCGCTTCCTCAAAGCGCATATGCAAGGCAAGATTTCTGGCATCACGAATAAACGCAAGGAACTGAGCTTCGTGCATGGCTTTAATTTCAGTTGGCTCTGGCTTAAACGAAAAAGCTTTTGCATACAAGAAAATAGAAACGCCAATAGCAGCCGCCGCAAATATTACCATACCGATTTTAGCGATCTTATTAAGAAACCTGCTACTTTCTGCGCTTTTAAAAAATTGCATTATTTGTTTCATAGCCTATTCTCGTTTATTTTCACGAATTATAACGCTATCCAATAACATAGAGCGCTCACAAATTGATGTTGGTCTACGAGAAAGCGCCTCCAAAAAATCTTCATCAGAAACCATATCAAATTCTTTATCAATCCCCTTCTCAATAAAATAACTTATTAGCTTCCCACTCGCCCCCACAACACAAAACCTACCACGCCTTTCTCTGCAAGTATTCGCAAGCTCAACAAGCATCTTTATTTCATTTTCCGAAATAGCATTAATATCCTTAAGATCCACAGCAACCCAGCCACTGCTACTGCATTCGTTTCTAACCTTTTCTAGCGATTCTTCATTTAACAGCATCTTACCAGCAAATAAACTAAAATTGCCAACCTTGCGGAAATCGCTTTCCACCAATGGCGCTGCCTGTCCTTTCCCAACAATAGATAACCCAGAAATCACATCTTTTAGTTCTTCTATATTCAGTGGTTTCTTGATCAATTTATAAATATCTAAACTACGCTGCAACTCTTCATCTATAAGTTCCGTCTCTGCCGTAAGATATATTGCCACACCACCCCATCTGTTGGAGCGTAGTTTCCTTAAAATATCTACTCCAAAACCATCCGGCAACCTGTGGTCAAGAATAGCCAGATCAAAAGAAAGCGATAAAAATTTCCCCTCTGCTTCAGCACAGGATTCCGCTTCAAAAACAGTTATCCCTAGATTTTCTATAGCTCTTTTCGTTATCCATCTTGTAAGAACTTCATCATCAACCAGAATTGCTGTTAATGGCTTCATTAAAATACCTCGTTAAAATTCGTAGCGACCAGCTGGTGGAAAACGTGGAATAATCAAAACTTCGCCCGGCTCCAGTGAATCAAAATCTGCTATCCAGTTTCTATTAGCTTGCTTTAGCCATATTGCTTTGGAAGCATCACCATAAACAGTGGGCTTTGCCGCTATTGAAGAGATCGTATCGCCTTCCTTAACCTCATAGTATTCAAAGTTTCCTAACATCATCTGTTGAATGGTGCTGCGTAGCCCTGCTTCAACATCCTTTAATCGCTTTATTTCATCTTCAAGCTCCACTATCTTCTTCTCTAATTCGCTAACTTTCTGACGCAACTCGTTGTTTATCCTTTCTGCTTCGGAAAGTTTTGTGGAAACGCTTACCAATGTGCCATCCTTTTTTTCAACAGACTGCACTATGGCATCATAAGCAAGCGCTTTCCTTTCCAGCTCCTGTATCCTCTTTGCTGCCTCCTGCGGACGCTGACTTTCCAGCTGACGTGTCATATTAGAAATCACCATCTCCGCTTCGCTCAGCCGCATTTCAAGCTCTTTTGTGCGCTTTGCATAAAAATCTCTATCTTCTGCCTTCATTTCTAGCTGTTTCAATTTGGAAGGTCCAGAAAATTGCGCAAAAGAGCACTCTACATAAAGCACCTCTGCCAAAATCAATAAAAAACAAAACAGTCCACGCTGTCTTATGAAACTACATTTTGTCAAAAAAAAGTTCATAGCATTTGCTTAAAGCATTCCAGATGCCATAGCATTTCTTTTTTCTAAAGAGTACATAATTTATTATTCTTTAAAGAAATATGCCACAATTTTATAATTGACAATAGCTGCATAATCCTACATAAGAGTTTTTATAAGCAAGTTATATGCAAGTTTTAAAATTGCTCTCTTAGTAGAACTATTAACTGCTAATATCTATGAGGATTTAAATAATTCTTTCAAGAGGTAACACTATGAAGAAGACGAAGAAAAAGAGCGATATTGAAAAAGAACAGTCATTTTCAACAGATTATTACGTAAAAAAACCTACAGAAATAACAAAAGAAGATATCCGCAGAGGAATAGAACATCATTTAAAATACACCCGTTGCAAGAATTGGAGTTCGGGAACTGATTACGATAAATACTTAAGTCTTGCCCTCACCATACGCGATCTGGCTGTTGAAAGAATGATCGCCACGCAAGGTGCTTACTTTAAACACGATGTTAAAAGAGTTTACTACCTTTCAATGGAATTCCTGATGGGTAGACTCCTAGCAAACAATATGATTGCACTTAAAGTTTGGTCAGAAGCCCAAAAGGCTCTTGAAGAACTAAATCTAGACTGGGAAATTATCAGCCGAGAAGAACGTGATGCCGGACTGGGCAACGGCGGTCTCGGCAGACTTGCCGCATGCTTTCTTGACTCTATGGCAACAATGGAATTGCCAGCCTATGGCTATGGCATAAGATATGAACACGGAATGTTCAGACAGGAACTGGAAAACGGCTGGCAACGCGAAAAACCAGATGACTGGATGAAATATGGCTACCCATGGGAAATGATTAGACCTGAATACACAATCCCTGTGCTCGTTTATGGTAGAGTTGTAAATGTGCGAGGCGCAAGAGGGATAGAAACCCCAACATGGGTTGATTGGCAACTCTTTGAAGGTGTGCCCTATGATATTCCTGTGATAGGCTACGGCGTTAACACGGTTAACTTCTTGCGACTATGGAGTTCAAGGGCAAGTGAAGGCTTCCGACTTGAAGTCTTTAACCAGGGCGACTACGTAAACGCTATGCAGGAAAAAAACTGGGCAGAAACAGTAACAAAAGTTTTATACCCCTCCGACAATACTTCTGCAGGAAAAGAACTACGCCTTATACAAGAGTATTTCTTATGCACCTGCTCAATAAGAGATATCATACGCCGTTTCCAGAAAGTTAGCCATAAATGGGAAGATTTTCCCCACAAAAACGCCATACAACTTAATGATACACATCCTACCCTGGCCATCGTTGAGTTGATGCGCTTCTTTAGAGATGAGGTTAACCTGCCATGGGACACCGCCTGGGATATTACCCTCAAAACCTTTGGCTACACCAACCACACAATAATGCCAGAAGCATTGGAAAAATGGCCTGTTCCTCTTCTGGAAAAAGTGCTGCCACGTCATCTTCAACTAATTTATGAAATTAACCATCGCTTCCTGCAAAAAGTTGTAGCAACTTTCCCAAACAATTTAGAAAAAATGGCTAGAATGTCCATCATAGAAGAAAGTCCTACAAAACAAGTTAGGATGGCTAACCTGGCAATCGTTGGCAGTCATGCCGTTAATGGAGTTTCAGAACTCCATACACGTTTACTCAAAGAACGAGTCTTCAAAGATTTTGCGGAAATGTATCCCGGCAAATTCAGCAACAAAACAAACGGCATCACACAACGCAGATGGCTACTGATGAGCAATCCTCTGCTTGCCAGACTCATAACCGATACCATAGGTGACCAATGGATAAGAGATCTTGACGAACTCCGCAAATTAGAAAAATATGCTGATAACTCGCAATTCCAGAAAAAATTTAGAGAAGTTAAACGCAAAAACAAAGAGCGCCTCGCTCAATACATACGCAAAAAAACAGGTGAACTAGTTGATCCTGACTCACTGTTTGATGTGCAGGTTAAGCGCCTCCATGAATACAAGAGGCAGCTCCTTAATGCAATGCATATAATTACGCTATATCACAGGCTAAAAGCAAATCCATCAATGGATATTGTGCCACGCACATTCATATTTGGCGCCAAAGCTGCACCAAGCTATACACAAGCCAAACACATAATTAAACTAATTAACAGTCTTGGAGATCGCATCAATAGCGATCCCGATGTAAACGGAAGAATAAAAGTAGTGTTTATCCCTGATTACGATGTGTCTTTAGCAGAAATTATCATACCTGCAGCAGACCTTTCAGAACAAATATCAACCGCTGGAATGGAAGCTTCAGGAACAGGCAACATGAAACTAGCGTTAAATGGCGCAATAACAATAGGAACATGGGACGGCGCAAATATAGAAATAGCTCAAGAGGTGGGGCTGGAAAATATCTTCATATTCGGATACCGCGCCGAACAAATAGCTAAAATGCGCTCACAATATAATCCAATGGCATTCGTAGAAAAAGATCCTGAACTCCAGGCTGTGCTTGCCTCACTGGCAGGCAACGAGTTCTCACCTGAAACACCGGGCCTGTTCAGTTGCCTGCACAAGGCACTAACTGAATTCGGAGATTACTACTTCTTGCTAGCAGATTATAGACCATACCTTCACTGCCAGCAAAAAGTCTCTAACCTATTCCTGAATCAACAAAAATGGACACGTTCAGCAATACTCAATGTCGCAAGAATGGGCAAATTCTCAAGTGATCGCACAATAAAAGAATATGTGCGCGATATATGGCATATTCATCCACTTCCAATTAAGCTGGATGAGAATATAAGATAGTTTACAAAAACCAATAAAAGCCTTATGAAAAAAAATGACTCTACAAGAATAGTAGCCATATCCCCTATCAAACAACAAAATAAACAAAATACGAAAGAGCTAGCTTCCCTTCGCATCTATACAAGGACCAATACCAACGAGCTAGTATGCAACACTGTATGCTTCCAGCCATTTATGTGGCTTAAAGATGCCAATGTGCTGGATCAGCTTAATTTAAAATATGTACACAAAGAAATTCTTAAAGGCGATCTGCCTATAAAACACCTGGTCTGTTTTAATAACATACCAGAATATGAACAGGCTATCGACATAATAAAAAAAAACTCAAAGAAGAATAAAACAATAGCAGAAGCTTTTCCCACCCTGCTTGCCCTAAAAGATCCTATTGAACAATTCCTTGCATCAACAAATACTTTTCTCTTTACGGATTTACCATTCGAAAATTTGAAACGCCTTCAGGTAGATATAGAAACTGTGGTTAGCCCCGGCTTTGAATTCTCCAATCCAGAACGTGATGGTGATCGCATCGCATTGATCGCTCTAACCGATTCAACTGGCTGGGAAAAAATACTCTTTGATGAACAAGAGAACGAAAAAAAATTGCTGGAAGATTTCGTCAAAATTATCAAAGAACGTGACCCCGATGTCATAGAAGGCTATAACCTTTTTTCTTTCGACCTGCCTTATATAACAGCCAGAGCAAAAAAACTCGGAGTAAAACTTACGCTCGGACGCGATGGAAGCGAAATATCTTCGCATCCAAGCAGATTTATGGCAGCAGAAAGAACTATCTCTTTTGAAAAATTCCAGATAGAAGGGCGCCACATAGTTGATATCTATTTCCTCATCCTAATATACGACCTTGCCCATAGAACTCTGGAAGGACATTCATTAAAAGAAGCCGCAATCCATTTCAAAGTTGCAAGCAAAGATAGAACTTACCTCCCCGGCGAAAAAATATCAGAAACGATAGCAAAAAATCCAGAACTTGTAATAAAATATGCCTTAGATGACGTTAAAGAAACAAGAGCTTTAAGCGAGCTTCTCTCCAGAACATATTTTGCTCAAGCACAAATGCTCCCTATGGATTACCAAAATACCTGCTTGCGCGGAAATGCAGTTAAAGTTGAGACCCTACTACTTAAAGAATATCTCCATCAAAAACATAGCCTCCCGGAACCAGATACACAAAAGACTTTTGCAGGCGGCTACACTGACGTCTTTGTAAAAGGCGTTATACAAAATATCCATCATTGCGATGTACGTTCTTTGTACCCTTCAATTATGCTCGCAAATAAAATCGCTCCTTCAAACGATAAATTAAATGTCTTTCTATCCTTGCTTGAACAATTTACAAAATTCAGATTAGAAGCCAAAAAGAAACTCTCTAAAGCCAAATCTCACGAAGAAAAATTAAATATAGAAGCCACACAAAGCGCTTTCAAAATTTTGATCAATTCTTTTTACGGCTATCTTGCCTTCCCACAAGCACGCTTTGCAGACTTCAGCGCAGCAGAAAAAATTACAGAAGAAGGTAGAAGAATTGTAAAACACATCATCAACTGGCTAAAACAAAATGGTGCTATCCCAGTAGAAGCCGATACGGATGGCATATACTACGTGCCTCCCTCCTTTAACAATCAAGTAGATTACGAAAAATTCAAGGCAAATCTACAAGCTTCTTTACCACAGGGGATAACACTAGAATTTGATGGAGAATATGAGGCTATCTTTAGTTATAAAATGAAAAATTATGCGCTCCTTACAAAAGATGGAGAAGTAATCATAAAAGGAGCGGCACTCAAATCACGTGGACTTGAAATGTACTTGCGCGAATTTATGCGCGACTACCTCTTCCTTAAACTAACCAATAAAGAAAATGAAATTGAGCCACTATTCCAAAAATACAAAACAGCCATAGAAGACCACAAAATTGATATCCATAAACTCGCAAAAACAGAAACGTTAAACGAATCACTTGCTGCATATTCATCAAAAATAACAAAGTCTGCAAGAGGCAGAAACGCAGCTTACGAACTTGCTCTTAAAAGTAAACTCAACTATCAGCCCGGCGACCGCATCTCTTATTACATAACTGGCAATAAACCTAAAGTAACAGCATTCCAAAATGCAAAATTGATAACCGAATGGGATCCTAATAATAGAGATGAAAATACCGCATACTATATTGCCAAACTGGAAGCATTAGTTAATCGCCTGCAAAAAGGCGAAACTGAACTAGATGAAAATGAACCAGAATCAGAAAACTTGTTTTCATAAAATCCACTTCTTACCCAAAATTATACTAACCAGCACCAATGGTGCAATACACAGAATAAAAAATATGAGCAAAGCTTAAAAAAACAGCAAAAAATTTCCGTTCTTCTGAGTTAGTAAAGCTCACTATCTTAAGGAAGCAGCTTTCTTTCTAATATCTTCTTTTGCGGCTTTTAATGCACAGCGAAGCGCATCAATTATACAGGGCGTCTCAAGATGATAGAAAACCTTTACACCTCTTTTTTTCTCGCTCACAATTCCAGCATTCTTTAGACAACTTAAATGCCGTGAAACTACAGATTGATGTACCTTTAAAATAGGCAAAAATTCACAAACACACCTATCCTTCTTTTGCAAACTCTCCAGTATTATAATTCTGGCTGGATGAGCCAGCGCCTTAAATATAAGTGCTTTCCTTCTGGTTTCTTCAATTTTCATCTCAAAAATCTCCTGTAAAAATTAAGCAGTGCAAATCATATATACTCCAGCAAGAATTATCAATACTGCACACACTCTTTTAACAATTAGAGCCCCTTTCGATTTTTCGTTCCAGTTTAAATAATGCTGAACAAGTTCTGTAAAGGTGCCAGCCAGCACAATAATACCACAATGACCAATCCCATACATAAAAAGAAGACTTGCTCCATAGAAAGGATACTCTGCAGAAGTTTTAAAAACTATTGCCAACATCGGTGCCATATATGCAAAGGTACAAGGACCAAGTGCCACACCAAAAATTAGCCCCAGCAAAAATGCAGCCAAATAGCCTTTCCGCTTAATGCCAACTTTGTTTTGTCCTGTAAATGGCATAGGGATTAAATCAAACAAATGCAATGCCACCAGAAACATTATCGCTGCCACAAAATAATTACCAAAAGAACCTATATCCCCCATCATCCTCCTAGTGCGGCAGTTATTACTCCAATCAAACCTATTGTAATCAAAATACCAACCGAAAAAAGCAATGAAATCAAAAATGCCCTCCCAGTTGATACATTGCCCTGCTCATCAATAAAACCTACAATCAAAGGAATGCTGGCAAGGTGGCACGGACTTAAAACGATGCTTAAGATGCCCCATATAAAGGAAGCAGTGAAGGCCATAATAAAAGAGCCTTCTATCGCGTTTGTAAGAAAAACAAATAATTCTTGCATATTAACAATGTATTATCTCTAGTTTATATCAAAGGTTATATCTCTCTTTTGAAAAAAGCTCATACCATTTTTGCTCCTGCCATATAGCTAACAAAAAAATTTCAATTCTTGTCAAAATCAAAGCCGAGCTCCTTCCACTTTTTCAGAATATCTTCTTTGCCAAAAAAGCCTTCATGACGGAACAGCTCCTTGCCATCTGGCGCAAAAAATATCTGTGTGGGGATGACTCTAATTTTATATTGTCTGCCAGCCTCCTGATTCTTCCACACATCTATAAATTCAACTTCCATCTTGCCTGCATATTTTTCCTTAAGCTCTTTTAAAATAGGCTCCATCATCTTGCACGGAATACACTTACCAGCACCAAGATCAAGTAATTTTGGCAAAGCTTTTGGTTTTGCTGTGTTTTCTTGTGAAGTGGCCTGTGCTTGATTCGTTGTGGCTTCATCTGCTGCAATTAGCAACTGAAGACTCAACAAAGATAAAATGGTTACCGATACAAACAACTTATTTAAATGCATTTTTTATTCTCCTTAACAAACAAGTTTTGCTTTTGCTTCTTTTGCTATTTTGCTGATATTCACTGGACCAACTTTAGACTTGCCTTTCTCTAGTCCGAGAGAGGAAAGCTCTATATGTTCAAATTTTTTGAATCCCGCTTGCAATAAAGTATTTTTTGCACAAGCAAGCGGGCATCCATCAATCGCCAGAATTTTTGCAGCACTCTCAGTTGATGCCATAATGCCAGAAATTCTACCACCAATGCCTGCAAGGCAATACATTCTGCCTGCACCATCCTGCGTGAGTTTCCGAGCCGTTCTATCGGTTAATTCACCAACATCCGAACCTCCAGAACAGGGAAATATGAGTTTTGGGGCACTACCACATGCGCAACTGCTTTTTACTGCGCCAGCTCTTTTTGTTTTATTAGCCATTGAATATACCTCCTCTTTTTTATTGTAAAAGTTTTTTAGTTTCCTCAGACTTTAAAACCTTTCCTACGCTCTTTACAACACCATCAATCACAAGAGCGGGAGTGCCCATAACACCAAACTTCATTATTTCTTGAATTTTTTCTATCTTTTCTATTTGAACCTGAATTCCTAGCTCTTTTACTGCAGATTCCACGTTCGCAAGTAGCTGTTTGCATTTTGGACACCCTGGACCGAGCACTTGTATCTTTTTCATATTTTACTCTCCTTTCTTTTTTATTTTATCTTTAACGCATTAAAGCACCAAAACCTATTCCACACAAAGCTGCCATCACAACCACAAGGGCAATAAAAGTAAGCGCTTTTTTTGGACCCAGAATGGAATTTATAACAAGCATACTTGGCAGAGAAAGCGCCGGCCCTGCCAGAAGCAACGCAAGCGCTGGACCTTGCCCCATTCCACTATCAAGAAGTCCACGTAATATCGGCACTTCAGTTAGAGTAGCAAAATACATCAACGCACCTGTGATGGCAGCAAAAAAGTTTGTCCAAATAGGCCATACAATTTTTATCCATTCCGGTATAGCCTGTGTTGAATTAAATCCCATAAGGCTCATTAGTACTTCTGGCGAATCCCCAACAAGAGTTTGAATCCATTTGTTTGGAATAATGCCAGCATCTTTCCCCTCAGGACTACCAAGGAAGAACCCTGCAGCAAGCACTCCACCAAAAAGCAAAGGTAAAATCTGTTTTGCAAAGCCCCATGTTTGCTCTCGCCATTCTTTTAACTCATCAGAAGCAAAGGAAATAAGCACGCTAAGAGCAATTGAACCGGCGGTGAATGTAATTAGTGGCATATCTCTGAACAATAGCGCCAGAATTACCACTGGTATTGCAGCGAAAATTATTTTCGTAGCAGATACTCTAAAGAATCGCCACAAAGAAAATGCCAGGAGAATTGCAGCAAGCGTAGTCAATATCCATTTAGTCTTATAAATCAAAAACCATACACCAGTTTCCTCAAGAGGCTTGCCCCAGTTTGCAAAAACCAGAATGGCAACCATAGAAAAAAAATAAACAACAATCTGCCAGAGCGGTTTATCTTTTTTATCTTCATCAGCCATATAAACACCAGCAGCCTGCACAGCTTTTTGGCGTTCTTCTTTTAAGAAAATAAGATGCATAAGTAGCCCAACGATCACACTAAAGGCAACAGCGCCTATTGCTCGCGCAAGACCAAGCTGCCAGCCAAGCACTCTGGCAGTAAGAACTATTGCCAGAACATTAATTGCTGGGCCTGAGTAAAGGAAAGCTATGGCAGGACCAAGCCCTGCGCCACGCATATATATGCTGCCAAACAAAGGCAGCACTGTGCAGGAGCAGACGGCAAGTATTGTTCCTGAGACAGAAGCTACTGAATAAGCAAGCCATTTGTTTGCATTCGGTCCAAAATACTTCATTACAGCATTCTGGCTAATAAAAACACCTATTGCTCCGGCAATAAAGAATGCTGGCACAAGGCACAGGAGCACATGTTCACGTGCATACCACTTTGCAAGTTTTAATGCCTCCAGCACTGCGTCTTGAAATCGGATTGAATCTACCGGTAGAAAATAGAACATCACAAAACCTGCTATAAGGTATAACAATATCTTAAATTCCTTATTCATCTTCTATATTTCCTTTCTGTAAGCAAAAATGTTTGCATAAAAAGTGCTTTTCAATATATGCTTTATTGTGCATATATGCAAGAATTTTTTGTCAAAAAAGTTAATAGCAAAAAAATAGAAGTATTCTCAATCTTCCAGAGATCTCGAGTATTTCTGAGTTAATCCTTACAACAACTCTTCAACATGCCCTACGAAAATCATATCCCACTCAAAACTTCAAAAATATATTCATTATCCTCCCTATTGACTTTTGATGTGAATTTTCTAATATGAAGTCTTATTTTGCATTTTTTAGATAAGGATTGGCATTATGAATAAGCTTAATGTATGCATTGTTGGTGGCGGAATGATAACGCACGACTTAATTCTGCCTTCTATTTATCATTTACAGAGAATAGGATTAGTAGGTGATATTAGCGTTTGCGCACTGCAAGCCAGACCGCTAAAATTTCTCATGGAATCGCCGGATATTGTTAATGCATTTCCGGGTCAAACCTTTACGCCATATCCCGCTTTATCTGAAAATTTGGATAAGGCTTTTCCTGACCTTTATAAAGAGGTTCTCTCAAAGCTTCCGCCGCGGCAGGTGGTCATTGTGGCTATGCCCGATCAACTTCATTACGCAGTTGTTATGGAAGCATTAAAGAACGAGCAACACGTGGTTTGTGTTAAGCCATTGGTTCTTAAATATGAGCATGCAGTGGAGATAGAACATTTTGCTTATGAGCATGGACTATTCGTTGGTGTTGAATATCACAAGCGTTTTGATAGGCGTGCTTTGATCGCAAAAAGGCAATATGCCTTAGGGCACTTTGGAAGTTTTGTTATGGGTGAAGCAAAGTTAATAGAGCCATATTATTATCGCAATTCAAATTTTCAAAATTGGTTCACCTGCGATAAAACAGATCCTTTTGTTTATGTGGGCTGCCACTATGTTGATCTTGTTTATTTTATAACAGGGCTTAAGCCTATAGGAGTTTCTGTTTCAGGGGTAAAAGGTAAATTCCCAAACGGCAACGAAGGTTATCTTTGGGCTAATGGCAGAGTTAGATTTGAAAACGGCGCATTGCTCTCCGTTATAAATGGACTTGGTTATCCTGACGATGCTGCGGGCAGCAACGAGCAATGTCTGGAGATGTTTTTTGAAGGTAAAGGTAAAACAGGAATGATATTTCATGACGATCAATTTAGAGGTGTAATTCACAGTTATCTTGATGGTATAGGATGTGGCGGCTCATTTTATAACTATGTTAATCCCGATTTTTACAAGCTTGTGCCATGGGAAGGAGCTGGCTATAAACCTGTTGGCTACGGATATGATTCTGTGGCAAATCTTGTTCAGGCTGCATTGACTATAGAAGAAAAAACGGCTGCTCTCGCTGGACAAGATGCTCTGAAAGAAAGACAGAAAATTTTAAAGGAAATAGATGAAAGAGGACTTCTTGCCACACCTGCCAACAGTTCAATCAATGAGCTTGTGGTTGAAGCGGCAAGGCTTTCTATTTTAAATGATGGTGATTATGTTGAAATAAGATATGGCGAAAAACCTTGCGTTATAAAACGTTAGAAGAAAGGAAAAATCAAATGGCAATATATGACTTAACACCTGTTAGTGTTCCAAAAGTTCATACGAAATATAGGACGATCAAAACAAAAATACCTGTGCCGCAATCGCTTAAAATTTTTAAGGCATTGCAGGAATCTGAACCACGTTCAATGATGGGGCAGCCTCCGATTGTCTGGCATAAGGCTATAGATTTTATAGTTTATGACAAATGGGGTAATCGCTGGATAGACTGGTCATCAGGTGTGCTTATTACAAACGCTGGACACGGCAGAAAAGAAATCAACAAAGCTTTAAAAGAAGTAATAGATAGAGGCTTGCTTGCTTCCTATGTGTTTGTGCATGAACAGCGTGCAGTGCTTACAAAGATGCTTCAGGCAATTTCGCCAGATCCAAAACGATATACGGTCTTCCTCTTGAGTACTGGCAGTGAAGCCACTGAAAACTGCATTAAGCTTGCAAAAACTTATGCAATGGAGAAATACGGACCTCATAAGAAGTATTTTGTTTCGTTTGAGAACGCTTTTCATGGAAGAACTTTTGGCGCACAGATGGCTGGTGGAATGCCACGCCTCAAGAAATGGATAGGTGAAGGCGATAGGACATTTGTTCAAGTTCCATTTCCTGATGGCTACAAAAACGAGAATACCTCTTTTGACTTATTTATTCAGACGCTAAAAGATAAGGGGATTAATCCAAAAGACATTGCCGGTGTTATGACGGAAAGCTATCAGGGTGTTGGTCCGGACTTTTTGCCAGATGAGTATGCAAAGAAACTGGAGGCATTTTGTCGCGAGTATGATATTGTTCTTGCCTGTGACGAGGTGCAAGCTGGCTTCGGCAGAACTGGCAAGATGTTCTGTTTTGAACATTATGGTATAAAGCCAGATCTAATTGCATGTGGAAAAGGAATATCTTCTTCATTGCCCATTTCAGCAGTAATAGGCAGGCGTGATATTCAAGAGCTCTATCCTCCCGGATCTATGACTTCCACTCATTCAGGGTCTCCATTGCCAGTGGTTGCTGCGATAGCAAATCTAAAAATTATCAAGAAAGAACGGCTGGTAGAGAAGGCTGCCAAACTTGGTGAAATACTTGTGCCTGAAGTACATCGCATTCAAAAGAAATATCCTGATGTTTTAGGCTGCGCAACAGGCAGAGGTCTTGTGGCAGGTATTCAGGTGGTTAAGCCCGGCACAAAGGAGCCCAATCCAGAGCTTGCCCAAAAGATCAACGTCGCTTGCTTCCAGAAGGGCTTACTTATGTTTGCTCCTGTAGGGGTTGGTGGCGAGTGCCTCAAAATTGCTCCTCCACTAACGATTACCAAAGATGCTCTGCTTGAATCAATAGCTGTCTTTGAAGAAGCAATAGACGAAGTGCTTGCTAAAAGATAATTTTTTTAATAAGCAGATTGTATAAGAGGCTCCCTTTAGCTTTTGCTATTGGATTGTATTGAGCTTCATTATTCAGATGTTTGGGTAATTTTTGTTGATGAGATGGCGCCTTGTTATTATATTGTGGTCTCTTTTCTGCTCAACCATCTTTGCAGCCACTGTTCAAGAGAACCACACAAACGAATCTACCTGTGTATTGGTGGAATGTTTCTATAATTTTGGCTGTCAGAAATGCCGTGAGGTTTATGAAAGCATCTCACCTCTATTAAAAGAAAATTTTGCGAATCACATCGCCCTGAAAACCTATGATCTTTTAAAAAGAAGCGATTACGAAAGATTTTATGTTTTGCAACGCAAGTTAAATGTTCCATTCAATCAGGATATCTATGTTTTTTTTGATGAAACAAGTTATATCGCGGGGAAGGATGCTGTTTTACAAAATTTATTGCCTCACTTGGATCTTCTTATTGCTCAAAAAATCAATCTGCATAATCAAGGTTTAGTATATTCTAATGCCAGCGGGACATCTTCAGCTGGAAGCTTTAGCAACATTTCGTTTAATGTAAACAACGTAAGTTCTTTAAATGTTATAACTGTCGCAGGAGCGGGTCTGCTGGATGGCTTTAATCCTTGTGCTTTTTCAACTATGGTTTTTCTGATAACGCTACTTTCTGTATCAGGCAAGCAAAGGAAGTTTCTTTTTGTGGCTGGTTTGGGTTTCTGCTTAGCAGTGTTTTTAATTTATTTTGTTATTGGCTTGGGATTATTACAGATTTTGCATCATCTTGCATTGTATTCGTTCTTTTCTAAATTGCTCAACTATTTTGTTGCCATATTAGTAACAATTTTTGCCTTGTTTTCTTTTAAGGATGCCATTCTTTTTAAAATGTATGGTACAGCAGAAGCTATAACGTTAAAAATGCCATCAGTTATGCTGAAAAAAATGCACGATTATATGCGTAAGCTCTTTACGCAAAAATGGATTTTTTTTGCAAGTTTTTTGGCAGGTTGTATTGTAACTATTTTTGAAAGTGCTTGCACTGGGCAACTTTATTTTCCAATGCTAGTTTATATGATTTCAACAGAGGGGATGCGTACAAAATATCTTATGCTGCTTTTTCTTTATAATTTTATGTTTCTGATACCACACATTGCTGTGTTTGCTGGTATATATATGGGACTAAGTAACGAAGCTCTACTAATATGGAGTAGATCAAATGTGGTGATAAGCAAAGTGCTAATGGGTTGTTTTTTTCTTGCGTTGGCGTTGCTCGTGATAAAATAAGAAATATGCCAATGCAATTAATGTTATTTATGAGGCAGCGTGTTTTAGCAGCGATTCGGCTATTTTATCTAGGGGTAACACTTCTGAAGCAGCACCACGTTTTATCGCTTCGGCTGGCATACCAAAAACAACACAACTCTTTTCATCTTGCGCAATAGTATGTGCGCCGCTATTTTTCATTTCAAGCAAGCCTTCTGCGCCATCTGCCCCCATACCTGTAAGAAGCGCACCAACGGCATTTGCACCCGCATATTTGGCAACGGATTTGAACAAGACATCTACACTGGGACGCTGGCGGCAGACTAAAGGTCCTGTTTTAACTTCCACATAATATCTTGCGCCACTTCTTCTTAAAATCATATGATAATTGCCCGGCGCTATCAACGCCACCCCCGGCACAACAGAATCGTTGTTTTGCGCCTCTCTTACTTCTATTTCACACAAAGTATTTAATCTATCAGCAAATGATTTTGTAAAATGTTCTGGCATATGCTGAACTATAACAGTGCCAGGAGCATTAGCAGGGAAGCGTGTTATTACCTCTTGAATTGCTTGAGTGCCTCCTGTGGAAGCGCCAATTGCAATAATTTTATCTGTAGTTTGTGTAAGAGATAATCTGGTTGTCTTCCTAGTGGCGCTTGAAGCAATGGTTTCTTGAATTTTTTTAACATTGGCAAAAGCTGCAGCTTTGATTTTATCTATAAGCATAATAGACATATCAGCCACCGAGAAAGAGGAGCCCGGTTTACACATAACCTCCACCGCTCCTGCTTCAACTGCTTCAAGAGCCATCTTACTTCCTTGTGGTGTTAGTGAAGAAACTATTATCACTGGCAACGGATAATAAGTCATTAGCTTCTTTAGAAATGTTATGCCATCCATTCTCGGCATTTCAATATCCAGCACAACAACATCAGGCTGAAGTTGAACGATTTTATCTCTAGCCACGTAAGGGTCAGGGGCAGTGGCTATGACTTCTATATCGGGGTCTTTTGTGAGTTCATCACTAAAAATTTTTCGGACTATTGCTGAATCATCAACGACAATGACTTTTATTTTTCTAGTTGCCATAGTTACTTTAACCTCCAACAGATAATCTGGCTATAAGAGGAAAATCATCTTCAACTTTGAATAGCAAAGCGTTTTTATCCTGCAAAGCAGCATCCCACTCATCTTGCCTAACTTCTGCATTTGCGGGGATCCCCATTTGAAGATGTTTATTGCTCATTTGTGCCAATTCTATGAATTCGCCACACACCATATTTGCAAATTCTTTGAGAGCATCGCAAGGTGCATTTTGGTCAATTTCATCATCTTCTATTCCGAGCGCATTTTTTGCAAGCGCCACACAGAACTCTCTACAGGTTAAAAATTCCAATTTTCCATTTATCTCGCCACTAAAGGATATGATTGTTTTAACGGCGGTATCGCCAACGGGAAAAAGGATATCATCTTTTTCAGCATCTTCAGAGAACATAAAAGCCATACGTTCTAAAACTTCATTTATAGCCTTGCGATATATTGTTTGTATTTCGTTCATAGTTTTGCCTTTCTCTCTTTTTTACGTCACTATCTCTAGCCTGTGCCAGAACTACCAAGTATTTCACAGACAACATTGCGTATGCTTTCAGGAGTAAAGGGCTTGTTTATAAAAGCTTTAACACCTTCGTTTCGTAGTTCTGTTATTTTTGTAATGTTGCGTTCGGTAGAGACGATCACCACCGGGACAGTTTTAAGTATGCCACTTTCTGACATTGATTTTACCAGCTCTATACCATTCATCTCTGGCATATTTATATCAGCAAAAACAATATCTATCCAATTTTGCGAAAGTATTGCAAGGGCTTCTTTGCCATTGCCAGCTTCAAAAATTTTGCCTACGGCAACGCCAGAAATTTGAATTGTCTTGGCAATAACCTGCCGCATCAATTTTGAATCATCAACTATAAGTATATTATACGCCATAAATTTTTAACCTCCTCTTTTTGGTTTCGCTTTAGAAGTTGTGCCCAGGATATCGCTCAATTCTTTCATCTTTAAAAGCGATTGACTTGCCACATATTCCAGCATAGGGGTGGTAATTTTCAATCCTTTCATTACTTCCATATCAGGCGTATATTGGGCAGCGGCTCTGCCAGCACCAATTCCTATAGAATGAGCAAGAGTATTGGCAAGGTGCACTATATTGACGCTTTTCGAAAATTCGTTGCTGGCATAATGAGGATGGTGATGAAAGCGGGCTACTTCTATCAGTTCTTTTGGAAACAGCCATTTTTCTAAAACTCTTGCGCCAGTTTCGGCATGATTTATTCCTAATGTTTTCTCTTCAGCAGTGCAGGTATCAAGTTTGAGTTCAAGCATAGCTTTTGAAACTTTCTCACTCTCTTTTGCAATAAAATCATCAAGAATAATTTTTCCAATATCATGAAGCAGTCCCGCAGTGAAAATAATATCTGATGTATTTATTTTAAGCATTTTACCTATCTCTTCACTTGCCACAGCCACCATAACAGAGTGATGCATAAACTCATAAGGCTGCAGATCGTATCCTTTTAAAGGCGCTTTCAAAGTGTCTGCCATACCCTGCGCAACAAGCAGCTGGAAGATATTTTTTGTGCCGAGCCTTACAAAAGCAGCACGTAGTGAGGTAATACTTTGTGGAGCACCAAAATAAGCGGAGTTTGCCAACTTTAATATGTTGGCAGTGGTTCCGGGATCATATTGCAGCTTTTGGGCAAGTTTCTGAAAATCTGCATCAGGATTTTGTATTCCTTGCAAAAGGTCAGAAGATAATGCTGGCATTTTTATATAAGAATCTATACGTTTTTTGATTGCTTCTAATGTATTCATAATTCTTTTTCCACCCCTGCTATTCTTAACCAGAACCTTCCTGTTGCTATCTCAAGTTTAATTGTTCTTGAGACGTTTCCACCAACATGCTCTGCTGCTATTAGCATGTTGTTTTTCCAAAGTATTTTGCGCAAAATAGTGTAGTTGCGTTCACCTATTTTGAAAAGGTCCTGCGTATCCAGCACATTTGCGCCACCAGCCACTTTAATGATGGCTCTGCTCTTCTGTACACCCATTTTAAATAATTCGGTAAGTAGCAGCGGAATTCCAGTATCAACAAACATACATGGAGTGGTTTTAGCTTTCTCTTCATCAACCTTTGATAAAGGCAGCATACAATGTATCATCCCACCAATTCGTAAGACAGGATCATACACCGTTACTCCGATACAAGACCCCAACGAATAAGTAACGATAACATCTTCAGGATTATCTGATATTGCCATCTCGGCAATACCAACCACAATTTGGCTCATAAAAAATTTTAACTATTCTACATACTAGATAATGCCGCTATTTCCTTTGTAGAAAGCACCTTATCCACATCAAGCAACATAATGACTTTCTTGCCCACCTTGCCCATACCAAGAATGAAAGCCGTATCAACGCTGGTCCCAAACTCAGGCGGTGGCTCTATCTGATCGGCAGAAATATCAAGCACTTCAGAAACCTCGTCAACTATAGCCCCCATCGTTATTTTGGAAACCGTGCCCTGCAACTGCACAACCACAACACAGGTTTTCTCTGTAGTCTCTTTGGCTTCCATCCCAAATTTAAGTCTTAAATCAACAACGGGGATAACTTTACCGCGAAGGTTAATTACGCCACGCACGAAATCTGGCATACGTGGCACCTTTGTAATATCCATCATCTTAATAATTTCCTGAACTTTAAGAATTTCTATTCCATATTCTTCTTCAGCGAGTCTGAATGTCAGATATTTTCCTGCCAGCACTGTTGCCGTGTTCTGTTGTTGAGTTTGCTGATTTGCTTGTGCATTCATAGTTTTCTCCTTATTTATCGTTTTTGTTTTTACTGCATCTGACCTGTGGCAAGTCTAACTATTCCGGCTATATCCAGAATGAGTCCAACCTTCCCATCAGAGAGGATAGAAGCACCCGTGATTCCGAGCATATGTCCGAATGCTTCACCTAGACTTTTAACAACGGTTTGTTGTTGCCCTAACAAATCATCTGCAACAAGAGCTGCGCTTTTAAAGCCATCTTCCACCACAACAACTATTCCCTGTGTTGGATCTGTTATTGCATCAGGAATCTCAAATAGCTTTGCTAGCCTAAATAAAGGGAGCAAGTCACCACGAATGGAAATAAGTTCACCTTTGCCCACAACTGTCTTTATCATATCGGCGGTTGGTCTTAAAGATTCCCTGATTGATAAAAGCGGGATAATAAATCTGCTGTTTCCAAGTTTCACCAGCATTCCCTGAATAATGGCTAGTGTCAAAGGAATATGGATTATAAAGGAAGTGCCTTTGCCTTTTTCTGTCTTTATATCAACTCTGCCTCGCGCTTTTTCTATGTTTTTCTTCACCACATCCATCCCAACACCTCTACCTGAAATGTCAGTAATTTTATCAGCCGTTGAGAAACCCGGCTCAAAAATGAGTTGATATATTTCCTCATCTTTCAGGGAAGCGCCAGGTTTAACCAATCCTTTTTCAATGCCCTTTTTAAGAATTTTATCCTTATCAAGCCCACGTCCATCATCGGTTACTATTATCAACACTTCTCCAGCTTGATGTTTTGCCTCTATAATCAAAGAGCCAACTTCAGGTTTCCCTGCTGTCCTTCTTTCTTCAGGCTTTTCTATTCCGTGATCAACTGAATTTCTTACCATATGTACAAGCGGATCTGAAATGAGCTCTGCCACATTCCTGTCAATTTCCGTTTCAACACCAAGCAACTGCAAGTTAACCTTTTTGCCAAATTTACTTGAAAGATCATGCACCAATCTCACCATCTTCTTGAAAGTGGCTTCAACAGGGATCATACGCAAAGACATTGAAAGATCCTGCAATTCATTTGTTATTAACGCAAGCTGATGAGCTGCCCTTTCAAAAGATTGTGAACGCAACTTCAGAACATCTGGATTATGCGTAACCATTGCCTCTGCTATAACCAGCTCACCAATGAGGTCATTAAGATGTTCAAGTTTATCAACGTTAACCCTGATATCACGCTTAAGCATAGCCGCAGGTCCAGCAGGTGATGCCGCCGCCGCAGTCATTCCCCCTTGTTGAACGCTCTTACTTTTTACAGAGCTTTCTTCTTTTGTATTGGATAACGAAAGAACACCTTTTTCCTCTTCTTTCTGCTGTACCGAGTGAGCCTCCTCTTTGATTACCACTTTTGCTTCTTGCTCTTTTGGCTTTTCTATAGAAGTTTGTTTTTCGCTTAATGGAACTGCATCAGATCTTTCCTGCCCTAATGAATGGGCTGATATTATTTCTTCCAGCATATCGCTTAAACCGAGAAAACCTGTTATTTCACCTGTTCCACCCTGCCCAACTTCTACCACAGTCTTTTTGAAAATATCCACTATAGTTAGCAAAATTTTGATAATATCTTTTTCAGGTTTTATAATTTGATTGCGCATTCCATCAAGCACGGTTTCCGCTTTATGGCTTAACCTCTGTAGATCGCGCAGTTCCAGCAAACCACAATTTCCCTTGAAAGTGTGTATATTGCGGAAGGCATTGTGAATGGCATCAAGATTTGCAGGATCTGCCTCAACCTGAATAAGTGCCTGCTCAGCATTTTCCAGCACTTCATCAGCTTCCTGAACAAATAAATTTGCCATATCAGGAGTGATGACGGCTTTCATAGCTTGTGGAACTTTGTCGCCAAAAGATGCAGATGCATTTACATCAGGCTTTGCCTCTTCAATTTTTGTTTCAGAGCTTACAGCAGGCTCTTCTGCAATAAGCATATCAGCCTTTTCTGAATCACTCATTGTTTCAACGGATTTAGTTTCGTTTTCTTTATTAGAATTCATATTTTTGGCTGATCCCACAACGTCAGAATTAGGTTTGTTCTCAATGGATGAACTGCTTTTTGAAGTGGCAGGTTTTGAACAAGCTTCTTTCAATAGCGCCACCACCTCTTTTGCCTCTGCATCATAACCACTATCAATTCCTGTTTGTGCCACTTCCTCAATTAACTTTCTTAATAAATCGCTCGCTCTGCACAACGCATCAACATCACCGGGTTTTAATGTGGTTTTCCCCTTGCGCAACATATCCAAAAAAGTTTCTGCCTCGTGAGTTACGGAAGTGATCTGGCTAAAATTCAGAAAGCCAGCGCTACCTTTTATTGAATGAAATAGGCGGAAAATTGCATTGATGGTTTCAAGAGGAACAGCAGTGCCCTCGCTACCTTGCAGAGCCACTATCTTTGGCTCGGCATCATCCAGCATCTCTAAACTTTCTGAAATAAAAGCTTGTGTTAGTTCATTCTCTTCCATATATATATCTCTTACGACTTGATATATTGAGAAAATAGCAATTATTCAAGAAAAAAGCAAATCATTTTTTGTGCGAAGATGGATATAGCATCCGAAATTAAGTTAAGGCTGGAAACTATAAGGAATCTTCCTACTCTCCCTGTTGTCCTTGAAAAAGCACGACAAATTATGAAAGACCCACAATCGGATGCCAGGCGGCTTGCCCGGATAATTGAAGATGACCCCCCTATGGTTGCAAGAATCTTAAGAGTGGTTAATTCTCCTCTCTATGCAGGCAGAGAACCAATCAATTCTCTTGAACTTGCTATTGCTCGGCTCGGCTGGAATGCAGTTAATAACATTGCTCTTACCACAGCAGTGTTTTCAAGCTTTGGACATGATGCAGGAGAAGGTGATTTTAATAGAGAAGAATTCTGGAAACATTGCATTTCCACAGGAATAGTTTCCAGTGTGCTTTATGAGTTCTGTAAAAATCATATTAGTAAGGCTTACTCAAAAGACCTGTTCCATTTGGTCGGATTGGTCCACGATATTGGAAAAATTGTGCTAGATCAACACTTCCACGCAGAATTCATTAAAGCTTTGCGCATACGTGAAGAAAAGAAATGCTCTTTAAGCAACGCTGAATTTGAAGTGCTGGGGACAACTCATTCAGAAGTCGGAGCCTGGCTTGCTGAAAAATGGAACCTACCAGCTGAAATTATTGCTGCCATAATGTTCCATCATAATCCTATCGGAGCAGATATAGAATATAGAAGCCTTGTCCTCTTATGTCATAGCGCAAACTATATATGCAATCAGCAAAAAATAGGGGATGGTGGCGATCTAATTGCACCTGCCCTCTATGAAGAAACATGGAAAAAGCTCGGTCTTACCCTCTATGATATTGTAGACATAATTGAACAAGCCAAAGAAGAAGCATCAAAGTCAGAAATTTTAATGGCTCTCCTTTAGCAGTAAAAAATCAATCTCCTCCTATCCACATCGTGCCATCCATTTTCTTTATATACCACCTTTCTGTTTGCAGCTCATAAAGAGCTATTTCGTTAACGCCATCACCATCAAAATCTGCTGGTGGCACCACAATGAAGCCATTTCCCCCCCATTTAAAATTAACGCTATTCTCAACGCCATCCATAGGTGAAAATAAAATATGCCATTCCCCGCTTTCCTGTTCGTAAAGAGCAATATCGTTTCTGCCATCACCATCATAATCTCCCGGTAAAATCACAAAGTCTCTGCCTCTAATGCCCACAGGAATAACAGCCGCCCAAGAAGAAGAAAACGAGCGTATAATTAGTTCACCAGAATTCTTATTGAAACAAACCAGCTCACTAACTCCATCGCCATCAAAGTCAAGGTTGTTTAAGTTATTAACCTGAGTGAAACTCTTTACTTCTGAAGCCGGCGCACCATTTCCTGCCCTGTATCCTTCATCTGGTTTGCTTAAAAGTCCCACACCAACATTGTTGCATGAGGCAATATAATACAAATATGGAAGGGCTGGCTCACAAGAAAAATCATCAAAAGAAGTTTCATTCCCATTAACAATTGCAATTAAAGAAATGATTTGCTGGAATTTATCGCTACGATAAATCCTATAAGAACTTGCATCTCTTACCGCATTCCATGTTATAGAAATTTTATCAAAATAAGCGCCATCGCTTGCAGATATAAAAGATGGCGCCGCAGGCAAACTTGTGGCAGGGGAGCAAAATCCTCTCTCAATGGGGCTACACCTGCTCTTACATAGCGCAGAAACGGCTCTGACAAAATAGGAGTTTGTGATAAAAGGCAGGCAATTAGTATCATAGTATGAGGGCAACTTCACCACAACAAGCAAATTGAAATTTGTATCTTCTTCCGAGAAAGGAGCACGCCAAACCTCATAAGCGGTTGCGCCTTCCACAGCGTTCCACTTGATTTCCACCCTGTCAATATATGTGCCATCGCTAGCAGTAATGTTGTTCGGTGGTGATAATAGCTTATAGCCCAATACAGCTGAGCTAAACATTCCATAGCCTACCGAATTGCTTGCTCTCACCCAGTAATAGTAGGGGGCACCAGCAATGACCGAAAAGTCATTGCCAGCCGTCTCTTTTAAAACAGCAATTTTGTTTGCTTTAGAAAGCATATTCGTTTGTGCGCGCCACACCTCGTATAGCTCCGCATTTGAAATTGCTCCCCAGCTTAATCGCACACAATCTGTATAAACTCCGCCGCTACACTCATAAATAACAGGAGCAGGCAAACTTCTGAAACCTATATTGGTTAAGCTACTCTCACCCACACAAATACTATTTGTAGCAAAAATCCAATAAGCATACGCTTGACCAGCTAACACTGTTGTATCAAGCATATTTGTATTGGAAGTAGAAAAAACACTATCTATCATCGATACATCGTTAGTTAATGCACGCACAACAAAATAGCCATCCGCATTTGATACCGCATTCCAGACAAGATAAATCCCGTTGCTATCAGTGCCTTTGCTCACCGAAAAATTTTTTGGGGCGCTAAACCGTTTCATACCGATAGAAACATCACTAACAGGTGAACTTGCAATTTGGTTTTTTGCCCTTATCCAATAGTAATACCGCACTCCAGCTTCCACGCTTTTATCATAAAAACTAGTGGAATTTGCCGTGCCTATAATAGCCGCATTTGTTATATCTTTAGTTAAGCTACGCATCACATCATAAGAAACCGCATTGCTGACAGGCAACCAATAAATCATTATCTTATCCGAATAGTCCCCATAAGATGTTTTAATAGAGGCAGGCTTGCCTAGTGGGGTAATAATTGGAAGAGCCGCAGAGAATGCGCTCTTGCATAATGCGTTTTTTGCCCTTATCCAATAGTAATATCGCACCCCAGTCTCCGCCGCATTGTCCTGATAGAAAGAAGCAAAAAGCTCTGTAATTTTTTCTGCACTGCTTATAGAAAAACCTTTTGAACGCCATATTTCATATAAATCAGCATTTTTAACACCCTTCCATTTCAAGAGCACTCCTCCATCATAGGAATTCCCAACGCAATCTGATGGCACTGGTAATGTGGCAAAGCCCGCATCGCAAGAGCTCACTCTGGCCTCCCCTTTAACATTCAAGGCACGAACCCAGTAAAAATAACATACACCCGGCTCTATAGCAAAATCAGCAAAACTTCTGGCGCTCACTGTGGCTATGCGAATAGCAGAATTTAAATTATCGGTCTCACTCCGTAAGACTTCATACTTTTTTGCATAGTAAGCTGGTTGCCAAACAATTGTTATAGAATCAGCATAGAGTCCATCACTGGCATTAACTCCAACTGGAGCAATGAACACTCTTGAAGGAATAGAACTAACAGATGGCGTCTTTGGTGGAGAATGACCAATATCATAAGAAGAAAAGTTGCTATACTTATGTTTGCTTTTTGCTTTAATCCAATAATAATAAAATTTTCCGGGCTGCACTGTTGTATCAAAATAGAAATTATCTGTCTTTTTCAGCACCGCAATTCTTTGTGCAGAAGAGTTCTGCCAGTTATCAGAACGCCAGACCTCATAATATTGGGCGCCTATGACCGGCTCCCACTGAACACGCACTTTTCCTTTAAGCTCACCATCACTGGCATCAACCCAGCTTGGAGCAGAAATAGCTGTAAATCCCTCTTCTGCAATTGATGGTTCACTTACTCCTGCACTTCCACTGGCTTTAACCCAATAAAAGAAACTATCACCTGGCTTCACGGAATAATCTTCATAATATGTGGCAATTGATGTGCCTATTTTTTGAGCCTTTGTAAAATTCGCTTCATCTGCTCGCCACACTTCGTAAAATGAAGCATTTCTTACTTTCTGCCAGCGTAGTGATATAACATTCATAAAATCGCCCTTGCTCGCCTTAAGTTCTTGTGGAACTGCCGGCGGAATTGCCACAGATAAAACCGAACTATAAAAACCTGTGCCAGAACTATTCACAGAAGCAATCCAATAAAAATACTCTTTTCCTGCTTCCACAGCTTTATCCTGATAAAAAGAATTTTTTCCAACTGATATTAAGTTTGTGGCGTAGGGAAAAGAATTGCGTTCACCTTTCCTTATGGAATAGCCTTTTGCACCATCAATTGAATTCCATTTCAACTTTAAAGACATGTCTTTTGCTGAAAATGCATAAGAGAAACCGGAAGGCGCAGGAAGCAATCCAGCAGCTTTTGAGCAGGAAGCAGAAACAATTTTTGAATCAAGACTTGACCCTGCAAGGTTAACGGCTCTTACTGAATAATGATAAGTAACGTCTTCTCTTACCTGTGAATCTTCATATGGAGGCTGCGCAACCGTTGCGAGCATCAAAAGAGAATTTTTGTTCGTTCCACGCCATACTGTGTAATAAAGCGCATTAGTGGCTGTAAGCCACTCGATAATAATTCTATCAGCAAAAGCTCCAGAAGTTGCCCGCACTCCCTGTGGAGGAAGCGGAGGACTTAATGTATAACCTATATCTGGCTCGCTATAATCCGAAACACCAAGCTTTGAAGATGCTCTCACAAAATAATAGTAGATAACTCCAGCATCTGCCGTTTTATCAATAAAAAACAAATCTTTTGACATCCCTATCTTTTTTGCATCTTTAAAATTTGAATTTGTACCGCGCCATATCTCATAAGAGGTGTTGTCATCAAAATGATTCCATCTCACCGTAATGTAATCAGGGCTTTCCCCATCAGAAGCAGCCACATTTTGCGGAGCATCAGGTTTAGTGTAGCCTGAATCTGGACCTCCAAACATACTCATAAACTCATCTTTGATGGCTCTTACCCAGTAATAGTAGGTGTGGTTTTTTAAAACATTCGTATCAGAATGCTGTGATGCTGTTGTGTCAGCAATTTTAACGGCAGAGGCTAACAAATTGCTATCGGCACGCCACACTTCATAGGTTTTTGCAAATTGGACAGCGCTCCACTTTACAATAATTTTTCCTGCCATTTCCCCATCACTTGCCCTAATATCCGATGGTTGCGCCAGTTCTGAACTGGAAGCATCAGTCTGTTTATCCCGCTCATCAACGTCGGCTTTATGCAAAGGAACAGCAAAAGTCGTATTAAGCCATAAAAAGGCAAAAAGAATATTAAAATAGTTTCTATACGAGCCTATTCCTTTTAAAATTAACAGCCATTTAGATAAATAAATTAGAGCCTTTTTATTCATAATTTATCAATCATATAAGAATAAAAGAATTCCTAATAGCTCTTACTATAAATAAGCGTAAATACCACATTTTTTCGTACAGCTTTCTGCTATCCGTCTCGTTAAAACATCTCTCCCTATAGAAAGTTGTTAATAGGAATTTGCATTGGTTAAGTGTATGACTTTGCTAGTTCCCCAGCCCAAATTGCAGAAAGAATGTTTTAGATCCATCATATTTTTCCGCAGTTTAATCAGGATTTGTGTTAATAAATTAGTATGTTCTGTCTACCATAATCGGCACTTATCCTTACCTATCGTAACACATATTCTACATTAAAGCCAGTACGCCACCCTTTGAGATGTAATTCATAATCATTTTTGCTGCCTTGAACATCTTCTTTAATCATCCCATTTGCCGTTAATAGGTATAATAAACATTACGGACTTTAAGTTATAAGTTGCAGCATACCCCCACCCTAATGCCAATTCTAACGTAGAAGCAATTCAAAAGATTAATAGAAGAGTTCTATTCAAGGAAAACTTTCCATTCAAAGCAAGCTTTTATTAAAAAAGCCACTACTAACCTCACTAACTTCAACTTCTTTAGAAAAAACTCCTGTTAAACACTATAAAACTCCTGTCCAG
>CAZBHO010000007.1:46081-68950 GCA_964491945.1 uncultured Verrucomicrobiota bacterium | reverse complement strand
TACCAATGCAGGTTAGGTTAAATTGTATGAATTCCATATTTAAACATCTTGATTATGCAGATCTTTCTAAAAAAGTGTTGCAATTTTTGCTGGAGAGGAAGCGTCTGGTTATATTACAAGAATTGCCAGCAGCTCTAAATGCTCTTATTAGGGATTATCAGGGAATTGTGAATGTGGAAATAATTACGGCGCTTCCAGCATCTTCAAATACGCAAGAGCTATGGCGAGAACGTCTTCAAAAAATTCTTAATAAAAAAGTGGAGCTTTCCATAAAAGAAGATAAAACAAAGCTCGGTGGGATAGAAGTACTGATAGGCGACCGCAGCCTTGATGGAACCTGCCGTGGCAAACTTGAAAAGTTGCGGTATCTATTACTTACGGCATAAAAAATAACTATGACAGAGCATCTAAAAGTAAGACCAGATGAAATAACGGCTATTCTTAAAGAGCAACTTGCCTCATATGATCAGCAGGCACACAAAACTACTGTAGGAACTGTTCTGCAGGTCGGTGATGGCATTGCTAGGGTCTACGGACTTTCAGAAATTATGGCAAGCGAAATAGTAGAGTTTCCCGGTGAAGTCTTTGGTGTGGCTATGAACCTGGAGAGGGATAATGTGGGCTGCATAATCTTGGGCGATGATAAGCATATCAAGGAAGGCGATATCGTTAAAGGTACGGGCAGAATTATCTCCGTCCCTGTTGGACAGGCTCTTATTGGCAGAGTGGTTAACGCACTTGGACAGCCTATTGATGGCAAAGGTCCCATTCCTTACGAAAAGACACGTCCCATAGAAAGAAGAGCACCCGGCGTTATAGATAGAAAGCCTGTACATCAGCCTATGCAGACAGGGCTAAAAGCCATAGATTCTATGGTGCCAATAGGCCGTGGGCAAAGAGAGCTTATCATAGGCGATAGGCAAACTGGCAAAACTGCTCTCGCCATTGATGCCATAATCAATCAGAAACACGGCGATATGATATGCATATATGTGGCAATAGGACAAAAAAATTCTTCTATAGCCAGAGTTGTTAAAGCTCTTGAAGATTATGGAGCTATGGAATATACGATTGTGGTTTCAGCTTCCGCATCTGATCCTGCTTCACAACAATATATTGCACCTTATGCTGGCTGCGCTATGGCAGAGGAATTTTGCGAACAGGGCAAGCACGTCTTAATTGTTTATGATGACCTATCTAAACATGCTATAGCATACAGGCAGCTTTCATTGCTGTTGAGACGTCCACCCGGAAGAGAGGCTTATCCAGGTGATGTTTTCTACCTGCATTCAAGATTGTTGGAAAGAGCTGCCAAGCTTTCCGATGAGAAGGGCGGGGGGAGTATTACGGCTCTACCAATTATAGAAACACAGGCTGGTGATATTTCAGCATACATTCCTACGAATGTTATTTCAATTACGGATGGTCAGATATATCTTGAAAGCTCGCTCTTCTATGCAGGTGTGCGCCCTGCCATCAATGTGGGACTTTCCGTTTCACGTGTTGGTGGCAAAGCTCAGATAAAGGCTATGAAAAAGGTAGCAGGCAATTTGAGGCTTGATCAGGCACAATATCGTTCTTTGCAGGCTTTTGCTCAATTTGCTTCTGATCTTGATAAAGCAACAAAAGATCAGTTAACAAGAGGCGAAAAGCTTACTGAAATTTTAAAGCAAGATCAATATCACCCACTACCTGTCGAAAAGCAGGTGGCGATTATCTTTGCTGGCGTTAATGGTTTCCTTGATGATCTGCCAAACGATCTTATAAAGACCTTTGAGAAGGAAATGTATTCATTTTTTGATAGCGAATTTCCTGACGTTTTACGCGCTATTGTAAAAAAAGGTGATATTGATGCAGAATTGGATAAGCAGCTTAAAGATGCAATCGCAACTTTTAAAAAGAAATTTTTAGAGAACCACCGTGAGCAGCTACAGAGAGCTTAAAAGAAGATTAAATAGCATCCGAAAAACGCAGCAGATAATGTATGCAATGAAGATGGTTTCTGCTGTTAAATTAAAGCGCGCACAATCTGCTCTTGTGGAGTGTCGTCCTTATGCGACAGTAATTAGGGAGCTCTTTATTGAAGTGCTTCAAGAATTAGATCTTGCGGAGATAAATCATCCGCTCTTTCAAAAACGGCAGGAGAAGAAAAAGCTTGTATGCATTCTTTCATCTGATCGTGGATTGTGTGGAAGCTTAAACACAAATTTATTCCGATTTTTTGAGCAGAATCTAAAGGAATATGAAAATGCTGCATCGTCAATAAAAGAGCTTTCAATACAGCTTGTTCTAATTGGCAAAAAAGCAGTAGAGCATTATAAACGCTGGAAGTTTCCTGCTTTAGTTACGGTTGTTATGAAAAAAAACTCTGATGAAATTACCCCAGAAGATCTATCCAATTTTGCCATTAGCGGATATTTAAAAAAAGAGTTTGATAGGGTGGAATTTATCTTTCCTGAATTTAAATCGGCTCTTCTTCAAAAACCAACCTGCATTTCAATTCTCCCTTTTGACGTTAAGTCTATCATTGGGAGCTCTCAAAAGGCTTTAACACATAAAAGCAATTTTATGTTTGAGCCAAATCCTGAGCAGATGATGGAAGCTCTTGCAAGGCGGTTTGTGATTTCGCAGGTGAGGAGAATCGTGCTGGAAACACAAGTATCAGAACATTCTGCAAGGATGATGATGATGGATCAAGCAACCAAGAATGCTGATGAGATGATAGAAAATTTGCAGCTCTTGATGAATAAAGTGCGGCAGGCTGGCATTACAAAAGAGCTTGCTGATATCACAACAGGTGTCGAAGCTATGGCTTAATTGTGATTGAAAATGTTGAATTAGAATATGGAGTTATCTTATGAATAGTGAACTTATTGGAAGCGTGGTGCAAATTATAGGCAATGTGGTAGATATTGAATTTTCTTCAGGCAAATTGCCCGGTATAAATGTTGCCGTTAAAATCCAAAGAGATATCCCCGATGATCAAGGCAGAATGGAAGTTACTGCAGAAGTTCAGCAGCATCTTGGCGACAACACCGTAAGATGTGTTGCCCTTTCTTCCACTGATGGCTTGCGGCGTGGCAATAAAGCTATAAACACGCAAGAACCTATCAAGGTGCCTGTAGGCAAAAACAATCTGGGCAGACTTTTCAATGTACTTGGTGAAACAATTGATCAGCTTGATCCTGTGCAGGCAGAAAAATTTTTGCCCATACATAGACCAGCTCCTTCTCTTCAAGAACAAGAAACAAAGGCATCCATACTTGAAACAGGAATTAAAGTGATAGATTTGCTAATCCCCTATGCCAGAGGAGGCAAAATAGGACTTTTTGGTGGTGCAGGTGTTGGTAAAACGGTTCTTATTATGGAGCTTATTCATAATATAGCCACACAACATGGCTGTCTTTCTGTGTTCGGTGGGGTTGGCGAGAGAACTCGTGAAGGTAATGACCTATGGCTGGAAATGAAGGAATCCGGAGTAATCAATAAAACAGTGCTCGTCTATGGACAAATGAATGAGCCGCCGGGCGCTCGCTTGCGAGTGGGCTTAACAGCTCTTACAATGGCGGAACATTTCCGCGATGAATCTGGATTAGAGGTGCTGCTGTTTATTGATAACATTTTCCGTTTTGCTCAAGCTGGTAGTGAAGTTTCCACTCTTCTTGGGCGTATCCCTTCTGCCGTAGGTTATCAGCCAACATTAGGCGCAGAAATGGGCGAACTTGAAGAGCGCATCACTTCAACAAAACGCGGCGCAATAACCTCTGTTCAGGCAATATATGTTCCTGCTGATGACTTAACAGACCCTGCTCCCGCCACAGTATTCAGCCATCTTGATGCAACAACTGTGCTTTCAAGAGCAATAGCAGAACAGGGATTGTATCCTGCTGTGGATCCTCTCGATTCATCTTCCAAAATGCTTGCTCCAGATGTGGTTGGAGAAGAACATTATCAGGTTGCCAGAGGCGTCCAGCAAATACTCCAGAAATATAAAGAATTACAGGATATTATTGCAATTCTTGGAATAGAAGAATTGTCGGAAGAAGATAAACTGACTGTGGCAAGAGCACGTAAAATCCAACGCTTCTTATCGCAACCGTTCTTTGTGACAGAACAGTTCCTGAACACTCCGGGTAAGTATGTTCCTGTTAAAGAAACCGTGCGAGGTTTTAAAGAGATTATTGAAGGCAAACACGATGATCTGCCTGAACAGGCTTTCTATATGGTAGGCACAATAGATGATGCTATAGCTAAAGCAAAGAATTTATAAAATGAAAACACTTCATATAACAATTCTAGCTCCAGATAAAAGCGTTATGGAAACAGAAGCATTATCTGTGCAACTTCCTGGATCAGAGGGCTATTTTGGCGTTTTGCCTGATCATGCACCGCTATTTGCAATGCTTCAAACTGGCACCATAACCATTAAAACTGACGATAAAGTTATTAAACTTGCTTCCAAAGATGGTTTTGCTGCAATAGCAAATAATCAAATAAAAATTCTAGTAGATGCTGCATCTATAGCATAGTTGTCTTTTTAGCCCTTTAAACTTTTTGCTGGTAGGCTTTATGGCTTGATACTTATACTTATATCAGGATCAATGGTTAGGAAGATTAGCGTTGCTCCATCTTTTTTGTAAAAAATTCAAAGATGTTCCTTAAAAAGACTTGTATTATGTTTTTTTCATTGTTATACACATTGCAATTTGTTTGGCAAAAAACAATAAAATAATATGAAAATGAGTAATTATAAAAAATGGAACTGAGAAGAGAAAAGAGATAAAAAAGCTTTTCTTGCACTTGAAGATGGAACTGTGTGGAATGGCGTATCTATTGGTGCGGAAATTGATGCGCTGGGGGAAGTTGTGTTTAACACAGGAATGTGTGGATATCAGGAAATATTGAGCGATCCTTCCTATGCTGGGCAATTCGTGACCATGACCTATCCTGAAATTGGCAACTACGGGATAAATGAGGATGATATGGAAAGTCGTTGCTTCTTTGCTAATGGTTTTATAGTTCATCATCTAAATGAACCTAGCAATTGGCGCTCAACTATCTCTTTAAAAGAAGCATTTAAACGCTGGAATATTCCCGCACTTGAAGGAATAGATACGAGGGCTCTGACAACAAAATTAAGAATTGAAGGCACAAAAAAAGGCTTTATGAGCGTTACAGGCAAAGTCAGTGTGGAAGAAGCCATTCTGAGGGCAAAAGAGTGGTGCGGACTTAATGGCCAGGACTATGCGCAAAAGGTAAGTTGTAAAAAAGCATATCATTGGGATCCTGATGGAAAAATTAGCACTTCATGGGGTATGACTGATGGCGCACCACTGCCGAAAGCCGATATAAAAGTTGTGGCGTATGACTTTGGGATAAAATGGAATATATTAAGAAATATGAGATTGCAGGGCTTTGATATAACAGTTGTGCCAGCTCAAACAACGGCTGAAGAAGTTTTGAAGATGAAGCCTGATGGTGTTTTCCTCTCTAATGGACCTGCAGATCCAGCGGCTATAACTTATGCTATAAAAGCTGTTAAAGAGCTTATTGGGAAATTGCCAATTATTGGCATATGTTTAGGACACCAGATAATGGGCATAGCGCTTGGTGGAAAAACTTTTAAATTAAAGTTTGGTCATCACGGGTGCAATCATCCTGTTAAAAACCTTGAGAATGGCGCAATAGAGATAACTTCGCAAAATCATAATTTTGCTATAGAAGAAGATAGCATAAAAGATAAGCCGGTAACAATCACTCATATCAATTTGCTTGATCATACGGTAGAAGGCATTAGACACAAACGTGAGCCGCTCTTTTCTGTGCAGTTTCATCCGGAGGCAGGGCCAGGCCCTCACGATGCAAATTATATTTTTAAATGGTTTAGAGATGTAATAGTAGGAAGTTAATTCTTTTTTCTTATGATGCTAGAAAGTTTTAAAAACAATTGGATTGCTGTTATTGATTTTGGTTCGCAATACACTCAACTTATTGCCCGAAGGATAAGAGAATTAAATGTATATTCCGAAATTTTGCCATATACCATAAGCATTGAAAAACTTCGTGAGCTTGAACCAAAAGGGATTATTCTTTCTGGTGGGCCTGCCAGCGTGTTTGAAAAAGGTGCTCCAAAAATAGAGAAAGGCGTTTTTGAACTTGGAATCCCTATCCTTGGAATATGTTACGGGATGCAACTTACGGCGTTACTGCTTGATGGGAAAGTGCAGAGAGGAAAAGTAAGGGAGTATGGGCACAAGGAAATTGCAATTAAATCTTCTAATCCGCTTTTTGAAAAATTACCTTCAAAACTTGATGTCTGGATGAGCCATGGCGATCAAGTTGTTGAGCTGCCGAAAGGGTTTGTGGCTATTGCCAGAACGGCTGATTGCCCTGTTGCCGCAATGGCTGATAGAACAAGGAATATCTATGGCTTACAATTTCATCCAGAAGTGGTTCATACTCCGCGCGGTAAAGATATTTTAAAGAATTTTGTGATAGGTATTTGTACTTGTAAAGCCAACTGGAAAATGAGCAATTTTATTAGCGAAACAATAAAAAATATACGTGAACAGGTTGGTAATGAAGAGGTAATTTGCGGATTGAGTGGTGGAGTGGATTCTTCTGTGGTGGCTATCTTAATCCATAAGGCTATTGGCAAACAATTACATTGTATTTTTGTGAATAACGGATTGTTAAGATACGGTGAAGCAGAGCAGGTTGATAAAACTTTCCGCAAGCATTTCGGAATTGATCTGCGAATACTTGATGCTGCAAATGTGTTTTTGAAAGATTTAAAAGGGGTGACCGATCCTGAACTAAAACGCAAGAGAATAGGTAAACGTTTTATAGATGTTTTCTGGAAAGAGGCAAAGAAGTTTGGCAAAGTTGGTTTCCTTGCGCAAGGGACGCTTTATCCAGATGTGATAGAAAGCATCTCACCACGAGGCGGACCTTCAGCTGTTATTAAGAGCCACCATAATGTTGGTGGACTTCCAAAAAATATGAAATTCAAATTGATAGAGCCTTTACGGGAACTTTTTAAAGACGAAGTCCGCGAGGTAGGCAGAGAATTAGGGTTGCCAGAAGAAATAGTGGAGCGCCAGCCTTTTCCGGGTCCGGGGCTTGCTGTGCGAATTATTGGTGAAGTTACTAAAGAGCGAGTGGCTCTTTTACAACAGGCAGATTTGCGTGTGCAGGAAGAGATTGCGCGATTTGCCGGAAAAAGAGATTTATGGCAGAGCTTTGCTGTGCTATTGCCTGTAAAAAGCGTTGGTGTTATGGGTGATAGCAGAACCTATGAAAATGTTGTTGCAATTAGGGCTGTGATAAGTCAGGATGGAATGACTGCCGATTGGGCTAAACTGCCGTATGATTTGCTTGGCAGAATTTCTAATAGAATTATAAACGAGGTGTCTGGTGTGAACCGTGTTGTTTACGATATAAGTTCAAAGCCACCAGCCACAATAGAGTGGGAATGATGAGCAAATGCCGATAAGAATTGAGATAGGATTAAAAGATGGTGTTTATGATGTGAGGGCTGAAAAGCTTAAGAAAAAAGCTTATCAACTCTTTAATATCAATTTGGATGAGGTATGGAGCAGAACTGTTTATAAAATAGATGCTGTGCTTTCTGATGCTGAAATTGACGAGATAAAGAGCGAATTTGCTGATAGTGTTATCGAAGTGGCTGCAATAGATAGATTGCCTCTGCCAGATGCTTCCAATTGGGTTATTGAAGTTGGATTTAAGCCTGGAGTTACAGATAATGTTGGCCGCACGGCAAAAGTTGCATTGCAAGATATTATCGGTAGAAAATTGCAAGATGCAGAAGCAGTATACACTGCTACGCAATATGTTTTTAAGGCGGTAAATATCAGAAAAGATAAAATAGAGTTTTTGGCAAACGAACTCCTTGCTAACACATTGATCCAAACCGTAGCCATATATCCTCGTGAGGAATGGTTAAAATTGCCACCAGATAGGAGTGTGCCAGCAATTCACGCTTTGCCTGATGCAACAGTGAGAACATTTAATTTAAATTGCTCCGATGAAGAATTGGTGCGCATAAGCCGTGAAGGATTGCTTTCGTGTAGTCTGGAAGAGATGAAGTCAATGCAACGCTATTTTGCTGATGAGCGTGTTAAAGCTGCCCGCATTGCTTTGGGCTTGCCAGAAAATCCAACGGATGTGGAAATAGAATGCATTGCTCAAACATGGTCGGAACATTGTTTCCATAAAATATTTAACGCCGTTATTCATTATTACGACGAAGAGGGTAGGGAAGAAATAATAGATTCGCTTTTTAAAACTTATATTAAAAATTCAACAAAAAAAATCGCTGAAGAAATTGACTGGCTGGTATCTGTTTTTACGGATAATGCGGGTGTGATAAAGTTCAGCAAAAAACATCACCTTGTTTATAAAGTTGAAACACATAACTCACCTTCGGCACTTGACCCTTATGGTGGTGCAATGACAGGAATTGTTGGCGTTAATAGGGATCCTATGGGAACTGGGATGGGGGCAAATATGTTGTGTAATGTGTGGGGCTATTGTTTTGCTTCACCGTTTTATGATGGAGAAGTGCCAAAAGGTTTGATGCATCCGCGTCGAATTCGTGAAGGGGTGCATCAGGGTGTTATAGAAGGTGGCAATCAGAGCGGAATCCCTTGGGCAAGAGGATGGGAGTTTTTTGATGAGAGATTTTTAGGTAAACCCCTTGTTTTTTGCGGCACAGTTGGCACCTTGCCTGTTCTCGTTAATGGAAAGCCATCAGAGAGAAAGGAAGTTAAAAAAGGGGATAAGGTGGTTATGCTTGGTGGTAGAATCGGTAAAGACGGAATTCATGGCGCTACTTTTTCGTCAGAAGAATTAAGAGAAGAATCTCCTGTTCAGGCTGTACAGATAGGGGATCCTATTACGCAAAAAAAGATGTACGATTTTCTGATGGTGGCAAGAGATAGAGGGCTTTATCGTGCAATTACAGATAATGGAGCTGGTGGGTTAAGCTGCTCGGTTGGCGAGATGGCTAAATTTTCTGGTGGCGCAGATATAGACCTTGCAAAAGCGCCGTTGAAATATCAAGGTTTGCATCCATGGGAAATTTTTCTCTCTGAAGCGCAAGAGCGAATGACGCTTGCGGTGCCACCTGAAAACGAAAATGAATTTTTTGAACTTGCAGCAAGAATGGATGTGGATGCTGCAACGCTAGGAGAATTTACGGATAGCGGAGTTTTGGTGGTTAGATATCAAGGGAAAGTCGTCGGCAGACTTGATATGGATTTCTTGTACGAGGGCTGCCCAAGGATGGAGCTAAAAGCTGTGTGGCAACCTAAAAAGCCGATTGAACCAGCTGCTGTTCCTAAAAAGCATCTTAACGATGTGTTGCTTGAACTACTTGCCGATCTAAACATTTGTTCAAAGGAGTATAAGAGCAGGCAATATGATGGTGAAGTAAAAGGCTTAAGCGTAGTTAAGCCTTTCGTTGGAGTGTATTCTGATATGCCTTCTGATGCCACGGTGATGAGAGTTGAATATGATTCCAATCAGGGCATAGTGCTTGCCGAAGGTGTGAATCCTTTTTATTCTGATATTGATACTTACAATATGACAGCTTCTGTGATTGATGAAGCAGTGAGAAGAGTTGTAAGTGTTGGCGGAAGTTTTGATAGAATTGCCGGGCTTGATAATTTTTGTTGGCCAGATCCTGTGCAGTCAGAAAAAACACCAGATGGTGAATTTAAACTGGCACAGCTCGTAAGAGCCTGTAAAGCACTTTACGATATTACAACAGCGTATAAGGTTCCATGCATTTCAGGCAAAGATAGTATGAAAAATGATTCAACGCGGGGCGGAAAAAAAATCTCAATTCCACCAACATTGTTGTTTTCCACAATTGGCATAATAGATGATGTGCGCAACGCAGTTACGATGGATGTTAAGCAACCGTATGATGTTGTTTATGCAGTGGGCATTACCAAAAAAGAGCTTGGCGCATCTGTTTTTAATAGATATGTTGCTAAAGCTTGTGGGCAGGATAATAACTTTGGCGGAGCAGTGCCATCAGTTGATGTGGCTCTTGCAAAGCGCATATATCAGGCAATGAATAAGGCTCATAAGTTGGGGCTGATAAGATCTTCTCATACACCAACAAAAGGAGGATTGACTATTGCTTTGGCTTTAATGGCTATGGGAGGAGATTTAGGATTAGAAATATGGCTTAATAGGGTGCCAGTAGAAGGCACATTGGATGAAATTGATGTCATGTTTTCAGAATCAAATAGTAGATTCATTGTTACAATTTCACCAGAAAACACGGCTCAATTTGAGGATATTTTTGGCGGTTTGCCATGTGTAGAAATAGGAAATGTAATAGAAGAGAAAAAATTAAGGATATTAACTCAAGCTGGTAGCGCTCTTATTGAAATAGAGCTTGCCGATATGAGAAAGGCTTTCACCGAAACCCTAAAAGGAGTTTAAAGCGAATGTCAAGAAGAGTTCCAGTTCTTATTCTCACAGGCTATGGCGTAAATTGCGAAGCTGAAAGTCGCCACGCATGGGAACTTGCTGGCGGCGAACCACATCTGGTGCATCTGAATGACTTTCTTGCAGAGCCAAAAATGCTCAATAATTATAAAGTGCTTATGTTTATTGGAGGATTTTCTTTTGGTGATCATATGGGCTCTGGACTCGTTATGGCAATAAGATTGAAACATAAAGTCAGGGATTATCTACAAAAATTTATTGAAGATGGAAATTTAATTCTTGGGATATGCAACGGATTTCAGGTGATGGTTAAAATGGGGCTTTTGCCAGGACTTAATGGTGAGTATTTCACCCAAAAAGTTACACTCACACACAACGATTGTGGTTTTTTTCAGAATTTTTGGGTCGGCATTGCCTTTAATCCTAAATCACCTTGTGTCTTCACAAGAAACATAAACATCCTGCCACTTCCAATAAGGCACGGTGAAGGGAAATTTTTTACTGCCGATCTTGATGTTTTAAATGAAATAGAGAAGAAGCATCTTGCTGTTTGTAGATATATTGATTTAAGAACGGCGCAACCTACAATGCTTTTCCCTGATAATCCAAATGGTTCGCAGAACGCCATTGCTGGTATATGCGATCCAACTGGCAGAATTTTTGGGATGATGCCACATCCTGAAGCCTATCTCTTTCCTGAAAATCATCCTAATTGGCAAATGCAAAAATTTGATGGCACACTTCCTCCAGTTGGTGCTGGAGTTCTTATTTTCAGAAATGCCGTCAGTTATTTAAAATAACGCAGAGATGAGATAAAAGGATAACTTTTGAGATACAACGTTAGTATGATAAGAAGGGATGATACATGATGAGAGATGATGTTTATATCATTACAGGTGGTGCAGGTTTTATAGGAGTCAATGTGGCAGAACATTATCTGAAACAAGGGAAGGAAGTCGTGGTAATAGATGATTTTAGCAGGAAAGGTTCACTTATTAATGCAAAATGGTTAAAAGATCAATTTGGTAATCAAGTTAAAATTATAGAGGCAGATATATGTAATGTTTCACCTGATATAATTAAATTGATAGAAAAAGCTTTTGTTGTTTTTCATTTTGCTGCTCAGGTTGCTGTAACTACTTCAGTAATAAATCCGTCAGATGATTTTCGGAGGAACGCTTATGGTACATTTTGTGTATTGGAGGCTATTAGAAAGTCTTCAAAGAAACCTATTTTTGTGTACAGCTCTACAAATAAGGTCTATGGTAAAATGGACTGTCATAATGTGGTTGAAGGTCAAACACGTTATTCGTATAGGGCTCTTCCGTATGGTGTATCAGAAGGACAGCCCTTGGATTTTTATTCCCCCTATGGTTGCTCAAAAGGTACAGGCGATCAGTATTCTATAGATTATGGAAGAATATATGGGCTTAAGACGATTACTTTCAGACAATCTTGCATATATGGTCCACATCAATTTGGCATGGAGGATCAAGGGTGGGTGGCATGGTTCGCTATAAGAGCGTTGTTGAGTAAACCAGTAGTTATATATGGCGATGGTAAGCAAGTAAGAGACGTTTTATTCGTAGATGATCTTATTAGAGCCTATGATTTAGCTATTGAGAATATAAATATAACTTCGGGGAAGGTTTATAACATAGGTGGCGGTCCAAATTATACTTTATCCTTACTTGAGCTTATAAAGATGATAGAGAAGAAGTTCGGTTTCCGATTGAAATATACTTTTGATGAGTGGCGACCTGGTGATCAAAAAGTTTATATAAGTGATATTAGAAAGGCTAAAAAGGAGTTTGGATGGCATCCTGTAGTTTCGCCGGAAGAGGGTGTAGCAAAATTGATAGACTGGCTGAAGCAAAATAAGAATATATTCACTAAAATACTTAAATGAAAGAATGCAATTATGGAATTAGTTTCTATAGTCATTCCAGCGAGGAATGAGTCAGAGACACTCGGAAAAGTATTAACAGATATAAATAATAGCATTTCAAAAATATCTGATTATAAATTTGAAGTAATATGTGTGGATGACCATTCGCAAGATAATACAGCTTTAGTGGCAAAACAGCATGGTGCGGTAGTTATTCCTAATAAGTATTCTGGCGGGAAAGGCACTGCCTTGCGGTGTGGATTTGAAAATGCTAATGGTGATATATTTATTATGATGGATGCAGACTGCTCACATAGGCCAGAGGATATCCCATTGTTTTTAGATGCATTAAGAAACAAAGATGTTGGACTGGTTATTGGCTCACGAATTATTGGAGGAAGTGATGAATATACTCCTGTTAGAGCCTTTGGAAACGTATTTTTTACGATGCTTATAGGTTTACTTATGAAAAGATATTTATCGGATGCTCTCAATGGATATAAGGCTTTTAGAAGGGATGTATTTACTTCTTTTACTTATACTTCAAGAAATTTTGAAATAGAAGTGGAACTTATCGCAAATGCTTTAAGGAAGGGATATAGGATTGTTGAAGTAAGTAGCCACGAACGCTCACGAGCTGGCGGCAAAGCAAAATCAAGAGTAATCAGGCACGGCTTCGGTTTCCTTTTTAGAATAATTAAAGAATGGAGTAGGGGAATCAAATGAATTGGAGCAAAAGTATTTTGAGCTTTTGTGTTTTCTTTATCCTTGTGGCTTTGTTTACTACTAATTTCTTGTACAATATATTCCAATTAGGAGAACCTAAAGATCCATCACGATTTAAACCCAGAGTGTTTGAAGATTTCCAAATGGATATGCAGGGAGCTATAAATTGGACACTTGAAAAAACGAAACGAGACGGCATTGAAAGTACCTGTGGAATGATATGTTATCCTACACCAACCAATTTATATGATAGAGCTTTTGGTTTGCATGCAAAGTTGTATAATCGTCTTTATCAAAATAGCAATTTGGAATTACAAGCTTTTGTCAAAAAAGGATATTTCTGGATTTCTTTATGTTTTGCCATTATTTTAACCACATTTACAATATTTATATATTACCAGTTTGGATTAGGCGCCGCTATATCATTTGTTGTTTTAATTAATCTTTCAGATTGGCTTGTCTTTATAGGCAGAAATATGTATCAGATCTATTTTCTCAGGTTCTGGCCTGCGGCGGCTTCAATGATGTTTTTTGGACCTGTCATAAAAGAAAAATTAAAATTTGTTTATTTCCTAATGATAATTGGTGCATCTCTGCTTTTATTGGCTTTGTGTTGTAACGAATTTATTACAAATGTGGTACTTGGCACAGGAGTTGGCCCTGTTTTTTACGGAGTGTATTACCGAAAAAATTGGAAGCAAGTTCTATTCTGGCTTGTTTTAACAGTAAGTCTAGCTGTGGTTGCAGTAGCAGTTGGTATATTTGCCACAATAATTCAGAATTATATCTATTACAAAGATTGGAATAAAGCACTCATAGTAATTCACGCTATAGTGAATAGAGCTTATGGCTCTTATGATAAAACTCACGACTGGACTGCACCTGATGAAATATCTGTTTTTCAGATATTTGAACAATATCTTACGCTGCCAATGTTGAGTTTTCCATTCTCACAAAATCGCTTCCCATATTATCATATAGTTCTCTCTTTATATGCTTGTATTGCTGCAATAATCCCTTTAACTTTTATTACCCTTGCGGAAAGCAAGTATTTTCCAAAAATCGCTGAAGAACGCCAAAAATTGCTCGCTCTTACTGCTGCCACATGGTATGCATTAGCTAGTTCACTCTCATGGGCTTTTCTGATGAAAGGGCATTATGTGGCACCATATCCATATGGCTGGAATGATCTTTTATTTACCGTACCTTCCTTTTATGTACATCCTGCTGGGCAAACATATTGCACTCCTCGTCAAACAATTCCGTGATTGGGTTGAAAATAGAAGCTGGCCTTTCCTTGCAGAAACTGAAAATGTAACAAAGCATATTTAAATGAAAGAGAAGATTGATTTATTACTTTTTGCCTCTTTCAGTTAACCTAACAAGTGGCAGCTCTATTATTTCTTCCCCAGTGATGTCAGAAAATATCCTGATGGCATTGTTGTTTTCAGCATCTTTTAAATACAAATTGCTTACCGCAACTATGTACCCTGTTCCACCAATGCTCTTACGAACTGTATAGTGGAGGTTATTTCCATGCATACTAATAGAAGTTATTTTGAAAGGCTCCTTATTGGCGGAAAACACAAGAAAAGAGAAGCTCTTTCTCTCTGCATCTTTCATCATTTTAATATCAATAGAGTCAGGAATGCAGTAAATTTTACCAACTATTCGCCCTTTAATAGGCAATTTTATATTTGTATATTTTGGATAATCTGTATCAATTACCAAATTATCCGAAATTATAGATGGCTTATCAGGGGCTTTGCCAGAAAGTATTACTCTAATTTCTTTCCCATTTAACTTATCTATAGTAATATCTAACCAATTAAATGGTGATTTAATGTTTAAAACGTTATGCCCTTCCTCCTTGAAACGGATTGTAAATTCTCTTTTTATAACGGTATTGGTAAGGATGTTGTTAAAGAACAAAATATCAGGCAAAATTGAGACAGCTGATAACGCTTCACCATACAAAAAAAAAATAAGAGTTCCTTTTTCTGGGTCATTGGTATTAATAAAAATTTTGCCAGTGGTTTTTCCTGCACGTCCAACAAGGTCAAACACGGCATAGATTTTTGAAGTTTCATTCGGCATAATTATGATTTTATCAGATTTAACTGCTATGCAGCTACAATCTCCTTTTATATTTTGTAGCACCAATGGTGATGTGCCGCGATTTTCCAGAAGAAAAATACTTTCTACTTTTTCTGTATTAAATCTTGTTCCAAAATTATACTCAAAATTTTCGGAAAAGGCTTTTGGCTGAGCATAAACCAGCAATACTGGTAAGAAGCACAAAAGAACAAAGGCAGAAAAGCATTTCGCATTAAAGAAGATTTTAAGCATATTAGAGCGTCCCCACGATTCTTATCAGTTCGTCAACAGAAGTCTTCCCTGCTTTCACTTTTTCAATGCCGTCTTGCAAAATATCTTTCATACCTTTTGATGTTGCCAACTTTCTGAAGGATGCTAAATCATAGTGTTTTGATCGAATAGCTTCTGAAAGTTCTTCATCAATTTTTAACAGTTCAAAGAGCCCCGTTCTGCCTCTAAAACCCTCCATACATTTGCCACAGCCCTTTGGTTTATAAAGTAAAGTGTTTTGAAGAGCTTCTTGCATTATTTCAGGGTGATCTTTTTCTGGAAGATATTGGGTTTTAATTTTGCATTCACCGCATAAAGTTCTAACAAGTCTTTGAGCTAACACAGCCCTTAAAGATGATGCAATAAGGTATGGCTCAATTCCTATATCTATCAAACGCAATGCGGCAGATGGTGCATCGTTTGTGTGAAGTGTTGTAAAGACCAAATGTCCCGTTAGTGAAGCTCTTATAGCGATTTCTGCGGTTTCATAATCTCTAATTTCACCCACAAGCACTACATCTGGATCCTGACGTAAAATGTGTCTTAAGCCTTCAGCGAAGGTAAGCCCTATTTTTGGCTTTACCTGAATCTGACTTATCTCTTCCAGCATATATTCAATTGGATCTTCTATAGTGATGATGTTGAGATGTTTCCTATCCAGTTGTTGCAAAGCTGCATATAAGGTGGTTGTCTTTCCACTGCCTGTTGGCCCAGAAACTATTATAATGCCATTTGGGCTTTTAATTATTTGTTTAAAGTCTGATAGCATCTCATCAGAAAAGCCAAGTTCTGAAAGAGGAATGAGCGATGAGCTTCTATGTAGCAAACGCAAAACAACGCGTTCGCCTTCAGCAATGGGAATGGTGGATACTCTAATATCTATTTCGCGTTCCCCAATGTGTACTCTTGCTGTGCCATCCTGCGGTAACCTTTTCTCTGCGATATCCATATGCGACATAATTTTTAAACGTGAGATCAATGCTTGCTCCATATGCTTTGGTGGGGATGGCTGTTCATAAAGAAAACCATCTATTCTATATCTAACTCTTATTTTGTTTTCATATGGTTCAAGATGAATATCAGAAGCATTCTTTTTAATAGCTTCCAACAAAATCAGATTAACCAACTGTGTTACAGGCGCATCTTCAGAACTCTCTAACAAGTCTGATGAAGAGCTTTTGTGAAGAAAAGTGGATGTTCCCGCTTGAACCTTGCTTTCCCTATCAAGGCTTTGCAAAAAATCTGCTGTCTTTTCTTCCTTATTGAAATAGCAGTGTTCTATGCTGGAAAGAATTAGGCTTTTTGGCGCAATAACGGGAAATATGTTTTCTCCAAATACGAGCTCAAGTTTGCGCTGATTTTCCAGATTACCAGGATTTTCTGTTAAGAACGCAAGCTTCCCTTTATAGCGAATTGGCAAGATAGCATTTGCTCTGCTCCAACCAACAGGTAAGTCTTTAATGAGAGTGGCATCCAGCATTTCCGGACTTATCTCTAATATAAGCGGAGCCTGATATTCTTCAGCAAGGTTTTTTAATCGGGTTATATCGTCTGATTGATTTTTCATTTTTGTGACGTAGGCGCTTCATTAGTTTTTTGAAATGAAACATTTGTAACCGCAGAATCAAATTGTGTTTGTTGTCTTATACGCTCTGTGTTAGCAATGGCATCTTTAGAATTTTTTATTACACGAGGCGTAACAAAAATAAGCAAATTAGTCCGTTCCACAGTATCGCTCTTTGTTTTAAAGAGCCAGCCGATTATAGGTATAGAGCCTAAAAATGGAATTTTGCGCTCTTTTTTTACAACATCCTCACGAATCAATCCGCTTATCACAATTGTATCGCCATCTGGAACGGTCATAGTTGTGGAAACTTCTCTTTTCGCAATAGTTGGCGTAAAAGCTTTTCCTCCACTAGAAGCTTCTAATATGGCTTCAATGCTTGGATTAAGCTTCATTAACACCTCGCCATTAGGGTTTATATGTGGCGTTACGGAAAGCTTTATTCCAACATCAATTCTATCTATATTCTCAATAATGTCGCGTGAGCTGCCACTTCCACCGGCAATGGTTGATTTAAGGATAGGGATGTTTTTACCAACTGTTACACTGGCAGATTGATTGTTCTGCGCCCATAATGGAATGCTTGAAAGAATCTTAAAATTACTTTCATTATCAATGGCTTTTATATTAGCAAGCAATGGGAAAGATGGCACAATCTTTCCGCTTGAATCAACATAGCTGCCTTTGGCTATGCCAAAAGTCAATCCCTCAGGTGCCAGTCCTTGCATAACGGTGGAGACAAGTTCACTATTGCCTTCACCTGTTTGCATTGCACCTATGGCAATTTTTTTGCCACTTTCGGGGGAACCTGCAGCTACAAGAGTTGAGCCTAAATCGCGCCCTTCCGAAAGCGTCATTTCAGCAAATATAACTTCAATTAAAACCTGTTGCGGTGGTTCATCCATCTGCTCAACCAATTTTCGCACCATTTCAAAATCTTGAGGTGAGGCATAAATGAGAAGAGAATTGTTTGCCGTGTTAGGTTCAATTGAAATTTTTTGCTGTTGTGGCTTTTCTGCCCCTTTTGAAATTAGCGCAGTAAGACTTTTTGCGGCATCTTCTGCGGCAAGATATTTTAGTGGGATGGCTCTTAAATTGCCGCTTCCGGCATAGGGCTCAACATCCATCAATGCTATTATTCTTTTTAGTTCAGCAATTTGTCCTGCAGAGCCAACCAGAAGCAGGCTATTGGCGTGTGGTGCTGCAACCACGACAACTTCTGTTGGAAGAGATGCGCCAGATGGAGAGGCTGTTCTACCATCAACAGAAGGTAATCTTTGGCGCAATCTTTCTGCGGTTGTATCCTGCCGCGAAGCTGCCCCTGCCATAGCTTGATTAAGCTCATTGGCGGTATCGGTGGCTGATGCATATTTAAGACGGTAAACCTCTGTGATACGGGTACTGCCTGGGGTATCAAGTTCATTTAAAAGCTGTTCAATTCGGCGTATGCTATCGGCTGTATCTGTAACAATTAAATAGTTTGCCTGCTCAAGCACTCCAACTGCACCAGCTTTCCCTTGATCTATCATAGGGTCAACCAGTCTTTTAACATCTCCAACAGGTATATTCTTTAGCCGGAACACTTTTGTTATTATGCCATCTTGCGATGCTTTTTCTTCTGCACCGACTATCGGCGCAACAGGTGCTGAACGGCGCTCCTTTTGAACGATGTGATGTATTCCATTGTGTTCAACAACGGTGCAACCTGCTGCTTCAAGAATTGTTAGGAATAATGGGTAAAGCTCTTCTATAGAAATTTTTGGTGGTGTAACAACTGTTATTTTACCTTCCACAGGCTTATCTATTACAAACTTTTTCCCTGTTATCTCACCAACCAATTTTACAAGAAACCTAACATCCACCTGATCAAAATTAAAATTAACATATTTGTTTGATGTGGCAAGGTAAGCATCAGGTGAGGGATATTGATAAATTACATTTGTTTGCGAGGCTTCTATTATCAAGCCACTTAAAAAAGGCAGCAAAGCAAGAATATTTTTAATTGGTTTCATAAAAAAGTAACTTCCTTCTTTGTATGATGTGTTTTGTTTTTAAGTTATCAACGATTTTTTGATTTGAAAGTGTAGATTTATCTGCTTTTTTAAGAAAAATTATGTTTTCTTTTAACATCGTGTTTGAAAGCACTCCTCTTCGGTTGGTCGGTGAGTTTTTTAAAGGCATTCTTTTATTGATTATGTTTCTATGAAGTATTTCCTCTGTTTGCAATCCAAGCGCAGTAGCAAGTTCACTGATAATTAAATCAGTTCTCAAAAATACATATTTTACTGTTCTATTGCCTGTTACAAGCACAAAATAGCCATTTCGTTTTAAATAACCAAAAGCATTTGAAATAGCTTTAAATAAATCTTCATAAAAGGCAAGGACTTCCTTTGCTCGTTTTTGGTCTTTTGATGCTATCTCATTATATTGTTGGTTTAGCGTGGTGGATAAGTTTATGAGATTTGAAGGCTTTTTATCTAGATTCTCTCCAGGTGCGCCACCCAATAATTTTTTATCAATATCAAATGTGTTATCTATGTCTGTTATCCATTGCCACGAAAGCCTGGAAAACTGTCCATAAGCAACAGTGGTTCTGGAGTCACCATAAGGTGGCGATGTCAAAATGAAGTCGATGGATTCATCATGAATATCTTGTTTTACGCAACTATCTCCCTCTATTATTCTGATAATTGTTTTGCTGTTCTTAGCTTTGTTATAAAAACTACACATTAGGGCGGTATTCCTAAATACTATATTTTCAAAATAGTACATTGCACTAGGGTTGAAATCTTTATGCAATTTATTTTTATCTTTATGCAATTTGAAAGCATTATGATTTGTTAAGGAAACACGTCTTACAACTTCGCTTGAACAAAGCAAAAAGAAATTTCTTATTTGTGTGTCTTTTACAGTCATTACACTGGTTCTTAATTTTGAAAGGTCTTCTATCTGTTTTGGATTGAACCAGAGATCAATATTATAGAAGTTGTGAAGTTGAAAAGGGAAGGAAACATTTCCGTATAATTTTTGAATAAGCATTAAATTTTCTTGTATTCTTTTTGGGTCTATCGGCGTGGTCTTGACTTTTGCCATAAAGCAAGCAAAGGGATTTAATTCTATACCTATGGCTTCTTTCCTATTTAGCAACATGCTTTCAATTAAAGTTGTGCCCGAGCCACAAAAGATATCTAATATGACACTATCTTCTTCCGTAAAAACTCTTAACAATTTTCTGGCAAGCTGTGGTATAAATTTTGCAGGATATTGATGAAACCCATGCGAATAAATGTTTGGTTCATATTCTTTGAAGTCCCATTCGTCATACCAATCTTCAATATCCTTCGCTTTATAATAAACACATTCCTCATCATCATAGGTATGTAATCTGGACGCGATGAAGGGGATAAACCGGTGAGGGGTAGGGAAGCAATTTGCTCTATCAGATGTATTATTTACTACATGTTTAGTCCTTTTACGCATAAAGATATTTTTACAAAGGTTGAGATATAAGAATGAATAATACCTCGCCTTTGCATAAATAAAAGCAAAATTATTTGAGTTTTAGTGTATTGAAGTAAAACTGAAGAGTTAAATTATTTTTCGTCTATCTATAACTCGTTTTGCCTTGCCTGTAAATCTCTCAAGAGTTTGTGGTTTAACGAGTTCAACTTCAACACGGATATTTGCATTGGTAAAAATTTCGTGTTCTATCTTTTTTTGAAGCTCATGCAGATGCTGGATGCTATCGGTGAAAACTTCTTTACGCATCTCAACTTTAACTTTTACTTCATCCAGAGTGCCGGGTCTATCTACTTCTATCAGATAATGCGGAGCAGTGCCTTCAACTCGGAGCAGGGCTTGCTCTATTTGCGATGGGAATACATTTACTCCTCTTATAATCAGCATATCATCACTACGCCCAATAATGCGGGACATTCTTACCCCAGTTCTCCCGCAGGAACAGGGTTTATAATTTAGGGAACATATGTCGCGTGTCCTATATCTAATTAAAGGGAATGCCTGTTTTGTTAATGTGGTTATCACTAGTTCGCCCGGCTCGCCTTCTGGCACAGGCTCTAAAGTTTCAGGATTCAGGCATTCCACAAGGAAGTGGTCTTCCTGAATGTGCATTCCATCTCTTAAAAAACATTCTCCGCTTACACCAGGACCTATGATTTCGCTAAGCCCGTAGTTGTTGAAAGCAACTATACCAAGTTCCATTTCTATACGGCTACGCATATCTTCTGTCCATGGTTCAGCGCCGAAATGTCCAATTTTTAGCGAAAATGCTCGTGGATCTTCGCCTAGTTGTTGAGCAACTTCTACGATATTGAGAGCGTAAGATGGTGTACAAATCAACACATCGGGCTCAAGATCTTTTATTAAAGAGACCTGTCTTTGAGTGTTGCCTGAGCTCACAGGAATTACGGCAGCCCCAATCTTTTCCACGCCCTGATGCAATCCGAAGCCACCAGTAAAAAGTCCATAGCCAAAAGCGATATGCACAAGATGTTCTCTTTTTAAGCCACCTGCCACAAGGAAGCGTGCGCATAGGTTTGCCCAGCACTCCATATCTTTGTTGGTGTAGCCAACTATTACTGGTTTACCTGTTGTGCCGCTTGATCCGTGCAAACGCGCTAGCTCGCTTTTGGGTACAGCAAAAAAGCCCCATGGATAAGCATCCTGCAAATCCTTTTTTGTGGTAAATGGGAGCTTCTTAATATCATCCAGAGAGCGGATATGGCTGGAAGAAATTTTGTGCTTTTTGAAAGTTTCTTTATAAAAGGGGATATTAGCAGCACGGTCAATAAGGCTAATTAGTCTTTCCAATTGTAAAACACGGAGCTCTTCGCGCGGCATTAACTCATCAAGAGCCCAGATCCTATTTTCAAGTGTTGGGCGGCTTAAAGCAGACATATAACAACTTAAGCCTCGCCATTTCTTTCGTATATAAAGTTATGGTCAACTATGATGAGCCCTGCCTGTTTTAATGCATCAATTGCGCTATCAATATCTTCAAATCTGAATACTAGAATAGCTTTGTTATTTCTGCCGAAAGTGAAAGCATACATATATTCTATATTGATAGAAGCTTTCTCTAGCACTTCTACCACAGCAGCAAGTCCGCCTGGTTTATCTTCAACTTCCACCGCAAGCACATCGGTAACTTTAACCACACATCCTGCTTTTTCCAGGACTTCAACAGCTTTTTGCCATTCTTTAACTATTAGCCGCAAAATACCAAATTGCTGTGTATCAGCCAAAGAGAGTGTTATGATGTTTATATTATTTTCACTCAGAACGCGGCAGGGTATAAGAAGTTGCCCTGGCTTATTTTCCAAAAAAACAGATACTTGTTTAAGTTTCATAATTTATTCTCCTTATAAAAAAATTCACTTTCACATGTTCCTTTTATCTATAAGTCTTTTTGCTTTGCCTTCTGAACGTTGAATGGTATGTGGTTCAACAAGGCGTACATCTGCCCTTATGCCTATAACAGTTTCAAGGGCATGTGCAATTTTCTTCTGCAAAGTTTCAAGAGCCCCAACCTTATCGCTGAAATGTTCCGCAGTAACCTCCACTTGAACTTCCATATTATCAAGTCCTTTTTCTCTGGTAAGCACTATTTGATAATGAGGCAATGTGCCTCTGATTGAAAGCAATGCAGATTCAATTTGTGATGGAAATACATTTACACCGCGAATAATGAACATATCATCGGATCTTCTGGAAATGCGTTTTATTTTCCGTATACTTCTACCACAAGGGCATTGCTCCGGAATAATAGCGGTGATATCTCTTGTTCTGTAACGTATCATTGGCATTGCATCCTTAGCAA
>CAZBHO010000007.1:41314-46071 GCA_964491945.1 uncultured Verrucomicrobiota bacterium | reverse complement strand
GTGGTTAAAACGAGCTCACCTTCCTCGCCATCAGGAAGAACTCTTCCAGTGTTAGGGTCAATGATTTCAGGATAGAAATAATCTTCAAAAATATGCAGACCGCTCTGGTAATGGCACTCTATGCCAACACCAGGTCCAACTATTTCTGAAAGTCCATATATATCAAAGGCTTTGATGCCACTTTGTTCTTGAATATGTTGCCGCATAGCTTCCGTCCATGGCTCTGCGCCGAACACACCAACTCGTAATGGGAGTTCCTTTATATTAACCCCCATTTCAGACGCTCTCTCTATAATGTGCAGAAAATAGCTTGGTGTGCAGCAAATTACAGTGACGCCAAAATCTTTCATTATCATAATTTGGCGGTCGGTATTGCCGCCTGAAATAGGAATAACCGTTGCCCCTAGCTTTTCAGCGCCATAGTGAGCGCCAAGTCCACCTGTGAAAAGCCCGTAGCCATAAGCATTTTGAACAATATCGCCAGAGTGCACTCCGCAGGCTGCAAAGGTTCGTTCCATTGCATTGGTCCAAACTTCAATATCTTTTTTGGTATAAGAAACCACTATCGGCTTACCTGTTGTGCCGCTTGAAGCGTGGAGTCTAACAATATCGCTCATAGCACTTGCAAATAGGCCAAATGGATAAGTATCTCTTAAATCCATTTTGGTGGTAAAAGGCACAGCTTCAAGATCGGATAAGTCCTTAATGTGTTCAGGACGCAACCCACTTTTTTCCATTCTTTCTCTAAAAAGCCGTACGTTATCGTAAGCACGTTTGATGATATATTTTAGTCTTTGCAATTGTAGCATTCTCAATTGCTTTACAGGGAGATAATCTGGAATGCTTGTAGGATTTATCCCTTCATATCCACCGCTTTTTATATTTCCATTCATATCATTACCCTTTCTGATCTGTACCAACTTGAAATGCCGATATGTTTTGTTCCCAGAGTTTTTCAGGGAAGCATTTTTTTATGGCTTCTAGCCAATAATTTTGCTCTATGCAAGATATTACCGTGCTTAATCTGCCTAGCATGGCTATGTTTATAGAGCGTTTGTCAGGTAGCTTCTCCTGTGCAATATCTGAGGGCAAAAGCATTATGCCATCTTGCTTTAAATATGATTCAACAATAGGCTTTTGATCTATTTCAAGAACAATCACCGCATCGGCTTCGCCACGTGTTACGGTTGGGCTCCAGACCTTTTTGCCAAATCTTACATCACTTGTCACGGAGCCACCGCGCTGACTCATTCCGTGTACTTCGCTTTTTTTTACATCAAAGCCTTTTAAAAAAGCCGCTGTTGCAAGCACATCAGAAGCCTTAAGCACTCCCTGTCCACCTATTCCAGCAATTACGATATTAAATATCTTTCCGTTATCCATTATTTGCTTTCTGCCTCTTCTTTGTTGCCAGTAAACACGAACGTCTTAAAATGATAACAGCATTTTCATCCTTTTCAAGAAGAGATTCCATGGTCTCTTTGAACTTTTGTTTTTCAGAAACAGGATCAAAAACTTTTACAAAATCAACTCCTATTGCTTTAACAATTTCTTCTGGTAGAATCCGTTTGGCTGGTTTACCCATAAGATTCTTGCCTGAACCGGGATGTTCCTGTAAACCTGTCATAGCGGTTGTTTCGTTATCAAGAATTAATACAATGTGTCCTGTTGGAGAAGGGTTATATACCATTTCCACAATGCCTGTTATGCCACTATGAAAGAATGTGCTGTCTCCAATAACACTTACCACTCTTCTTGCTTCTTCTTTTGTAAGCATATAGCGAAGGCCAAGCCCATTCGTGATGCTTGCTCCCATACAAATACAAGTATCCATAGCATCATATGGCGGAAGAGTTCCAAGAGTGTAGCAGCCAATATCGCCGGCAACTATGCATTTTAAGTCTCTTAAAACTTCAAAAGCATTTGTATGCGGACAACCCGGGCAAAGACGTGGCGCTCTGCCAGGGGGTGGTGGTGTTTCAGGTGAAGCATCGCCTTTAAGAATTTTTCTTACTCTTGCCACATTCAGCTCACCGCAAATAAAAGGAGTGGATTTACCATGCACATTTATACCATAGCTCCTGATGGAATCTTCTATAAGCCTTTCGCCTTCTTCTATTACATAGCAACTTTTACATTGCTGGATAAAAGCCATAATTTTATTTTTGGGCAATGGCCATGTCATTCCTAACTTTAGGAAGGCTGATTGAGGTGCAGCTTCACGAGCGTAAACATAGGATATGCCCGATGTGATTATTCCGAGCTCATATTTATTATGAAGGGCATCTTTTTCAGGCGTTATAATTTGATTTAGTTCGGAAGTTTCGTTCCATTGTGCTATTTCTTCAAGTTTTTGAAGTAGTCTCTGGTGCGCAGGGCGGGCATTAACCGGCATAAGAACTCTGGACCGGACATCTTTCTGATATTTATGATTAGGCTCAACATCTGGCAGCTTTTTAACAAGATCCGTATTTTTTTGCAAACAACAAACAGAATGACACACTCTGGTAGTGAGCCTAAGTATTACAGGTATTTTCCATCTTTCAGATATTTTTATGGCATATAAGGTGTAATCGTATGCCTCTTGCGAATCAGAAGGCTCAAGCATCGGTAGATTAGCGAACCTGGCGTAATAGCGATTATCTTGCTCATTCTGGCTGGATGCCATGCCAGGATCATCTGCGCTAACTATCAGAAGGGCGCCTGCAACTCCGGAATAAGCTGCTGAAAACAATGGATCTGCTGCCACATTTAATCCAACATGCTTCATCGTGGTAATTGCCCTCGCTCCTGCGAAAGCTGCGCCAAGCGCAACTTCAAGAGCAACCTTCTCATTTACTGACCATTGCGCTCTTCCACCGAGTTTGGAAAAGTTTTCTAAAATCTCGGTTGAAGGTGTTCCGGGATATCCTGCTCCAAATTCTATCTTGCCATCAATAGCAGCAAGTGCAACGGCTTCATTACCGCTTAAAAGTAATCTTGAATGCATTTGTAGCATCTTTTTTGGTTATCAATTGCCTTTTTCTCTTAATGCAGCTTTTGCTCTTTCTGCAGGGAAGAATGGCAATCTTGATTCTTCCTGCATTAGATCAAATTTATAGAAAGCTGCCATTTTATCATCCTGAAGCATTATGCCATCAGCTCGAATTTCTTTTAATATGCCGCGTACGGGTTGAGGCCGGTTCTTTAATTTTATGGATAATCGTTCACCAATTCTTGGAACCTGTTGTTTAAAGGATTCCAGATAACGCTGATATTCTTCTGATTGCAAGTCGGTTGAATGAGTGGAAGTGATTACGGCTTCTGATGCGTCAGATTTTTTTTGCTCTGTTTCTTGGTTCTCTTTCACAGCAGTTTCTTTTTTAGCAGCTTCCACTTCTGAAAAACTGCTTTCAACCTCTGCATGGCGATATGTGTCCGATTGATCATAAACAATGCTTGAACGAGGTTTTTCTTCTTTTGGCTCTTCTCCGGCAACCACATCATAAGTTTTAACTACTTCTCCTCTATGAGTTCTTATTATTGTTGCCCTTCGGCTGCTTGTTGTATCTTCTTCCTCATCTTCTTCATCGCTAGTTTTTCCGCCTGAACGTATCCACTCAGCCACTTTAATGGGTGTTTCAAGAATGGCAGGCAATATCACATCTACTATCTGATTTTTTATAGGGATAAGAATATCAATATCACTACCAAATTTAAAAATAGCATAAAAAACAAGAAAAGCTGTAAGCCCTAAAGAAATTAACATTCTAAAAAGGCAGCCAATTCCACTTTGCTTTTTTTCAGCTTCTTTGACTATTATAATTGGTTTTTGTGGTAAGGAGGCTCGTGTGGCAGCTTTCCCAGCTGAAGAAGCATAAGCCCTTGATTTCAATTTTAAAGGATTTTCTGGATCAGGCATCCCCTTCTTATCAGGTGGCAATGCTTTTTTGCAAAAGCGACAATAAATGGCTTTTTTCTTTATCAGCTCACCACAGAAAGGACAATTTTTATGCTCTTTGCTTTCTTGAGATTTTGTTTCAGGTACTTTTTTCCCTTCTTTTATATCTTCTTTTGAACTTTCAAGCGCTATTTGCTGAGTTTTGGAAAGTGTTGCTTGTTCCTTAGTAGTTAATTCCTTTTCTATTAAAGCTATTTTTACTAAAATATCTGACCATTGGCTTATCCTTTTATCTCGGTTCTTAACAATCATCTGTTTAATGAGAGTGGCAAAACTTTCTGTGATTTTTATGTTATATTTTGATATGTCAGGCAGTTCCTCGTGTAATTGCCGCTCCATCACTACATTAGGATCTGGATGCTCATAGGGAAGCACTCCTGTTGCAAGGTGATACAAAGTTAAGCCCAATGAATAAATGTCAGTACGTTGGTCAAGATCAGGTACAGCTCTGATTTGCTCTGGGGACATATAGTTTGGAGTTCCAACTATAACTGTTTCATCCGTATATTCCGCTTCGGCTCTATGCACTTTGCTTACAACGCGTGCCAGCCCTAAATCCATGATTTTTAGCGTTCCATCGCTATCTACCATCAAGTTTTCTGGTTTAATATCGCAGTGAATAATATGATTTGTTTCCCATGCATATTGCAAAGCTTCTGCAACGCTCCGCGCAATAATAAGCAAATCTACTTCACCTAATCTCCCCTTTTTTCTTAACCATTGTCCAACGGTATATCCTGAAATATATTCCATTACGAAGTAATATCTTCCGCCGGAAGGTATTTCACCAAAATCGTAAACCTGCGTTATGCTGTGA
>CAZBHO010000007.1:0-41298 GCA_964491945.1 uncultured Verrucomicrobiota bacterium | reverse complement strand
AACTTTGCTGCAATCTGAGCTTCTCTCTTGAATTGAGCAACATCTTCTGGCTGGACAGCAAGATTCGGCGATAGCATCTTGATAACAACGGGTCTATCAAGGGAAATCTGATGCGCTTTGTATACTATTGAAGAACCGCCTTGTCCAAGTTGTTCTAGAATAATATAGCCTTCTATTTCAGGAGCACCTTTTAATAAATTGCATGTTTGTTCATCGTTCATATCAGCATTTTTTATTTTAATTTATGGCCAAAAACTCTTTGAGTAATACAGTAAAAATAACATAAAAGCAAGAATAAAGATGTGAAACAGGTTGGCTGCATTATTTAATTGATGTTTTTTTCTGATGTAGTTTTTAAAAGAAAATTAAGGCTGGTAATGAAGGCTTTGGTTATAGTTTTGGCATGGCATAAGATATGCTAACACAAAAAATAAATGCAAAGGTGGATGCTATGAAATACTTATTCGCCACATGGCATAATATACCATCGCAAAATGATATAGAATGTATTGCCAGATTATTCTCACATAAAAAAGAAGAACGCATAGCGGTAAAGAAACTTTTGTGTGATGCCCAATTGCAAGATGCCATTCTTGAAAGCGAAGAGCTTTTTAGAATAATTTTAGAAAGCCCTACTTTAATTAATATTTCTCCTGCACTTTACTTTTATATCCTTATCAGACGCCAATTTCTGAAGTCTGGTATAGAAGATAAAGCACTGGCGATCTATGTGGCTAATGCGCTTTCATTTTTTAGTGAATTGCCACCTGAAAAATTGATATTGGAAGCCACCGATTTCTTTTATAGACTTGAACATAGTGGTGGAGAAGCCGAGAGATTTTTCTTGTACTCTGATTTTGGAAATAGGGCACTTATTCTGGCAGGATTATTTATTGCTTTTTTGAATGAGCGCACCAATCGCTATGGTGCGCCTTCAGTAGATTTTTATGAGAACATAGGCAAAGAAAGCTTTGATATGGCAGCCAACCAAAGACTTTCAAAAGAATTTGAACTTACGGAAATTTATCGCGTTCTTGCAGCCCTTTTCCACAATGTGCGATTAGCCTTAAATGAAGTGTCAGATCGCTATTTGAGTTTTGATGCCTCTCCTACAAAGGCTATCAAACCTGCCGGGGTAGCTTAGTTAAAGTGGTATAGCCAGCGTCTGATAATAAAATTTGATTTCAACCCTGTGCGTGCGCTTTTTGTTTTTCTAATGATATGCGATATTTTTGGAAGAGCTGCTGAACGATCATTATTACCTGGTTGGCTGTCCAATAAAGTATCAGAGCAGATGGCATATTATAGAAGAGCACAAGCATCAGAACAGGCATAAAGAAAACCATCATTTTCTGTTGCATTGGGTCAGAGCTTGGCATCAGATGCGTTTGCCATGCTTGTGTTACTGCCATAAAAATAGGCAAAATATTTAATCCCCAGGGTAGGAAGGGGATTACCCCATAAAATAATCTTTCAGGCTCGCTCAAATCTTTTATCCATAAAAATTCGGCAAAGCGTAATTCAATGGCGCTTTTTAAAACATAGAAGAGAGCCACAAACACAGGAATTTGTATAAGCATTGGCAGGCATCCTCCAAGCGGATTAACTTTATGAACCTTATAAAGGTTCATCATTTCTTCCTGCATCTTGCGAGGATTATCTTTATATTTCGTACGGAGTTCTGCTATCAAAGGTTGAAGCTCCTGCATCTTTTTCATACTTTGATTGCTTTTATGAGTTAGTGGCCAGAAAATTATTCTAATTATCATCGTTATCAATATAATTGCTACACCATAATTTGGAATAATTTGATACAGCGCATTCATTAACCAGACCAGTATATGACATATTGCACGCCACATTCCAAAATCCATCACATCTTCTTCTTTTAATCCAAGTGTTCTAAGAATGGAAAGTTTCTTTGGCCCTATATAAAGCATCATTTTCTCTTCAACTGTGGTATTCCCTGCGGCTATTTCTTTTTCTGGCAAAACTATAGCGCCTGCCACACCAGTGATTTTAACTTTTGATGGAGCCTTTGCGTAGCCAGCTTTTTCTTCTGGAGAAACTTCTCTTTCCATAAACATTCTATAGGCTAAAGCACCTCCTTGAGGTTTAAGGATCTGGACAAAGAATTTACTTTTAACTGCCAGCCAATCAATGGGGATATCTTCAAACTTTGTAATGTTATGCGGAATGCCTTCACCATCTTTTTTCTGGAAAAATCCAGCCAGTTTCGTTTCCCAGTGTTTTGTGCCTTCTCCGCTTGTGGCTATTAAAGCATCTATCCCTAAATTTTCATCGCTGGTTGGATGTTTTGGATCGTGCTCGGGAGCCTTTATAATGCCGAGTGATATTTGACGTTCTGGTATATATATGTTGTTGCTTCCTTCATTATGGAAGATGTCTCTTACTTCAATAAGATAATGTTCTTTTAACGTAATGTGTCTTTCTAGGGATAACTTATCATCAATTTTCTTTTTTGCTATTATTCCATTTGTGTTTTTGTTAATATAAAGTTCAAAACTATCATTCGCACCTGCGCCTTTCATTCCGCTGTAAATCAGAGCGCGGCGATCAGAAAAATCAAAAACCACATGTGGGCTATCTTTCTCAACATATCTACGATATTTATGCAATTCCACTTTTTTTATTGAAGCTCCATAAGATGAAACTGTAATAGTTAAAAAGTCGTTACTTATAGATAGCATTTTCTCTGGCAAGGAGGCCACTTGCTGATAATTTGTATCGTTTACGGTAGATGGTTCTATACTTGTTTTTATACCTTCCTGAACAGCCTGCTTTCCTTGTGTATTAGAATGAGCCAGCATATTTGTAACAGAAATTTTTCCTTTATCTTGAGCAACCGCTTTTTTCGGTGGAAAAAGCTTTGGCCCTATATATGAAGGCCATAGAATAAGGAATACACCAAGAATTATAACTATCAAGAGCTCTTTACGATTCATAATTTTCCTTGTTTTTTTGAGTTATGGAACATAATCAACCCCGCCGGGATGTAATGGATGACATTTAAGAAGTCTTTTAATTCCGAAAAGAGTGCCTCTTATTGCGCCATACTTTTCAATAGCTTCCATAGTATATTGCGAGCAGCTTGGATAAAACCTGCAACAATTCCCAAATAGTGGCGATAAAAACAGTTGATATGCTCTAATTAAGATTATAAAAATCCATTTCATCCAGTTTCTCTATAAGTTTTTTATTTTTATTCCCAATTTTTCAGCATTGTTAATAAATTCTTTTTTTAGATTTTCAAAATTTTCTTTTAGAATAGGCTTCCTTGCAATTAGAAGTATATCATATTTCGCTTCAAGTGTACTGCGCATTCTACGAAAAAGCTCTCTTAAAAGCCTCTTCGCTCTATTTCGTTTAACCGCTTTTCCAAAAACTTGTCCTGCTGCCACGCAAAGTTTAAGGGAAGATTTTTCTCCTGAAACGATCCACATTTGCATGCATTTGCTAGAAACCATTTTTTTGTTCTTAAAAAAAAGATTTATTTCTTTTCTGCTCTTTATCCTTTGATGCCGTTTTAATGTTTCTTTTTGCAAAGCGATTTTAATGTTTTCGGTTCATTAACGTTCATCGGAAACCGTCAGACGTTTTCTTCCTTTCTGTCTGCGCCTTCTTAATACTTTACGTCCATCGGCAGTTTTCATGCGAGCTCTAAACCCGTGTTTCTTGATACGTTTTCTACGTGATGGATGATATGTCCTTTTCATAGTTTATTTTCTCCTTTTTATTGATTTGCTTTAAGGAAGGAAGAAAAATATGGATAGTAAGTTGCTTTGTCAAGCTGATAAAAAAATATAAAAAAAGCTTGCAAGGGAAAATTTTTTTATTACAGTTAGCGTCTCTTTTTTTCGGGGGAGTAGCGCAATTGGTTAGAGCATCGGCTTGTCACGCCGAAGGTTGCGGGTTCGAGCCCCGTCTCTCCCGCCAGTTCGTTTTTTTATTCTTCAGCCCTGCTTTATGTATCTGCAAATTACAAGACATTTTTTTTATGCTTTTATAATAAATAACCTGTACTAAAAGATTTTGTGAAGCGCTTATATATAAAGATATTTCTTTTTCTAAAAAGCTTGAATTTTATGTTTAAGAGCGTAACTTATCTGACCTTATTGGAGGAATAGCATGCAAATGTATTTTAAGTGGCGTATATATATTTTCCTTTCTTTTCTTTTCATGTGCCTTTTAGTAGCTAAAGCTCAACGAGAGATTTCATTAGCGAAGTCAGACCTAAATGAGATGGATCCTTTTGAAAAGCACAGTCTTGAAAAAGCGGATAATAGTTTTGGGAAGAAATTGTATAGGCAGGCAGCTTCAGAATATGATTCTTTCCTTCTGGAGTTTCCAAAATCGAGAGTTATTCCTTATGTCCTGTTTAGGAAGGCTCGCTCAATAGATCTAGATAATAAGCGCTTTGAAGCCATAAAGAGGTATAGGGAAGTGATTGATTATTATCCTGATGCCGTCAATTATGCTGCTCCTTCCCTGTATTATATGGGACTTTGCTATTATGATACAGGTGATATCAATAATGCCATTAAAACGTGGCAAAAACTGATTCAAGATGCCGAATATAGAAAACATCCTATCGGTGTTTATGCGCTCAACCAGCTGGCTGCTTTTTATTTCAAGCAGGGCGATACTGCAAAGGCAGTTTCTTGTTATGAACAGGTGGTTACTGATTTCAGGACATCTGATTGGGCTGCTGTTGAAAAAGCAATTTATGCTGTTGCAAGAGAGCTTGTTATGAACAAACCTAATGCGAAGCGCTTTGCAGAGTTTTATGAAAAGGCTCAAGGATTTGAACAGAAACCCGAACCAATTAAGGGCTCTGCTTATGAAGATAGAAAATACTGGAATTGGGTTATTTACTTCGTAAAACAATTCGGTTCTCAATTCCCTTCAGAGAAAAAGGAGGAACGTAAAGTTTTTTATTCTTATTGGGCAAAGGCGATGGAAGACAAATTTAAGACATCCGATGATTTTCAGATAGAGGCAATAACGTTTCAGTATCTTGCGGATAATGATCTAAAAGGCAAACTGAATCGACTTGATGAATTATTTAAAAGAGGCGAGCAATCCGATGATAGAATAATAAGGTGGATAGGTTTGTTTGAAGGAGATAAGAAGAAGGTGGATGAATATTACGCAAAAATTAATTTACAGAATCTGGATATGGAAAAGAAGCAAAAGCTGCTTTTTGCCTTGTTGGGGCAGAAGCACTACCAGCTTGCGCAGAATTTCTTTGATAAAATTGCGTTAGAAAAAATGGGCGATTCTGGCAGGGCAAAACTTATGCAGACACTCTATCCATATGTCAGGGATGGTTTCTATGAAGAAGCTCTGATGAAAGTTGCGGCAAGCTTTACTGACAAAAACGAAGGGAAAATGGCTTTGCTCGTTTTTTATTATGATTGGACAAGGAATTCGGCAAAAGGCATTCCTCTGGCTGAAGAACTTTTGAAAAATGAGAAATATGCAGCCAGAGCTGGAACTATGCTGGGGAATTTTTATGCATGGAACAGAGAATATCAGAAGGCAATAGATGCTTACAACCTTGCAAATAATCCGCCAGAAACGCTGTTTTTAATTGCCTCTTGCTATATTAACTTGAATAAACTAGATAAGGCCATATCCACATTGAGAGAAGTTGAAAATTTCTTCCCTGATAGTGCACCACGAGCGGCATTGCAGCAAGCTGTTTATTACAAAAATGCAGGATTGCAAAAAGAAGCGCTTGCTGCTTATAGAAAAGTTCTGAAGAAATATCCTAAATCTACGGAATCTTCTGCAGCGCATCTTGAGTTAGAAAAGTTAGAAGCACGAATCGGCGGCGGAGTTGATGCAGAGTGATATAAGAAAGGAAAAAACGATGAAGTATTTATCCAGCATTGCTGTCACTATGCTGATCTGTTTTCTATTTAATCACGAGATATTTGCGGCAAAGGTGAGTTCAGAAAACAAGAACGCAGAAAATAAGGTTGCAGAAAATGGTGATGTCAACATCTTAAGGCTTATCTCAAGGGCAGAAGAACTTTTAAATTCAGGAGAATATGAAAGTGGCGTTAAAATGCTGGAGAATGTTATTGAACAGAACAGTGAGAATCCACTGCGATTTAGGGCAATGCTAATACTCGGCAGGCATTATGTTAATACGCAAAGATATCCTGATGCTATAAAAATTTTAAAGCAGGTGCTCTCGCTTGCCAGAGGTGATAAATACCCAGAAGGTGATGAACTTGAATGGTATCTTGAAGGGCAATATCTTACTGGCGTTGCATATTTTAATATGCGGCAATATGAAAATTGCTTTAACACGATGAGGCTTTTAACCAAAAACTTTCCAAATAGTGTGTGGGCTAATCAGGCCTATTACTATATCGGAATGTGCCACTTCGCACAACAACGCTGGAGCAAAGCTATTGAAGCTCTTTCTATGGTAGGTATTGGAATAGATTCAAATTCGCCAACTGTTGATTTAATAGAGGCAGGTAAAAGATTGTATGTCAAAGTCACAGATAACGATCTGGCAGTAATAGCATCTGAAGATAAGGGGGTGGAGGTGGAAGTAACCACCAGTGGCGGTGATAAAGAAAAAATTGTCCTTTATCCAACAATGACGGATAAAAATAAATCTTCAGTTATAGGTTCAATTCAAACTGTGCCTGGCACACCACAGCAAGGCAACGGCTCTCTTGAGATTAAGGGTGGCGATGAAATTACCGTTCGTTACAGCGACCTGAATGATAATTCTGGTTCAAGAGCTATCCGGGAACAGAAAGTGCGTGTGGTTTCTTCAGCTGAACTTGATTTCACACTTGGCTCTTTTGAAGAAAAAGCCCAGTCAGCTTATAGGGGACAGGATGTTTTTATTAGACTTAAAGATCTTGACCTTGATACAACAGATGCAGCTGATACTGCAAAAATAAAGGTTATTTCCCGATATCGTCCCGATGCCGATGAGGAAATTGAAAATCTAAATGCAGAGCGTTTTTATATTTCAGATAATGATAAGGGAGGTATTGTTAGAGACGAGGTATCTATAACATTAAAAGAAATGGGTACAAATTTAACGGTCCATAGTGGCACCTTCGCAGGAAGATTGAAGACTATACCATATACAAAAGGTGCCGCGATTAATAAAGAAGATGATGTTCTTGTTTGTGATATTGGTGATGAAATTATTGCAATATATTCAGATGAAAAGCATATTCAAGGCACAGAAAAAAGAGATGTCTATTCTTCTATTCCGGTTTCTGGTGACATAGAATCAAAGCCGCTCGTTATGCAAAATGTTGTTACCGATCCTCTTGTTAAAGCCAGGAAAAATCTTGTTGAGGCAAGGGCTTATCTGGAGCTTGCAAAGATATTTAAGGATATGGGGCTTTTGAGACAAGCAATGGAAAAAAGCATGATAGGATTAGAGAAGGTTGATGATATTATTAAGGAAGGCAAAGCTATTCCGCCCAGAATACGTGAAGAGGCTTTCAGATTAAAATGGGAACTTTATCTTGCAGTGGAAAATTATGAAAGCGCAATACAAACTTGCACGCTTTTTAGCCGGTTGTTTCCTAACTCTCTTTATGTTGATGAAGCTCTATTGAAAACAGCCACAGGTTTAATGCAGATAGGTGAATATAATAAAGCGTATAGCGTTTTTGCTGGAATCCTTAATCTAAAAGATTCATCTGCCAAAGCAGAAGCGCAATTTAGAATAGCAGAGATTGCCGAAAAGCAAAAAAAACCGGATACAATTCAGCTTTATAAACTTTGCGCAGAGCGCTATCCAAACAGTGAGTTTGCAGGCAAGGCTCTTGAAAAAGTGGTGGATTACCTTTTTGAAAAGAAAGATTATAAGCAGGCTGATGATATGCTTAAGCAGGTTTTTGAAGATTATCCTGATGCGAGTTTCCTTGATAGTTTATTGTTTAAATGGATTGTTGTAGCATATAGAATGGGTGATACCGCAAAGGCTTATGAGAAAGCAACTCAACTACTTTCTGAATATCCAGGAAGTAAATATGCAGAAGAAGTTAAAAAAATTCTACCAAAACTTGAAGGTAAAGGCAAACAAGGAGAATAGAAAGGCATTTCTATGAACAAGCAGGCTATTGCGCTTATTCTTTCCGCATTCTTAACAGTTGCGGCGTTTGGAGCAAAGAACGAAGCTATTCCAGACCAACAGAAATTTGAAGAACTATGCCAGAAGATTCAACAGGGCAGCGCTTCCCTTCAGAAACAAGAAATAGATAATTTTATTTCTATGGGCTTTGAACTTGGCCGCCCCTTAAGTGTTGCTTCCGCCTTGAAAGGTCTTGTTGTATCTGCCTCAGGATCAAGCGCTGAAACCATTCAACGTATTGCAGCAAAAAATGCTGTAGAGTCAGGTGAACTGCGGAGTGCGCTCTCTCGTTATAAAAGTTATCTGGCTGTAGCTTCCCCAACAGAAGAGAGTTCAGAAGCCGCATCGGAATTTTATAGTTTATTAATTGATTATCTAGGTATGGAATCCGATGCTTATGCTTTTATGAAGAGTAATGGCGAAAAATTTAGGAAAACTCCTGCCAGTAAGCAATATGATGTTTGGTTTATGAATATGGCAAAACGTAATAATGAGCCAATAGAAGTGGCAAAACGTCTTGCACTCATATTTTCAGAACCAATGCCATTTGAAAAAGAAGTTTTCTTTTTTGCAGATTATCTTGATTATCTAACAGGACTGCCAATTATTTCAGCTATGCCATACCTGCCATATTTAAAAACAATTGCTTCCTCTATAAAAGGCAATTATCCATCGGCATTAAAGTTCAAACTGTATTTGGAGGCAGCATCCTTCATTGCCACAGCAACCGAAAAAGGATTGGCAGGTAAAGAAAATGAAACAACAGAGAAACTATTTCAAAATGTTATTAACGCTGCTTCGCTCTATATAAAAACTCTGCCTGATGAAAGCACGTTGCGAGATTGTATAAACATAATTAATTTAAATTTTACACCACAAGGCAATATGCACAAAAAACAAAAAGAAGCTTTCTTTATAGAAAATTTCCCCAAGCTTTCTCTCCAGGAACAGATTTCTTTTCTTAAAAATTTTGGCTACTCCTATAGGACATGGATTTGCACGGAAGATGGCTGGCAAAAAGCTTTTGGGGCGGCTCCTTTAGCTTTTATAGAAGCAGAAAAACTTTTTGCAAAAATGTCTTCTTCAGCTTTATCTCCTGTAATCAATCAGATTGCATCTTCTACTAAACCTTTTGTTGCTGCCATCAATGTTATAGCCAGCCAGAATAATTGTGATGCAGCATTAATGGCATTATTAAAAAATTATTCATGGTGCTTAACTTCCGAACAAATCTTATATGCCATAAAGGAAGTTATTTTGCCAAATTATGAAACTTCTGAAAAAAACTCAAAAGAATTGCTTGCCAACACCTTAAGTAAGGTAGGAGCAGAATATATTGCAAAATCTCCCTTGCCAATAGAGAGTCCAACGGCAATAAGTAATTTATTACAAATGGCAGTCATAGGGAACAAACAAGAATTTTTAAAGTTCTTGAGCGCTCTTGAATGGGTGCCATACAGCAAAGCAGAAAGCGATCTCGCTTTTTCTGGCGCCTATAATGTCTTTAAAGAATGGTCAAAAGTAGCTAGCAGAAAAGCAGAACTAGTTAGTACTCAAAAAAACAAAATAGAAGCTTATGAAAAGGCTTTAACAAGAAAGAAAGCCGCTCAAGCTAAAAAAGAAGAGGCTCAAAAAACAGGCAATCAAACTATGCTTCAAGAAGCATCAAGAGAATTTGCAGAAGCTGATACTGAGTGCTTGAAACTTGCAGGCGCTGCCTCTGATGCAAAAGAAGAACTTGCGAAAATGAAAGATAGTATTTCTGATGATGAAATAGCAGCCCTTTCTAAACTCGAAGAAACTTTTAGGAATTTGATGGATAAAAATGCGCCACCTTCAACCAGAATAGAGAAGGCTCCAAACGATGAATGCAAGGAGTTGGCTAAACTAAAACTGGCTGTTCTTGAAAAAAATTCTGACCAATATATTGCATTAGCTCGCAATATCTATAGAAACATCCGTGATATGCACCAAACTAAAAAGGCATTCGCATCATCTATATTGGCGTTCATAACCAGCAATAGACTTGATGCATTTGACACGTTTGATTTGCAACTTGAAATTTTAAAAGATCAACTTGCGCTTGCTGGCACCAATTTGCTTATGCCAGGTCCACGATTGACTATTGCTGGAATTATAAATGGCAGAGCCGGCTGGCCATCTGCTGCAAAGGAAGCGGATAAAGAGAAAGTTTTAAAAGTTAATCAGGCTTATGAGCAAGCTCTGATAAACCTTGCAGAAAAGAGTGCCTTCTCCAGCACGGCTTTTGAATGGTTGCTTGCCACACGTTCAGGACAAGGCTGGGGTGAAGCCACAGCGGGGCAAAAAGCAATTGAGGCGATGATAGAGAAAAACGTGTTAAGAAAGAATAACTATAGACCATTTGGCGCTCTTACTGCAGGGGCAGTTTATCATTATTTGGTGAAAGCTTATTATCCAGCACTGAACGACAGATTTCCTATTGCTTCTTATTTTGACGATATGGTGATAGAAGAATGTAAAGAGCTTAAAAATATAGATATGCTTTATTTATCGCAGAGCGTTGATGAAAAAGGAAAGCTCTTTAATTACGCAGTTCAGTATTTAATAAAATTCAGTAGCCTGCCGGTAAACTATACTTATTTGAACTTTAACCAAACCTCTGATCTATTCAAGGTTCATGCGTATGTTTTCTCAGTTGATAGGGAAATGCGCAAGAAGCGTTCTATAAATGAGGAAGAACGTAAAAAATTGATTGCAACTTTGGCGGCAAACTCTGGAAAGACAAGATTTGATAGTTTTGCTATGAATGCAATCTTTTTCAATGATGATTTTCCGATAGGAACGGGGGAGTCTGGCAGATGGCTTTCTGAACAGTTTACAATATTTATGAATAAGAGCGCTAGTTTGCCTATACGGCTTGCTGCCCCACCTATGAGTGTTTTTGCGAAAGCTAAATCGCTTTCTTCCGAAGAAGCAAAGGCATTTGCTAATTTTATTGTTCTCAACAAATGTGAAAGTTTTCCAAAGGATAGTGGCTGGGAGAAGATAGGAGAGCTCTTGCCACGTAAACTTCTAGAAGAAAAAAAATATAAAGAGCTTTCTTTGCTTGCTTCAGCTATATGGAGAACGGCTATTCAGTGTAAATCTGTTGATTTATTTAGGTTTCTGGCGGATTTTGTGAATGATTTGAGCAAAAAGGAACTTGTGGAACTGGCTGCCCTTTATGCTTCATTGGGGCTTGATGTGGCAGGAACTAGCTTAACGGAAGATGTGAGAATAAATTTAAGTAGCATTAAAATGAAGGGACTTTCTGGGCTTGCAATGGCTATTCCTGTGGATAGAACAGATCCACGATATCCCGTATATCTGGCTCAACTTTCATGGAGCTCTGGCAATATAAAGGCGGCTATGGATCTGCTTGCTCAATCAAAAAATAGAATGAAGGATATGATAAATGAGCTAGATCCAAACTTTCTTATCTGGTTTATTAATCGCTCAACTGAAACTGCTGATTATAATTTTGCGGAAGATCTTTGCAGAGCTGGAATGCATTTTTATGAGAATTTAAAGGATTCCGACCCTGAAATAAGAGCAAAACTGATGATCGCTTATGCGGATGTTGCCCTTGCAAGGCAGGAGTATCCCAGAGCCAGAGCGCTATTTGATAAAATTGTTAATACAAAAGAATTTATTGGCACTGCCGCCGGGTATATGGCAGAGATGAAGTTGGCGCTGGTGGAACAAAAAACCAAAAATTATGATGCTGCTTTAGAAAGATTAAATAAGGTTGCTCAGATGGCGGATCGTCCAATTCAGGCTAAAGCCTATTATCAAATGGCTACCATTAAATTTGAGCAGGAAGATTTTGCGGAAACAGCCAAACTTTTGGAGCAATCGCTAACGCTTGATCCTGCCTTTGCCGATGCAAAGATCCTTCGTGGCGAATTAGATAATGCAATGAAACGTTATCATAGAGCCACAGAAATCATTGTTGGCTTATCAACAGAAGATAAAATTATTGTTCCAGGCAAAAATCTTAAAATACAGATGGATGATAAAAATCTTACAGTGGCAGGTAAGAGCAAAGTTGTTTCTTTAAGAGTATGGACAGATGCTGGCGATGAGGAGCAAGTTTCCTTGATCCCTCTTGAAGGTTCAATGACCAGATTTGAGGCGCAACTTAAAACTGAACTAGGTGCCCCTATAAAAAACGATAAGATCTTGCAAGTTAATGGTGCCGACACTGTCTATTATGACTTCACAGATTCATTTAAGAAAATCAACAACATTACAGATAGTAAACCTGTATCATTAAAAATAGCTTCCGATGCAAAACTTTCCGTTTCTGCAGGACTATTGCTTTCTGAAGAGGAAGAAAGGCAACGTGAATTTGATGCGTTGGTGGCAAGAGCTCAAGGTGAAACTATGCAAACTAAGGAACTGGCTAGCATAACGGGAGTAAGGACAAATCTTACAGTTCGACCCGGCAATCCAATTTATGTAAGAGTAATTGATCCAGACCGCTCCATAAGTGAGAAAAAAGATAATTTGACAATCGATGTCTCAGCTTACAGTGGTGATGCTGTCAAGGGCTTCTTACTAGAAGAAACATCTCCTTTCAGTGGTATTTTTGAAGGTGCAATTTCCACAACAAATGCAGGAGCGCTTGCCTACGCATCAGATTCTGATGAAGGGCGTTTCCCCTATTTCGCTATATCTGCCGATAATTCTTTGCCAGCATGGGTTGCTCTGCCTGATGGCAAAAAGCCAAAAATTTTTACGGTTGATATTAATGATAACATCAGGCCTGGCAAGTTAACAATTGTTTCTGATGTTCCAGGAAGAAAGCTAAAACAGTTCTATCTACAGACATCTCTGGATGGCAAGAAATTTAAAACCATTGCTGGTTGGCCAAACAATATAAAGGTATGGGATGGCGACCCTATTTTTGAATTTGCGATAGTTAAAGATGATATACAGCTTTCCTCATGTGAAGCAATCAGACAATATATTGAAAATAGCAAGATAGGCTTTAATGCAGGCAGTGTATCCAGTGATGCAACAAAATTTGAAGCAGAAAAAAACAATGCGTTCTTCCAAATAAAAAGTAATCTCATACCGCTTCAATGGCAATCTGCAAAAGATAAATACGCTGCATGCTTTAAAGCAGCTTTCTATATTCCACAAAAACAGACAAGAACCCTTCATCTTATAGGTTCAGCAGGATTGAACCCACGTAATATGTTTTTAATTGTGGATTCAGAAGAAATTTTACCAGCCGATATAAAAGCTGATCGCATCACTTGTAAAAAACTCTTTGAGCAGGGCTTGCATTTCGTGGAAGTCTATTTTGTCTCCGATAGGACAAAGGCACCTTCCTTTGAGCTACAGATGGATATAGATGTTCCTCCTTATATAGCCAGATGCCCAATAAAAATGTTTAGCAAGGCGAGTTTCCCTGCGGAAACTGCCAACATTTTTTCAAATGTTTTATCAATAGCCAGCAATCCTGAAAAAACAATCTTCACTACAGAGTTCCCTACTGGATATGAAATGCGAATACTCAGGCTGGTGCTTACTGATTTTGAAACGGACGCTCCTGCAATTAGAAAAATTAAGCTTGCTAATAATGCAGGAATAGATGTGTTGCCAGTTAAATCTGATTTTGCCAATGCAAGAAACAATAAGATGCTTGAAATAGTGCCGGGTGATAAAATAAGCATTATCTATCGTGATCCCAATCCTGTGGAAGAAAAAAATGCCATTCAAGAAAAGATCATCACTGCCGATTATTATAATGGCTCAATTATGGCTTACACTATAGCCAGAACCGGTGGATTAGTTCACACCAACAGGATAAATAGGTATACTCCTGGCTCGAAAATAGATGTACTAATAGATGATTCTGATTGTGATATTAGTCAAAATAGGGATGTAATTACCTTTACTGCAAAAGTTGGAACACAAAAGAGTATTCAATTGCGCGCCATGGAAACTGAGCCTCAATCTGGTATCTTTATCGGAGCTTTATTTACCGTAACTAACACGCCAACACGTTCCAACGAATTGCAGGTTGCTATAGGTGATGATGTCGTTCTGGAATACATGGATAAAGAAAATACAGAGCCCGGCATCCCATGGACACGAAGATTTATTGTAAAACAAATAATGTATCAGCCGCCGCAATTGCGCATATTTGATGTTGAAAGTGCCTCCATTGAAACAAGCAAGGTTGGCTCAATAGCGGTTTCTTCAGAAAAAGCTATTCTTATTAGTAAAGAAGAGATGGTGCCATCTGAACGAGACCTTATTTACACAAGACCCGGTGATGCTGGCAAAACCGAACCAGCTAGAATAATGCTGAATGCTCCACTCGTAATAGAGTTGCTTTATCCAACAATATCTTTTTCAGCAAATAGTCGTGCCTCACTATATATCCAACCGTATAATCCCTCTTCAAACATGCTAAATAACACAAATGCAAGCTTTCCTTCCTTTGATATAACTTTACCAGGAACCATAGAGGTCAAAGCAGTCCCATCAAAAATCAAATTTATGCCTACTCCAAAGGGATATCGTAGAGCAATTTTTAAGGGAGAAGATCCAAATGCCGGTGATCCAATTAATGATGGAAGATTTATATTCGTGATTTCGAATACTCTTGGAAATGCTTCGCTTAAAAATGAGACATCTGGCGAAACTGTTCAGCAAGAAGAAGATGAAGAACAAATGATGATTATAAATCCACCATTGAAAATTTATGACCATCAGGCAATACGGGTTGCTTTGAAATATAAAGATGAAGCTGGAAAAGAGACTTATTTGATACGCCATGCTAATTCCTTTAGCGATGCCTTTCTCCATTTAATGGATAAGAACTATCAAAACGAGCTTTCCACTATTAATGTTGGAGAAAGCTTATATTTGCGAGTTATAGACTATGCTCGTGATGTGTCGGATGAAAAGGATTCTGTTAATATCATTATTAAAACAGCTGCTTTTACAACTAATATCGTTTTGCAGGAAACTTTTGAACATACAGGAATTTTTAAAACAAGCGTTAGATTGGTGCATTTTGAAGATAAAGAGAGCTTGCGGACACCAGATGCTCTTCCTGTGAGATATGGTGAAAAACTGACGGTTGTTTATCGGGGATCAAACAATAACACCGTTGAAAAAACCGTCTCTATCTTGAAGGGATCTGATGGAGCTATTGTGGCATTTAGTAAAAGATTTAATGATCAAAAGATAGCAGTGCGTACTCAATTCAGTATGGCAGAGGCTTATTTTGAAATGGCAAAAAATCATAGAAAACTCGGGCAGAAAGCTATCGCCCGCAAAGAAATATCTGCTGGCAAGAAACTTCTAGAAGAGGCAATAAAAGAATTCCCCGGCAACGAAGAAAGAGCTCAAGCGGACTATCTATTGGCAGACCTTGCCCTTGAATTTGCTGAAGATGCGGAAGATACTACAATCAAGAAGCAGAAATATGTTGAAGCAATCAATATGTTTAATGATCTTATTCAGCGTTTTCCTGATAGCCCCTATGCTCCAAAGGCACAATATCGCAAGGCGCTTGCTTATGAAAAAATGGGAGAAATGGATCAGGCTTGCGAAGAATATGTTAAGCTTTCTTATCTATATCCAGATAATGAGCTTGTTGCTGAAACTATAGCACGGCTGGCTAACTATTTTATTGCCAAGGGCAAAGAGTTTGAGAATGAAAGTAAAGCCACAGAAGCTATTGATAAAGCAAGTGAAGAGAAACGGTTAATACTCCAGGCGCGTAGCAAAGAAATGTTTAGAACAGCAGCACAAGTTGCTTCCAGATTGTATGCCCGCTTCCCAACGCATCCTTTGGCAGGAAAAACTATGGTTATTAGTGGACAATGCTATATGATGGCTGGTGATTTTATTAAAGCAGCAGACACTTTTGAAACAGCCATTGCTGCCGTATCAGGTGATAATGATCTCGCCGCAGAAGCTATGTATTGGCGTGGCGATGCCTTTATGAAGGCGGCAACAGATAAAAACACAAAGATTCCTCCAAACGAATGTTATGAAAAAGCTTATCAACAGTTTAAGAAACTTACTTGGGATTATCCTGCTTCAAAGTGGGCAAAGTTTGCCAGAGGCAGGCTAACCGAAGAAGCTCTTGATGAAATCGCAAAGAGAGAATCGGAAGGCAGATAACTTTTTGATATAGAAGATGATAGATATTGCGGAAATAAAACTTAATAACTTGGAACTGGAGCAACAACGTTTAGCAGAAACTTTTGCAAAATATGGCAAAGTAAAAAAGTCTTATAATTTCTTGCTGGAACTGCCTAATCCTATAAAAAACTGTTTGCCTGAAACAGATTTGCCTTTAAATTATATGACCGAAAATGAGAAACAGCTTTTTCAAAATCTACGTGGCACGGCAAAAATTTTTATGACGCTATGTTCCGATACAAAAATAGATACAGGTAGTTGGTTAAAAAAATCACATCTTTGGCTTGCCTGCACCGAAAATTCCTTGCTCTTATGGGCAGCTGGTAAGAAAAGCTTTTCTATTAAAATTCCCTATGATTTGCTCAAAGAAAGCATATATAACCATATTACAGGAGAATTGATTCTTTTTCCTGCGCCCCAATTAAAATACAAAAACATCAAAGTTTCACCACAAGATGGATTTCAAATTCTAGCACAAATATATAACACAGGAGGTAAATAAAAATGATAGAAACCATTATTAAAGGCGGTCCGTTGATGATACCACTTATGATATGCAGCCTGGTGGCAATAGCTGTTTTGATTGATAGATGGAAAAGTTTTCGAGCCTATGCAAAAATAGATTCAAAAGCGTTGCGAGCCAAGGTGATGAATCTTGCAATGGAAGGAAAAATTGAAGAAGCAATAGTTCTTTGTGCTGGCACTCCAGGACCTGTATCAGCAATTTTGCTGGCTGGACTTCAGCGCTATAGAAAGCTTGCTGAAATAGCTAAGCCAACACCAGAAGTAGTGCGTTCTGTTGTAGGCAAAACAATGGATGATTATATGCCAAATGCTCTAAATGCAGTTGAAACCAGATTGAACTGGCTTTCCACTGTTGGCAATGCTGCACCATTATTTGGAATGACAGGAACTGTAACTGGTATGATAAACTCTTTTACAGCACTTGCTGGAGCGGCTTCTCTGGATGCTAAGATAGTAGGCGCTGGTATAGCAGAAGCTTTGATTACCACTGCTGCTGGCTTACTTATAGCGCTGATTGCTGTAATCCCTTATAATTATTTTATGGGCATAGTTGAAAAAATAGGACTTGAATTAAATGATACAGCATCTGAACTAATTGATACACTCGTAAACAAAATAGCACTTGAAAGTGTAAAGTCTTAAAAGCCATTAAATCTCTATGAAGAGCCTCAACTTTAAAAAGAAAGAATTGAGCGATAAAGATATTCCAACAGCATCGTTTTCAGACGTGGCATTTTTGCTAATTATTTTCTTCCTTTTAACCACCACTTTGCAGCGTTCAGCAGGTTTTAAGACTGAACTTCCATCTTCATCAAAATCTGGCACTCCACCAAAGGAAGAACAAAAAATGCCAGAGATAGCACTTTCCAATGCAAAACTTTCTTTGAATGATACCGAAATTACAATGATAGAACTAAAGAGACGGTTGAAACAGTTGAGACTTGATTTAAAAAATAATCCAGAAGAGAAGATAGTATTATTTTCAGCCACACCTGATGTTTCTTATCAACGTTATTATGAAGTTCTTGCCACTATCAGCGCTGCAAGCGGTATCCCAGCTATCGTTCGAGAAGGAGCTTCTGCAAAAGAATGAAAAAGTTTTTTATCAAGAAAAATTCTCCAAGCATCCCCACAACCAGTATGGGGGATATAGCTTTTCTCTTAATCATATTCTTTATGGTCTGCAGTAACTTCGTCCGCGAAAAAAATGTGGAATTAAAGCCCCCAAAATCATCAGATATTGCTGCAATTAGAGAAGCACCGATATCGGTTTCCATTGATAAAGATAAGATAATATATCTACAGGGCAAGGCAGTGCCAAATGCCGAAGCAGTGGAGTGGGGGGTTGCCGCTTTGCTTGGTGATAAAGCTAATAGAGAAGTCCTTTTTAAATGCGATGCCAATCTGCCAGCTGAAGCTTTTGAACCAGTAATAGAAGCCATATCTAAAGCTGGCGGCATCGTTCTGGCTGCAGGAGAAAAACAGTAGATAGATAACAACAAATAATATCTATAAAAGGAGAACATTATGGAAGTTGAGAAAAAAGATAATAACAAACAGAATTCTTTATCGTTGGATTATTATGTGCCAGATAAATTGCTTGATCTTTTTAGAAACACTAAATTTGGTAAAGCAGTAGTCATCGCAATAATTGCACATATTGTTTTTATTTTTGTCTTCTCTATATCCTATCTGCTTGATCTGGCTTTTCCTGAACGTGTGAAAGAACGTCAGGCAAAAATAGAGGCAGCTTCTGCTATTTCAACTAACGAAGGTGCTTCTAGCACTATCACACAAAATACGAATACCACGATGGCAATCACAAATGCTGAAGCATCGGGCTCTACAACACCTAAAAGCAAGAAAGATGCTTTGCTTGAACAGCACAAAGATAAAGAAGTTGTAAAGGAAATAACTCAAAAGGCAGATCAAAAAGAAATACCAAAGCAGCCCGATTTGCTTTCCATATTTGATGAAGAAAAGAAATAAAGACTTGCGCTCTTGTACAAATGTTTTCGCTTAAAAACCAAAACTTCATAAATAGCTTTCAAAAGATGTGGCAACAGAGTGCAGTGCCCATTGTTCTTACGATATTCCCCGGCATCATCGCTGCATTCGCATCAAAATATGCCATATTGCTGCCAGTTTTGTATGAAAGCTGGAATAAGGCGCAGGATAAAAAATTACAAATGTTTTTAGAAATGGCAGGCATTCCTTCTATGCTTGCCGTGTTTAGATGGTTGCTTGTTATTGTTATTTTATTCTCTCTATTGTTGGTATTCATTGGAACCATTAGAAAATCATGGGTGCTTTCTTTAATTAGAAAAACCTATTTAAGCATTTACTTTCTTTCGTTCTTTGCCACTTACATAATATGCTCTATTTCTGCCGTCGCTTTTGAAAATAATTTAATGTTGGATGGCAGTCCAGTTGATAGTGTCATCTTGTTCTATTGGCGGTTTGAACATATCAAGTATCTGGCTATCATAGTAATTATCACTGCAATTTTACATGTTTTCTCCTATAGAAGAGCCTTTATAAATTTCTATCTCAACACTCCAGAAGCTTTACCAGCAGCAGGGGATATTATTCTGGAAAATATCCGTACTGGTGGCGAAGACCCTCGCTTCAGAAAAAGCCTTATTTCAAGCTTCTCTTTGCATTTTACGATTATTATACTTCTGCCGATATTAATCAGAATGATAGGCTGTGTTGAGCCATATAAAGTGCCTTACGGCAGTGGCGATCCTGTTGTCAGCATCGTTAAGGTAACACCACCTAAACAGAAGAAAAAACCTAAACATCTGCTTATAAATCCCAAATCTGCAATCTCATTTTATAAACCAGATCTTGATGATTCAAAACTCATTGAGGAAGTTGAAGAAGAAACCAAAATGACATATCAGGCTGATCCTGCTAATGCTCACGCCAAAATGGGAGTTGGTGGAGGTTCAGAAGGTGGCTGGCCTGATGGGATGAAAGATGCCGTAGTACGCTTTATCCGTCTTGAATATGATGGGGAAGATTGGAATGATGGCATGGATGAATTGTCAGGAGCAGATCTCAATTTCCTGGTGGCTTTTCAAAAGGAAACTGGTTTTAAAACTGCAAAAAAATCTGAAAGCCACCCTGTCTATAAACTGGCAAAATATCCAAAAGGATATGCTCCTCCATTTGTTTATATGACTGGTTCTGGCTCAATAAGAATGAGTAAACGGGATATGGAAATTTTACGTAACTATATTATGGATGGCGGAATGCTTTTTGCCGATGCAGGTTCTCCAATGTTTGATAGAAGCTTTAGAACATTCATCCAACAGGTGTTGCCAGGTCAAAATTTTGTGGTAATCTCTGATGATGATCCTATATACCAGCGCCCATTTGTTTTCCCAAATGGCGCTCCTCCATTATGGCATCATGGCGGATATAAAGCACTCGGCGTAAAAATAGGCAATAGATGGGCTGTGTATTATCATCCAGGAGACCTAAATGACGCATGGAAGACAGGACATTCTGGAGTTGATCCTCAACTTGCAAGAAATGCTATGCGGCTGGGGATAAATATAATTTATCACGCATTTACTCATTATCTTGAAAAGACAAGAAAATACAGAAAATGATAAAAGATGTAATAGTTTGTTTTGGCATACAAGGCATACTGGCAGCGATGCTTTTTTTGGCATCAGTGCTTGTGGTATTAAATTATATTAGAAGCTTCTTGCGCCACCGCCATTTACTAAAAGCGTTCTTCCTTGCTTTACTTTCTTTTATATTGGCATGGTTTGCCTCTATACGAATTTCTTCTATAGAAATTGATCGCTCACTTGAATTAAAAGAAGCCGTTTCAAAACAACTGATGCTTCGCGGTGAAGATGATAAAGATGGCTTTAAAATTGCCTCAAAGATGCATTTTGTTGAAGATTCAGCAGAGGATAAGCTTGATCTTGCTGGCATAAAAAGTGCAGATAAACAATCTATATACCAGCGGACCATGGCAGAAGCAGAAGAAAAATATGAATACCGCAAAAGAGGAAAACAAAAACGAAGCGCCTCTTTATCTACAAATGATGTATCAGCAGAAGCCTTAAGCTCAATTGTTAGTTCTTCAGGCGAAAGTTATAAAAGTGCTGAAGGGACTATCTTGATGCCCCGTCATATAGTAGAGCTTGTTGATAAACTGGACATTACATTGCGTACAACTATACTTATTTTCATCTTTCTGCTCGGAAGTTTTCTGATATACGAATACCTCTCAAAGTTTAATCTTTTACTAGATTATATTGCCCCCTTACCAATTTCAGGAAAATGGCTGGATAGCATTTTCCAAAAGAAAACCAATATTGCCTTAATAACAGAAGACAGCAACGTGTTAAGAAAACTACTGGAAGATTTTGTAAAAAAAGGTGAAACATTTTTGTCATTTGGATTGCCAGATATTCCTTTATCCGAGAAGCTACCGAAAATAAGTGTAAACGAAAATTTATACAAAAAAAATTCTAAAATTTCCATATTAGCTTATTTGCAAGACTGGTTTTGTAAGCATAATTTTGTTCCTGTTTATGAATTTTCTCCGCAATCAAAACCATTTAGTGCAGAGTTCATTTTCGAAAATGCATGGTTTAAAAGAAGCTGTTCTGTTTTGAAAGATACTTTGGCATCAGAATACTTATCAACTTTTTTTTGTTTTCTAAAAAGCAGGTTTTTAACGGGAGCAAGGGCAAAAAGCACTATAAATATCCTTGTGTATAAAGATCTTATTCAGCCATACCATGAGAAGATGGAGGAGCTTTCACTGCTTGTTAAAGATACTAATTGCAGGTTGATATGCGTAATACCATCATTACAATTGGATCAAATAGATAACTGTCTTGCGAGGTTTGAAGAAATTATAGATCCAAACATCATTACTACAAGGAAAGCTCCTCCAACTTTGTTTGAAATGCTTTCTATTAAAATGAAACTAATACTACAAGCTCTCTCTCCTTTCTTCTTTTATATAGTGCATAGCCCTGCAAGAATTTTAGCCACAATAAAAGAAAAAAGAAAAGTTTTGACGGAGAAGAAAGCCGCTGCAAAAAATTTGAAAGAAGAAAAGTTAAAAATCCAACAAGAACTCCAGAAAAAACAACCACCTAAAGCTCCTCTAAAACAAGCTTCGCAAGTTGCTGCTACAAAGGATGTTAAAAAATCTCCTCAATCAGCAGTTCCAACAAGATCTGTTACAACTAAAGAGACTAAACCAGCTACCGCGTCGATGATTTCTCAAAAAGTCGTTGAAACAAAAATACCTGAAAAACCTCCAGTAGAAGAACAAACTCTTGTAAATAAACAAAAAGTTTCTGTTGAGAAAATAACTCCACCAGAAGAACTTTCTAAAGGGCTTGTTACAAAAGAAGCAAAAGAGCCTAAAGAAGAAAAAATAGAAACAAAGATAACCAAAGAAGAAACAAAACCTCCAGCACCTAAAAAAACCTTGCTCTCGGATGTGCAGGTTAAGAAAACTGAAGCAAAAGAGGGAATAAAGAAAAAAACAGATACATCAACAATTGAAAGGACGAGCGTGGTAGATCTTAAAACTAAAGATGCCAAAAAAGATGTCCAAATTGAAGAACAGAAAACATTAGCTAAACTATCAACACCATCAGAGCCAACCTTGCCTCCACCAGCTACACATAAGCCTCTCCAAGAACATATTGAACAAAAAGTCATTCAAAAACCGCTAACTGTTACTGAACAACTTAAGAAGAAAAAGCTTTCTCTTGCCTTTGAAGATGCATCAGCCAAAGTTGCGCCTGTATCTCATCAATCGCAGAAAATTCCAGATAAAACTCAAGCTGCTCCACCACCAAAAGAATCCGTTGAAGAAAAATCAAAGGGGCCACCTTCTCCAGAACAACCTGCGGTGAAAGCATCTTCATTTAAATTCCTGTGTCCTTATTGCAAACAAAAACTTGAAGCTGAAAGAGATTGGGGTGGACTACAAATAAATTGTCCCATTTGTGCAAAGAAGATAATTATTCCAAAGCCGAAAAGATAAAGTTACTTGGTGTCAGACACCAAGTTTGTACGTTTTTCTTTTGCTTTACATAATGCCACGAACATTTTAGACTTTTAAGTATTAAAAGGTAAATATACATAGCATAGCAATGTTAGAAAATGTATTGTATGAGCAAAAGTGTGATATATTGGTTTTCTGGTACAGGTAATTCATTAAGTATTGCCAAACAGCTTGCTGAGTTGCTTGGCGGTGATATTACCCTCTACCCAATTGCAGCTACTTTCCGGGGGAAACCTATGGAGCTATGCGATGTTGTTGGTGTGGTGTTCCCCGTTTATGGGTTTGGCATTCCGAAGATAGTGGCTGAGTTTTTGAAAACAGTTCCTGCAACAAATGAAACTTATTTTTTCTCAGTGGCAAATATGGAAAGTGTGTGTGGTGCAGCCAATTCCATTGTAAAACGTATACTTCAGCAAAGAGGTATACCACTTGCCGCAGGGTTTTCTCTTAAGATGCCGGGCAATTATCCACCACTTTCACATAGTTATACTATTGATAAAACTAATACCGTACTTGAAAAGGCGCATAAAAGGATATCAGATTTTATTATCCCAGCCATTAAGTCCAGAAAACACAATATAATGGAAGATTCCGCTCTGCCATTGAGAGTGTTAGGGTTGCTTTTTAATGGACTATTTAGAAAACAGACGGCTAATGTGGCAAGACATTTTTCAGTTGATTCAAACTGCACAAAGTGTGGAATATGTGAAAAGGTGTGTCCCGTGCAGAATATTACTAGACCTGAAGGGACGCCAATTTGGCACGATAAATGTGAAAGCTGTATGGCTTGCTTGCAGTGGTGTCCTGTAGAAGCCATTAAAATGCCAACACCTCTTAGAAAATTACATCGTTATCACCATCCGTCAATTTCTTACACGGAGCTCTATATAGATTCTTATATGCCGACCAAAAAATAAAAATATGTTGGTAAAGGACGCTTTTTTATGAAACTTGCATCTCTTATGGTTTTAATAGGTTTAATTATTATTGGTGTGTTGTTTTTCTTTTTTCAGAACAAGAATGATAATTTATTGGAACTTGAAAGGCGGATTGTTGCCGGTTTAACGGAACGATTTCTTCTTACATACGAGTCTAAAGATGCTGAAGGCCTGATACAGTTGTTTGATAAAAATGACGATGTAGTGTTTTATGGCATAGATTTAGGCGATAAAGCAAGAGATTTTAAAAATATCAAAACGCATTTTACTATGCTTTTTTCTGCAATAGAGACATTACGATTGCGCTCTTCTAAACCAGACATTGTTGAGATATCTGATGATGGAAAGATGGCGACTGTATTTTGTGAGGTGCCAGTTGAAATCGTCTTAAAAGCCAATAGGAATGATCCTTTGGCTGTAATTTTACGTTTCATTCTGGTATGGAAAAAAACAAATCGGTTATGGCGCATACGTGAGGCAGGTATATTTCTTGCCACATCTGGGAAATCTGCCAGAGATTTAAGCAGATAAAAACATTATGCGCACTCTTGGATTAAACATTTTAATATTATTTACATTGTCTTATGCCAACTCCTGTGGCTCATAGTTTGATTGGAATAATTTTTGGCGCCTTAAAATTTTTAGGTTATAGCAAAACTTGGAAAGAATTTTTTAGTGAATTATGGGAAAGACGCTGGCTGCTTTTCCTTTGCATTGTATTGGCAAATGCACCGGATATTGATTATCTTTTTGGCTTGTTTTACGGCAACTGGAATAAGTTTCATCAAACTGCCACGCATTCCTTTTTATTCGTTTTTGTTCTTTCCTTACTGATATGCGCTGTCTTGATATTTAGAAAAAAAGCTGTTTTTATTGAATTTTGGTTCGTTTTTTTATTGGTTAGCTCTCATCTAGTTTTAGATTTCTTTTGTAAAGACACCTCTTTTCCAATAGGTTTACCCCTTCTTTTCCCGTTTAGTTATGAGTATTTTCATAGTAAAATTGAGTTGTTCCCCTCTGTTCAGAAAAAAACATTTGCAGATATATGGAACACGCATAATATAAAAGTGGTATTTGTGGAAATTTTGTTTATTATGCCAATGTTGTTTGCTGTTTTGTTTTTTAAAAGATACGGAAGGAAAAGCAATAATGAACAAACTAACAGAGGAAGCTAAAACCGAAAGTGTGCGTATACAATGGGAAATGGAAGAGGCGCGTAAATCCAGTTTTCACCGTTATACAGATTTAATTATAGGCAAAAAAGGTTTTTTAAACTTTCTGTTATATGAATTGATAATTCTTTTTTCATCATGGGTGCCGGGTGCACTTGGACTTTTCCTGCGTGCCAAGCTATATCCACTCCTATTAAAACAATGTGGAAGAGGTGTCGTTTTTGGAACCAATGTTATTTTACGGCATCCACACAAAATAGTTATTGGTGATGGAACAATTATAGATGATAATGTATTGCTTGATGCTAAAGGACAGGATAACGAAGGCATCATTATAGGCAGGAATTGCTTCATTGGACGCAACACTATTTTAAGTTGCAAAAATGGCGATATAGTGCTTGGCGATAGAGTTAACATTGGCTTTAATTGTGAAATTTTTTCAGGCAGCAAAGTAAGTATAGGTGCCGATACTATGTTAGCGGCTTATTGCTACCTAATTGGCGGCGATCATGTTGCAGATGATCCTGAAAAGCCAATCACTCAAACTGGATCAATATCACGAGGAATTAATATTGGTCATTCCTGTTGGTTAGGCGCAGATGTTAAGGTGCTTGATGGTATTACTATTCATAACAACACAATCATTGGAGCTGGTGCTGTAGTGACAAAAGATATAGAAGCGTTTAAAATAGCGTTGGGCATCCCAGCTAAAGTTATTAAGGATAGGCGAGAGAATGTGTCATCTTAATTTTTATAACAGATTCTTATACCTATACTTATGGGTATTTGTGCTTTGCTTCATTATCCCTTATGGCGCAAGGAGCGGGCATTCTGAAGAGCCTGCCAAAAGCAATATCCCGCCATGTCCACCAACTCAAGCCGAGTTAGATGCTGTTAATAGAAAAATAAATCCGCAAGGATTACTCTTAAAAGATATTGTAAAAAGTGATTTTAAAATAGTCTGGTGCAGAGATTTTAGCCGTAGTTCTTCTTTAGATATTCCCAACAAAACTCTGCGACTAATGAGATATAAGAGTGGCGAGTTTTCCAAAGAAGAATTTATTTTGCCGGATTATGCAGACTATTATTCTCCTATGTTTACTGCTGATGGAGAAAAAATCATTTTTTCAAGATACACCCCACGTGTCGAAACCTACATAGTCAACTTTGATGGCGGCACTTTACAACGTATTGCTGAAGGATTAGCCATAGGAGTGGTATATGACGTTAATAAAAAACAAGAATGGCTCTACACTGCAAAATTAGAAAAAGGCTCTTACTACATTATAAAAGCCATATACAGGCAGATACTTAATTCAACAAATTCCCCAGAGCTTATCTGGGATAAGATGCCATTAAGGTATTGTAGTATAGATTACCAAAATTTTATAAATGCCATTATTCTATTCAATGTATGTGGATACATTGATTTGTTGTCGGAAAAATTTATACAAGTTGCAGATTACGGTAAAAATCCAGCATTCTTGCCTGATAAACCAAATATATTTTCTTATCTTGAACGTTTTTCTCGCAACATTTGCTTTTTTGACATAGAAGCGCAGAGAAAATGGCAAGTTTCTTTTGATACTATTAAAACTATTGGTGTTTATGGTATCTCTAACGTAAGATGGAGCAATAGGTATCCTTTCTTTGTATTTACAGCCCCTTATCTAGTTAATGATAGGACTGCAGAACTAGACATAATTGCGAGGAATGTGCCAAAAGTTTATGTTGGAGAACTCTCCAGTGATGGGACAAAAATATCAAAAGCAGTGCAACTTACTTCAAGTGCTTTTCCTGATTTCTTTCCTGCAATGTGGATTTCATCAGTTCCTACCACAAAAAAATGATCATTTTTTATGGCTATGCAATTTGAGTAAAAAAAATCTAGCTAATTTAATTAGAATTATTAGATTATGTGCCGTCTAAAAATTTTTTTTTGAAAGGAATTAGTTATATGTCAATAAGAGTAAAAGTAATTGGTGCTGGTGGATATGGTGGTGTTGGAATTATTGAATTGTTAAAAAGTCATCCTGACGTTGAGATTGTGGCGCTTGTTGATGTGGCTGATACAGGAAAGCCTATCAGCAAGCTTTATCCTCATCTGGAGGGGATATGCGATCTACCTATAGTTCCAGCTGATGACCAAAAAGCTCAAGAACCAGTTGATATAGTTTTTATGGCCACACCAGATGGCGTAGGAATGAAACTCGCTCCTGCTGAGATTAAGAAAGGCGCAAAAGTTATAGATTATAGCGGTGATTTTCGCTTTAATTCGTCGGAAAGCTATAGCGAGTACGCAAGAAGAATAGGGCGTGATCCTATTCACGCTGCACCAGAATTGTTGCCAATGGCAGTATACGGTCTGGCAGAACTGCACAGAAAAGAATTGAATCTTCGCACAAGGCTTGTTGGCAATCCGGGCTGTTTTGCAGTAAGTTGCATACTTGGGCTTTCACCAGCTGTAAAACATAAAATCATCAAGCTGGATACAATCATCTGTGATTGCAAAACTGCAGTTTCTGGCGCGGGCAAAAAACCTTCGCCAACCTTCCATTATCCAGCAAGATACGACAATATGAATGCATACAAACTTGCCGGGCATCAGCACGTTTGCGAAATAGAACGCGAACTTTCATTGCTGGCAGGAACCAATATAAACATAACGTTCACTGCACAGGTTGTGCCTATGTGCAGAGGAATAATGTCCTCCTTGTATGCTTCGCTTGAAGAACAAATGGCGACTTCTGATGTTATAGAAATTTATAAGGCATTCTATAAGGATTCCTCTTTTGTAAAAATATATGACCGTGATAGTGGCATTGGCACAGTGCATGTGCGCTGCACAAATTTCTGTAAACTTATCGTTGATGTGGATGAAAGGACCAATCGCCTGAGAGTTATCTCGCATATAGATAATTTAATGAAAGGACAGGCTGGTTCTGCTTTGCAAAATATGAACTTAATAATGGGGCTTCCGGAAACAACAGGGCTATTGCAAGTTGGAAAGTATCCGTGAGCTGTAAATCATATCATTTGGTTGGAGTAGGGGGGGTAGGAATGAGCGCATTGGGCTACTTGCTTGCCCTGCGTGGCTATACTGTAAGCGGATCAGATAGAACTTATGATTCAACAAATCAAAAAGAACTTGCCATCTTTACAAAGCTAAAGAAAGCGGGCATAGAACTCTTTAGGCAAGATGGGAGCGGCATCGGCAAAGATACTCACTGCCTTGTGATTAGCACGGCCATAGAAGATGATAATCCAGATATCCAAAAGGCAAAGCGTCTCAATATTCCAATAAAACATCGCACCGATATCCTTAAAGAAATGTGCGAAGGGAAATTTTTAATAGGAATAACTGGTACTGCGGGAAAAACCACAGTCACCGGAATGCTCGGCTGGATATTAGAAAGAGTGGGACTAGCTCCAACTATTGTTAATGGCGGCGAAGTGGTTAATTGGACTAATGATGAAGAGTTAGGAAGCACCAGGGCCGGTGATGATAAACTCTGGGTGCTTGAGCTCGATGAGAGTGATAAAACTCTTTTAAAATTTTCTCCTGACTGGGCAATCATCACAAATATTACTAAAGATCACTTTGAACTTGATGAGTTGTATAAAATTTTTAATCAATTTGCCGCACAGGTTAAGAAAGGAGTAATCACTTTAAACGATATTCCAGAAATTACTCAAGTTTCAGCAACAGGTTCAGGGAGCTATTTCACTCTTCGGGGAATCAATTGTCATATTCAAATGCTGGGCAAGCATAATATCCAGAACGCAGCATTTGCGTTAATGGCATCAGAAAAACTTGGGGTCTCTTTGAAATCTGCGGTAAAAGCTTTGTCTGAATTTAAAGGAATAAAGAGGAGACTTGAACTTATCGGCTCAAAAAATGATATAACCATAATTGATGACTATGCGCATAATCCTGCAAAAATCATTGCCTCAATAGAAGCGGTGAAACCTCTGTTTAATCGGATTCTGGCTGTCTGGCGTCCACATGGCTTCGCTCCACTAAAGCTTATGTTAAAGGAACTTGCCGCATCTTTTTCAAAAACATTACGCAGCAATGATGCCCTTTTCCTTTTGCAACCTTACTATGCAGGTGGCACAGTTTCAAAAGATGTTGATGCATACGATCTTAAAAAAGCTATTTTGGAACACAAAGTTGAATTTTGTATAAATGTGGTAGAAACTTATGATGAATTAAAGAGTTCTTTATTAACTGAGGTTGCCACTGGAAACACTATCCTATTGATGGGAGCAAGAGACCCTTTTCTGCCATTATTTGCCGGAGACCTCTTACGTAGCCTTTAATTCTAATCTTTTTTTACAGGCGCCTTACCGTAAATGATAAATATCCCCCCTCCAAATAAGCTCCAAAATAATGTTAAAGCATAAAGAAACAAAGGAAGTAATATCGCTTGCTCTGTAGTTGCACCAAACGATCTTAAAAAAATTACGGAAAGCCCTTCCCTTACTCCAAGTCCGCCCGGCGTTATTGGTAATGCCGCAATAGTTAAAATAGTTGGAATGATTGTTAAATAGTTAATAAACGAAAGTTTTATCCCCATTGTTAATCCGATCATCCAGCTATAACAAATTAGTATTAAGTGCCCTGCAATGGATAATATCACAATCATAAGGAGCGTTCTTATTCTGCGTTTATATAAATGCATAATAACGATCATCTTTTTTAGCACCAGTGTTAAGCGTGGGAAAAGCTTTTCTATCTTCAGCGCCAGTTGACCAGCAAGAAGATGTGGATTAAAAATCAGGTAAAAAAATACCAGGATGCCAGTAAACATAATCAACATAATTATGGCTGCTAATGTGAGCTCATAAGTTGAAAAGAAAAAGCTATAATCAACACCTATCATTATCACTCCCATAACGCACAAAGCAACGAAACCAAACATTCGGTCTATCAATACTGTTGCAACAGCTTCTGCCTTCTTGTGATGAGTGAATTTTGCAAGGTAATAGGCACGTGCTATGTCACCGCCAGCAGCGCCAAATAAAAAGGAATTGAAAAAATGCCCTATAAAGAAAATTGAAAACACATCAAAAAAAGATGATTTTATGCCCTCGTTCTCTAAAATTATTTTCCATCGCACAATACCTAAAAATAGCGAAAGGAAACATAAGCTTGTTGCTTCCAAAACTACACGCTTGGAGGACATCGCAAGTTTTGCAATCTGTAAAAATTCTCCTAAATCTATTTTAGAAAAGAGATATGCAACAATAATGATACCAACAACAAAACGTAAAAACCCACCCAGAGCCTTACGTATAAAAGGTTGCATCCTTATCTCTTTTTAGATTATCTATAATGATCAGTGCATTTCGGCTTCACAAGCCTTAATTGCAGGACGGTAAAAATTAAACTGCACATTAGGATGCTCTGCTAAAAGCGACATTGGAACAGATGTATCCACGATTTTTTTAGAAATCATAAACGTCGTAAGGCGCATTCCAAAAGCATTATCATGCATCCCAGCATGCCAGATGGAAACTCTTTCCGCTTTCCATGTTTCAAGTGGTCCAACCGAAAGAGCTTGTGTGGGCACCATAAAAACCTGCCCACCACCAGATGTCCTTGCATTTTGAATGAGCGTCATCGGATGCAACTCAACCACACGGGTTGGTAGCTTTCTATATTCAGCAGGTGGTGGTGGATTGTTTTTATATTTGCCTTCTCTTCGTGGCGGATCGTTGAATGCCCAATGCTTAACTTCACCTTGTCCACCTTGCATTATCAAACACTTCGCCTGGTCGTAAGTCCTGGTATACAACTTAGTGTCTGCGGTTGGAAAATGCAAGTTTTCAGGTGGCGGTCTTAAATGTTTTTTTATCCTATTGAAGCAAAGCTCCATATCCGCACGTTTGAAAGAAAGAGGATGTTTTTCAGAAAGTTCTTTGCCGTTTTCAAACCACTCATCCATTGCCCAAAAGTGCGCATATTTTAAGTTAAGTTCAAGCTCGTTTACTATCTTTGCAACAAGTGGTAATTGCTCTGTTGGTCCTATAGGGCCACATATTCCACAGGGATTATCAGGAGTGGCTTGCTTCCATGCGCTGATGTATTCAAGAGCTTCTGCCAGATAGAATTCTTCTAAAGTATCGTACATCACAATTTTAAAGCCCGGTCTTTCAAGTTGTTGAATATCTTTAACCGTCAGTTTCGCTGCATCCTTTAGAATTTCATCATCCAGCGTTGTGTAGTCCCACCAATCGGGAGAGAGCTTGCTCAATTTTCTTGCCATAGCAATAATCCTTTCTCCATCTTTGTTGTTTACAAGATATTGCCCATAAAATTGAGTAAATAATATAATAAATTAAAAAGAAAAGTAAAACAAAAAAATTACATTTTCCTTAAATAAATTTACTTTAGCCAAAAAAATGTCTTATTTAATTAAGCCAATATGAAAAAAAATATGAAAAAAGAGTTGAATGCGTTGTATAGAAATGATAGTATTTATTCAACATTTTTAGAAAGGGGTACTTATTATGAGAAGAGATATAAAGTTATTATTTGCTGTTTCTTTTGCAAATATGCTGATTATCTCCCTCTATTCTGCAACAAGATATGTTGATATAAATTCAACCAATCCAGTCTATCCATATACCAGCTGGGAGACTGCCGCAACCAACCTTCACCAAGCGGTTAGTAATTTATCAAACGGTGATATGGTGCTAATTAATCCGGGAACATATTATCTCACTTCACAAATATCTTTAGCCGTTAGCGTAGTTGTTCAGGGCGCAACTACCAATCCTGAAGATGTTGTGGTAACTAGGATCCCAACCGTAACAAATAGGATATTTTATCTTAACAACCTAAATGCGATGATTGCAAATTTAACGGTGAGCAATGGATGTGGCACCGGAGGTGATACCACTGCATTTGGAGGAGGAGTATGTCTATCTGGTGGAATAGTCTCTAATTGCATCATCACGCATAATGCTGCACCACGTAAAGGTGGTGGTATAGGAGTTGGCTATCAAGGGGATAGTGGCATTATAAAAAATGCATCATAAAAAATAATACTGCCTATGGTGATGAATCTGGTGGTGGTATATGCTTGTATGCAGGAGTGTTAAATACAGTGATAGAAGAATGCACTATCTATAGCAATAGTGCTTATAAAGGTGGAGGAATAAGTACTCTGGCTGGTGGTGCTAATGACTCTTTTAATTATTATAATAGGTTCAAAAACATTACGATAAGGAAATGCAACATTTTCAACAATAATGCATCTACTCGTGTAGGGGGAGGTCTCTTATTTTATGGTGGCACGAATATCATAATAGAAGATTGTATATTCTCTAATAACTATTCTCCCATAGGTGGCTCGGAAATGTATATAGCTTATGATGGATCCACCTATGACAAATACATCCGTAGTTGCAAGTTTCTTAATAGCACAAATATTGCCATTTATATTGCAGGGTCAGGAACAACGATAGTGGAAAATTGTGAAATCACTGGGCATCAAGATGTCCAAAAGCCTGCCGTTGTGTTGACTTATTTCTCTGTTACATCTAATTGCACATCAAACACAGTTTTAAGGAATTGCATTATTTGGGGCAATCAGGTTAGTAGCACTACAGCATGGGGCGTTCCATCTGCTGGTGGTATATGGGTTTATAATGGAGGAAGACTTGAGAATTGCACGATAATCAATAATTATAGAGTTGTGCCAGCAAGTGTTCCAGTGGCTGGTGGGCTTGCAGGGTCAAATGTGGTTGTTATTAACTGCATTATTTATAGCAATGGAATAAGTGCTGGTGGTGCAGGCAGATTTTCAGACATATTGGTTACGGGAGAGCAATCAGTTGTAATGTTTTCTTGTTCGAGCAATTTAGTGGATGGGATAAATGGTAATATCACATCAAATCCTTCTTTTGTGCAGTGGCCATTAGGTGTGGGGACTGGAGCTGCGCCTGGAAACCTTGATTTAAGAGGGTATTCTCCTTGTGTGAACAGGGCGACGAATCTTGAGTGGATGGTAACAAATACTGATTTTAGGGGAAGCGCAAGGCTTGATAAGGTAACGAGGCTGCCTGATATTGGCGCTTACGAGCATCTGCCAGCTATTTCCACATTTTGGGTCAGGTAAAATGGAGTAGGGGTGTAGTTTATAACTAACCTGTCTGACAAGCAACCTCTTATACAATCCATAAAGCATACTTTGAAAATCCAGTTGCTTTTGTTTATTTTATGTTTATTGTTTTTAGCCTTATGAAAGCCTTAAAGTTTATAGAAGAAGAGCTAGAGATTATTGCAGTTCAAAATCAGGAGCGAACTCTTAAACTGCATAATAATGAAAACATTAAGGGAGATTTTTCTTCCAAAGATTATCTTGCTCTTGCTGGCTCTGAACTTCTTATAGAGGTAGCTATCGAGGCGATGAAAAAATATGGAGTTGGAGCAAGAGCCTCAAGATTGCTTTCAGGGAATTTACCTATTCATATGGAACTTGAAGAAGAAATTGCTTTGTGGAAGCGGAAAGAAAGCGCTCTTTTATTCGGCAGTGGCTTTTTGGCAAATATCGGCGTTATTCCAGCGCTTGTTGGGGAAAAAGATATTATTATTGCTGATAGGTTAATTCACGCAAGCCTGGTTGATGCGGCTCTATTGAGCAGAGCAAAGTTTTTTCGGTTTAATCATAATGATCCTTCCCATCTTGAATTTTTTTTAAAGCGACGTGGCGATTATAAAAATTGCATAATAATCACCGAATCTGTGTTTAGTATGGATGGTGATATTGCGCCTTTGAAAGAAATTAAGCAATTGGCTGATCAACACGATGCGTTGCTTTATATAGATGAGGCGCATAGTACTGGTATTTTTGGTCCTGAAGGGGCTGGTATAGCTTTGCAGGAAAATATAGTGGGTGAGAATGTCATTTTGATGGGAACATTGAGTAAGGCGATTGGCGCTTACGGAGCTTTTGTGGCAACATCAGAGCGTGTGAAAAAATTTTTAGTAAATAAGGCACGCAGCTTAATTTACAGTACAGCCATTCCTCCAGCAATTGCAGCAGCAGCTCTTGCTGGAATAAGGTGGATTCGTAATAATTCAGAAGCTGGTAAAAAGTTATTGGTAAATGCTAAATTGTTTAGAGAAAAACTTCATAATTATAAGATAGATACTCTTCAATCAGCCAGTCAAATAGTGCCAGTTATGATAGGGCAGAACGGGCTTGCATTGGCAATTTCCAGATTTCTTCTTGAAAGGCAAATTCTTGCGCTTGCCATTAGGCCGCCAACCGTGCCGCAGAATAAGGCAAGGATAAGATTTTCTATTACATTAAAACACACACAGGAACTTTTAATTGAAGTTGCCTTGCTGCTAGCGGAAGCATTTCAAAATGTTAAAAGGTAAATATAATTTTTTGTTTTTGAGTGGATGGGCTTTTAAGAAAGAAAGCCTTTTACGGCTGGCAAAAGGTTTATCAGAAGCAATAGATAGTTCTTTTGAGTTACACTCATCATGTAATTTTGTTGCCGATAATAGAGAAAAAAGCCTATGCCCTGACACCATCATAATTGGCTGGTCAATGGGTGCTTTACTGGCAATAGAGCTTTATTTAAAACAACCAGAAAAGGTTAAAGGGATTATTTTGCTTTCTGGAACAGCTAGTTTTTGTAATAAGGATTCATCTATTGGAGTGCCACATCAAAATGTCCGCGCAATGAAACTTGCTTTAAAGCGCTTTCCTGAACAAACCGTTGAAGATTTTTTAAAGCTGGCCTCGTATCCTTTTACATTTCCTGATAAAATGAAAGATTATCTTTTAGATGTATTGGATAAGAAAAATATGGCTTGCATGGCTATGGGGTTGGATTATTTAATGAAGTCAAATTTTTGTGATGTGCTTCATAAAATTTTGTGCCCAGTACTGGTGATGGCAACTATGGAAGATAAGGTTATTCCTTGCCTTGCCAGCAAGATGTTGGCAGAGAATTTGCCGGAAGGATGTTTTAAGGAAATTCAAAATACCAGCCATATATTTCCATTGCTTGAACCAGAAGTTGTTACAAAACATATTATATGTTGGTTAAAGGACTTTTTTTGAAAGCCCTATGTTAAAATGTTTGAATGCGTAAAAACTACCTATAAAAATCATATTGAAAAAAGATTTTCAAGTGCAGCATTCACTTATGATGCTGCTAATGATATTCAGCTTATGGTGGCTGATCATTTGCAGAAGATGGCATCACATTTTATGACAAAATTAGAGAAAGCGGAGCTTGCAATAGATATAGGTTGTGGCACAGGACTTATGACAGAAAAAATGCTTGTTCTTTTCCCCGTATTAGAAATAGTTGGTCTGGATATTGCTGAACAAATGATATCGCTTTTTAATCAAAAGTTTTTAGGCAAGAATAATGTTAGGGCTATTACGACCGATTTTCTCCAATTTGAATATTCTAAAGCTTTTGATTTGGCTTTTTCATCTTCTGCCTTACACTGGATATTGCCTCTTGAAAGTGCCATCACAAAAGTTCATAGCATTTTAAGGGAAAGAGCGTTATTCCTTGCTGGGATGACTGTGGCTGGCACTTTTAGAGATTTTTTGAGATTGAAGGAGAAAATAGCTCCTGCTAAAGCACACAACACTCAATTTACATCATATTTGGCTGTTATGCAGATTTTGAAAGAGAATGGTTTTCATATTCTGGAGGCAGAAGAAAAATCATTTATCGTTCAATATAATTCCACGAGAGAGTTTATTATGAAGCTTCATCAGCAAGGGACAACCGCTGCAACATCAGGCACACCGCATCTGAACAGAAGAGAGCTGGAAATGCTTATGATGCTTTATGATAAAGAACATTCAAATACAGAAGGTAAAATTGAAATTAATTATGAAATTTTGTTTTTTTGCGCTGAAAAATTGTGAGAGAAGCTATGCAAAGTTTTTTCATTACAGGAACAGATACGGGAGTTGGTAAAACGTTTGTAAGTGCTGCTCTTTTAGATGCTCTGCTTGCCAAAGGAATAAGCGCTATTCCGATGAAACCTGTGCAAACTGGTGCAAAGAATAGAAGAGCGCCAGATATTGATTTTGTATTAAAGATGGCTAACTTGAAGGTTTCAAAAGAGCTCTATTCTTTTCTTGCGCCCTATATTTTTAAACTGCCAGCATCGCCGCATCTGGCTGCTGAACTGGAAGGGAAGCAGATAGATATAAAAAAAATTATGATGTGCTTCAATCTGTTGGGTAAGCAATATCAGACTGTACTGGTGGAAGGAGCAGGGGGGATAATGGTGCCTATAACGAGGCGCTATTTTATGATTAATCTTATTAAAGAAATGGAAATGCCAGTTATTCTCGTGGCAAGAGCAGGGCTTGGCACACTTAACCATACGCTTCTTTCATATAAGGCTCTAAAAAAAGAGAAGATAGCTATTAGTTGCATAGTGCTTAATATGGCAAAAGGAGGGAAAATTGAAGAAAATAATTTGAAAACAATACAATTATTGACCAACTGTAAGGTTATCAAAATGAATTTTTGTAAAGATAAGTCCAAATTTAAAGTCCACCTCGAGCATTCTGGCAAAAAGCTTCTTGATTATATTTTTATTTAAGATAACTTTTATTTTGTGTACTGGTTTATGGAATGACTTACCATGAATATAGCAGTGATAGAGAACAAGAAAAATCATAAAACAGAAACAAACGGAATAATACCAGAGTTTGAATATGGAATGATCTGGCAGGACACTGTCAATGGGCATAGAGTTGCCTGTCTTGATGCATCAAAAAAATCTGATGTGGATAAGTTAATGCAAGGTGAAAAGGCAGCACTTGCTATACATGATCCACCTTATAATGTAAGTATAAATGACGAATTTGGAAGCGTTCCAGTGGATGAGTATTTACGATGGAGTGGGATGTGGGTAGATAACACACTTGACGTGCTTGCAGATAACTCGTCGCTTTATATATGGCTTGGTGCCGATATTAGAAACAACCTGCAACCTTTGCCTGATTTTATTATGATGATGCGAGAAAAACCTATCAAAATTAGGAACTTTATAACGATGCGGAATCAACGTGGATATGGCACGCAAAAAAAATTGGATGGCAGTAAGACAAGAACTGTTATATTACGTAAAAGGCAATCCTATCTTTAATGTTCAGGCTGAATATACTGATATTCCTAAAAAAACAAAGGGATATTATAAAAAAGTAAATGGTAAAATAACAGAGAATTTTGAGCGCAGTAAGTCCTTAACAATTAGAGCAGGAAACGTGTGGTGCGATATTCAGCAGGTCTTTTATTTGATGCATGAAAACGTGGAAGGTTGTTTTGCTCAAAAGCCACTTAAAGCTATCAAGAGAATTATTGATGCTAGTAGTATCGAAGGCGATTTAGTAATAGACTTTTTCGGACATTCTGGCTCCACCCTACTTCAGGCAGAAATGTGTAAAAGAAAATGTTACATAATGGATATCAATCCAGCATACTGCAAGATCATGGTAGCCAGATTGTTGCATTATAGACGCACAGGTGAACCAGGTTGGGGAAAAACAAAGATTTTTAAGGATAAAAAAATTGTAGCAGATAATCAAATTTTGCTTGGATCTGCCACATTGTTTGATCTGAAATTGAAATGAACAAAATATTAGACAAACAATTAGCAAAATGGTCAAAGAGGTTATCGGAAGCAAATCAAAAAGCACTCATATTTCGACTAGCTGGTCTTAAATCTGTTTATCCTTTCAATGAATATGAATACCGTCTTATGTATCTTTTGGGTAAAAATGTTATTACTTTTAAAGAATATGAAAACTTACGAAACAGTTATGTGCAAGGCAATCACTTTTTGCCGCTTTATAGCATTGCTCCAAGAGTATTCGGAGAAATCTGGGCACATCAGCATCTAATGGATGTTGACCTCCGTTTCAAAAAGCCCTCATCTCAAATTGATAGTAGATATTCTGGTGAATATGATCTTTCAGGATGGAAAGAAAATTATAAGAATAGAAGTTAAAGCTTCTAGGGCGACTCATAGCAAAATCAGAGGTAGTCTTGAAAGTAAAGCTTTAAGTTTCAACTCTAATGAACAGTTTTGGATGAATTTTCAGCAAATTAAACTTGATATTGCAGATGAATTTGTACTTATTGGAGTATGGACAGATATACTGGGTTTTAACTAATAAAGAAATGAAGCAGCATCCTAAACGAAGTCATCAACATAGAGGTGGTATAGAATATCAGATTGGTATTACCGAAAAGAATTTGAAAGAATTTAATAGGTTTCTGGTTAAACCATCCATGTTAGTAGATGTGATAAAACGAAAAGTAAAAAAATAATTTCATCTTCTTTATCTTCTGCTTTTCTTGCTTGCATTCGCTTGAGCTGACTGTATAATTTGCAAAGAAAATTTGTTACCAAAGTTTTTTTATGCATTTCTTAACTTATAAAGATAGCTTTAGTAACAAATCAGTGCTCCGGTAGCTCAGTTGGACAGAGCAGCGGATTCCTAATCCGCAGGTCGCGCGTTCAAATCGCGCCCGGGGTACCATAAAAAAAAAAGATTGCGTATTTCTTCATTTGTAGTATTTTCTCTGTAAAAGGATATCTATTATTCTTGATGAAAGGAGAAGCAAGTATGATTACAAAAAAAACTATGATGGGATATTTGGTGGTTGCTGGTTTATTAGCTGGTGTGGCAAATGCTGAATTCGTGGATAACTGGACAAAACGTTTTCCTGATATCTTGCTCAATGACTTAAACGGTATAGCCAATAACGATTCAACAATAGTATGCGCTGGCTGTTACGGCACAATTATAATCTCCACAAATAATGGTGAAACATTCCAGAAGCTTGAAGTTCCTACCACAAATAATCTTAATGGCATTGCTTATGGAAACGGGATATATGTGGCTATTGGTGATAACGGAACTATTTTGAAATCTGAAAATGGGATGGAGTGGAATTGCATCTCTTCTTCCATCACTATAAATCTTGCTGTGGTGAGATATCTAAATAATTCTTTTGTTTCCGTTGGTGAAAATGGGGTTGTAGCTATTTCATCAAACGGTACCGATTGGGCAGTTTCCTATTGTGGCAGCAACAACCCTTCTTTACGTGATGTTGCTTATGGTAATGGGATCTATATTGTTTCAGGTAATGAATCTTATGGTGTGATATATAGCTCATCTAATGGAGTGGATTGGAATAATGAGTTTATTACTAATAATGTTTATTTTTCAGGCGCCACGTTTGGCAACAATTTGTTTATGATTGCAGGAACACAGGGAACTATTTTATCTTCTAGTAATGGACAAGACTGGGCATTATGCCAGCAATCTAACATATCTTACTCATTTTCCTGTATAACTTATGACGCTCATAATGGCGCGTATATTGCAGGGGGCTCTTCAGGAAAAGTTTTATACTCCTTTGATGGAACCAACTGGACACTAAAGTATACTGGTTATAGCACGTGGTATTATGATATCCTTCAAATAAGCACACAGGTTTTTGCCGTTGGGCAGGGGGGATATCTGGTAAAAGCATCTTCTTATTCCACATGGGAACAGCTACTTCCAGAATATACTGATGGTTTTGGTGCAATAGCTTATGGAAACGGCAATTTCATCGCTGTAGGTGGTCCTAATGGCGTTATGATGAGTTCTGATGATGGAGCTAACTGGCAGGATTGTGGTGGAACAAATCTATACAAATCGTATCTACCATGGTTTTCTGGTATTGCATATGGCAAGAGCAATTTTGTTGCTTGCGGTTCAGGTGGTGCGCTGTGGACTCTTAACGGCACGAATTCCTGTTGGCTAAAGATTTATCCAACCAACTTGAGCTTTTCTTGTATCGCCTTTGGCAACAATAGGTTTGTGGCTGGTGGTCAGGATGGGGTGATAGCTTATTCCGATGATGGCACTAATTGGAACTTAACAAATATAGGGACGAATCGTTGGCTATACGGTATGGCTTATGGCGAAGGGACTTTTGTTGCCGTTGGTTCTGGGATTACTGCTTATTCGGAAGATGGGGAGAACTGGCAGATCTCTTATCCAAATTTTAAGGCATCCGCTGAACTTGCTACGGATCCCGCATATTATAAAAATGCCATCACTTTTGGGATGGGGCGCTTTGTTGCTGTTGGGAATAATGGGTATGTGTTTTGCTCTCTTGATAATGGCGTAACATGGACAAACATTAATACAGAGGTTAGCAAGAACCTTTATGGTGTGGATTTTGCAAATGGCTTCTTTGTGGCTGTTGGTGAGGGAGGCGTAAGGGCTATATCCACAAACGGCATAGATTGGCGAACTGATGCTTTTGATTTTCCTATCAGACTTGAAGCGATATGTTATGGCAATAACTCCTTTGTGGCAGTTGGTGAGCAACGTGCCATATTCCAGACGCAATCCGATGTGCCACCAGCAAATGATTATGATGGCGATGGCAAAAACGATCCTGCAAAATTTGAAGCTTCTGAAGGCTGGTATGCATGGCTTTCAAGCAAAAACTATCAAAAATATGGCCCTTATCCATTCCTCTCTTCTGAAGGAGTGCCTGCGCCTGCGGATTATGATGGCGATGGCAAAGCCGATCCTGCATTTTATATGCCTTCTTATGGAACTCTACAAGTTTTCTTATCAAGTTATGGCTATAATGAATATGTGCCTCCTATTGATTTTATTGTGCCTGATGTTAAAGGACTATTCATTCCTGCGGATTATGACGGCGATGGCAAAGCCGATCCTGCCATCTACGTGCAGAGCATAGCAAAAATTTATTTATGGAGCTCTTTGCAAGGATATCAGCTATCAGGTCCGTTTAGTCTTATTCAACTTGAAGATGCCGTTCCTGCTTTTGCGGATTATGATGGCGATGGCAAGACTGATATTGTTTTATGTAATCCTACCACAGGCATTTGGAAAGGAATGCTCTCTGGCTCTCAATATGCGCAACAGATGGCTTATGGTTTGAGTTATCCTGATGCTGTGCCATGTTCTGGCGACTATGATGGTGATGGTAAAGCTGATCCTGCACTATGGCAAATATCTTCGGGGATGCTTAAGGTATGGCTCAGTTCGGCAAATTATGCCCCATATCTGGCAGGTCCAATCAAAGCAAATTAGAAAGTTATTTAAGCAAGGTGAGCATGGCGTTTTAGCCACACTATGGCTTCTTCTTTTGAAGAAAACTGGTTTTCAAGCTGGGCATCATAAAGCAGCTTCTTCCATTTGCCTACTTCTGGGGATT
>CAZBHO010000006.1:61185-69676 GCA_964491945.1 uncultured Verrucomicrobiota bacterium | reverse complement strand
CTTCTATTGTTCCAGAATTCCACCAGCGCAACCACCTCTTTGAGATGCGAGGGGCTACTGCTGCATAAATTTTGTGGAAAATAATCTGTATAAAAGAAATTTTATGCGCATCTTCTTAAGTGGATAAAAAACGTCTTGAAGTGAATATCAATTAAATGTTAAATATCTAAAAACATACAAACTAAATTTAAGGTGAAAATCACATGCGAAGAGAAATATTCAAAACAAGGAAAATTAACCATCAAGAAGCTAGCAACTCACAGGAATGGTACAAACTGCCAATGCGTATAGGAGCATTGCAATGTAATTTTGAAGAAGGAGAAAAAGGTACACTTGATGTGGCAGATAAATGGAATAGGATGGGGCTCAATGCTGAGCAATTGTTTCACCCCTGTGCAGATAGTTATTCAGCAATGTTTGATAATAAGAAGCACGGTGCAATTTTAAAGAAATACATCAAAAAGGCTAAAGCTCTCAAACACCGCATCATTTTGTATCTTAATATTCATATACTTGGACCTTCGCTGGCAAAGCACTATAAGAGCTGGGCTCAATGCGATGTTCATGGGCATTTTCCAAAACTTTATGAGGTATATTATGCCACCTGCTATAATAGCGGATGGAAACGTTACTTTTTTGAAGTGCTTAATTCTCTCAAAAATTACGATATAGATGGCATTTTTCTTGATGGACCTGTAATCATTAAAGGTGGTTGCCATTGCGAATGCTGTAAGGCCAAGCATTATGAATGGTTTGGCAGGAAAATGCCACAAGCGGATACTTCTTTTGAATTTAACAAAAAAACTATTCTTACCTTTATCAGCGATACCTATCGCCATATTAAATCAATCAATCCCAACTGGATTGTCTATGAAAACCTTTGTATAGAAGCTGCCTTTTCAAACGCTTATGAGTTCAAGGATATGTTGCAATATAACGATATCGTAGGCACAGAAGGTGGTTTCATGTTTTATGGTCCACCAAAGAACGCATATTTATGGCGAGTTGGATTTCAGACAAGACTCCTTGAAGCAATTGTTCCTGAAAAGCCTCGTGTAATTTTTATGGCTGGTGACCAAAAACCATGGAGTTGGTATCATCATCAGCCAGCAGAAACAGCATTGTGTATAGCCAGCGTGGTTGCCAACGGAGGAAATGTTTGGTATGGCTTACATGGCTCAACGGAACTGCTTAAATCGGAAGGCAGTAAAAAAGCGAAAGCGATATTCAATTTTTTGAAACAGCACGAAATTTTTTATGTCAATACAAAAAGTGTAGCGTCTGTTGCGCTATTTTTCTGCTATCAGAACGATTATGCTGCCGGCTATGAATCAGAAGAAAGCGATCTTTATGGAAAAAGCGCAAAAAATGATTCAATGACTTATATAGGTGACAACAAACAAGGGGCACGAGCTCTGGCAGATGTTTTAATAAGAGGACACATTCCCTTTGATATCATTACAGATATAGACATCCATTCATTAGAATTAAATCGATATCAGTGTGTCATTCTGCCATCAGTTAGCTGTATGTCAGAAGAGCTTGTCAACCATTTGCGTAGATACGTACAGAATGGGGGGGAAAATTATCGCATCTTTTACTACCTCTCTTTTTGATGAAAATGGTAAAATGCAAAATAACTTTATGTTAGCAGATATTTTTGGAGTAAATTTTCAAGGCAACTTCACGAAATATCCTATCTTCAATTATATGAAGATAACAACAGATTCATCGTTTATTCCTGAAATACCACATAATCTTATGCCCTTTGGTGGCATGGCGGTAAACATCAGCACACACAAGAAGGCTTTAGCTTTACTCTCGTTTTTACAACCACTAGCATCAAGATATGTGCCTTTGACAAAAAAGGGAATACCTGCACTTGTTCTTAATAAAGCTGGTAAAGGCAAATCGTTATATTTTGCATCAAATATAGAAAACCTTTACTATGAATTCAACATACCTGAATACCGTTGGTTAATTCAATCTTTCATAAAGGAAAATTGCTCTTTACCTATTGAATTACCAGTGAATAAAGATTTGCCGATTGAAACAGTTGTAAGACAACAGCATAATAGATATGTTATACATTTAATGAACTATTGTTCATTTGATAATCGCCCCTTTATTGCCGTTCAAAAGCTTAGTAACATTCTCATCAGGTTAAACATTCCTGTAAAAATTAACTCTGTATATGCAGCAAAGCTTAACAAATACTTAAGCATCGCAAAAAAAGGCAGTTATTGTGAATGTATCTTGCCTGCACTAGAAGAATATGAAGTCTTAATTGTGGAATAATATGAGATGGATTTTTTCTTTTGACATTATATTTTTATAGAATTAGAATACTGCTAATTGTGCGATAGCTAAATATGAAAGGTAAAGAAGATTATGAAAAGAGTTCTGATTATCTCTGCGGCGTTTCTGATCATAATAATCGTTCTTTTAGTGCTTTTATTGATCGGAGGCAATTTTATAATTAACCAAACAATCAATAAAGTTGGCCCTACCGTACTAAAAGTGCCAGTCAAAATTGATAATATAAAGCTCAACATATTTACAGGATATATTCTTCTAGAAAATCTCTTTGTAGGCAATCCTGCTGGCTTTAACACGCCATCTTTATTAAAATTACAAAAGATGGAGCTTCAAATTGTGCCAAAATCTCTTTTATCAGATGTCCTAATCATAAAGAAATTTGTATTGCTTTCTCCAGATATCACTTATGAGCAAGGACTACAGGACAACAACTTTAGTGCACTGCTAAAAAACATAAGCGGTGAACCTCCTCAAAAAGATAGGGCAGAGATAAAGCAGTCAGAGCCTGAAAGTAATAAAGAAAAGAAGGAGAAAAAAGTTATAATAGAGAAGCTTTTAATAGATAATCCTCAAATAAATCTGAGTTTTACTGCGGCGCAAGGCAAGACATTACCTATCAAAATTGCCACAATCGAGCTTAATGATATCGGCAAAGCTGAAGGCGGATTATTGGCGGCAGATGTGGTAAAAATTGTTATTTCCACTCTTATGAGCAACATTAAGCAGGCAGCTTCTGGCAGCGCCCAACTATTGCAAGAAAGTGTGCATGTGGTAACGGATAAGGCAAAAAATATCCTAACCAATACAACAGATAAAGCGGTGGATACAGTCAAAAAGATAGGGAATTTATTAAAGAGTAAGACTGAAGGTCAAAAATAGAAGAAGCATATAGCTCTCTATTCCATTAAAATAGATTTATTATTTTTTAGCTGCTTGCGCTGCTAACTTTTTTCAAAATCAAAAGAAACGTTCCTGCAAAATTTGCAAAATCTGCTCAATAAAAAGCTGCTTTAAGCACATAAAAAAAGCTTTTGACAAAAATTCTTTTTTGATAGTCTATTCTTTTTCTTTTGAATTGATAAGGTTTGGTATATATGGGTATTGATGTAATAACAATCAAAGGTGCCAGAGAGCACAATTTAAAGAATGTTTCTATAACTCTACCAAGGAACCGTTTAATTGTAATTACAGGATTAAGTGGTTCAGGCAAATCATCTCTTGCCTTTGACACAATCTTTGCTGAGGGGCAACGCCGCTATGTGGAAAGTCTTTCTGCGTATGCCAGACAATTCCTTGAGCAGATGCATAAGCCTGATGTTGATCACATAGAAGGGCTTTCGCCTGCAATAGCAATAGAGCAGAGGTCTTCTGGCTCAAATCCACGATCAATAGTTGCCACAACGACAGAGATACACGATTATTTAAGATTGCTCTTTGCTCATGCAGGAGAGATCTATTGTCCAAGCTGTGATAAAAAACTGGAACGCCACAATGCTGAACAGATAGTGGAAAAATTGTGCGCACTGCCTGCTAAAACTCCTGTATCAATTCTGGCACCAATTGTTTTAAATGAGAAGGAAACATTAAAAAAGAAATTAGCTATAATTCAAAAGCAGGGGTTTATTCGCATCCGAATAAATAGCAAGCTTTACGAGCTTGAAGCTGTGCCTGACTTTGATGAAAAGGATATCAAAAGATTAGAAATAGTTGTAGATAGGTTGGTTATTACCTCGCTTATTCGGACACGTCTTACAGACTCGGTGGAACTTGCGCTTAAAGAAGGCAAAGGGGAGATGATTGCGCTTGTGCAGGATGTGGCAGGGAATATCAGGGAACTATTTTTTTCTGAAAATTATGTATGCCGTGATTGCGGCAAAACTATTGCCCCACTTTCCCCGCGAAACTTTTCTTTCAATAGTCCTTATGGGGCGTGTCCAGAATGCGGGATGAGGCTTGAGTTTGATCCAGAGCTGATTATTCCTGATACAAATCTTTCGCTTGCCGATGGTGCAATAAGGCCGTGGAAGCGCGGTGGCAGAAGGCTAATTATTTATTATAACAGTCTTTTGCGCTCAATTGCCAAGCATTATGGTTTTTCTATGGAAACACCTTTCAAGGAGCTACCTGCCAGGATAAGAAAAATTATACTCTATGGATCTGGCAAAGAAGAAATAGCGTTTGGTTTCTGGCGTGGAGGCGTATGGCGGGAATATATGAAACCTTTTGAAGGCGTTATTCCTAATCTTGCAAGACGCTATATTGAAACTGAAAATTCATCTACGAAAGAAACATTACAAAACTATATGACCAGGAAGCCTTGTAGAGTATGCAATGGTACAAGGCTTAAAGCGGAATCGCTTGCTTGTAAAATTGGGGGCAAATCCATTGTCGATGTCTGCAAGATGTCAATAAAAGAGTTAAGAATCTTTTTTGATAGATTGCCACTTACACCGCATCAGATGGAAATTGTTAAAGATGTGGTAAAGGAAATTAGGGCTCGATTACGCTTTTTGAGTGATGTTGGGCTTGATTATCTTACGTTGGATAGAGAAAGTGGCACGCTTTCTGGTGGCGAAGCGCAGCGAATAAGGCTTGCCACGCAAATAGGGTCAGGACTTGTTGGAGTGTTATATGTGCTGGATGAACCGAGTATAGGACTACATTCCAGGGATAATCAAAGGTTGATAAGAACATTGAAGAATCTGAAAAATTTGGGTAATACGGTGGTAGTTGTTGAGCATGATGAAGAGACTATTAGAAATGCCGACTATGTTGTGGATATGGGTCCTGGCGCTGGCAGGAACGGAGGTAATGTTATTTTTGCCGGGAACGTTTCAGAACTATTAAAAAGTGAAAAGTCGCTTACAGGGATGTACTTACGAAAAGAACTTTCCATCCCAGTGCCCAGGGAGAGAGCTCTGCCTTCACAACACTGGCTAACGATAAAAGGCGCACGAGCGAACAATCTGAAAAACATAGACGTATCAATCCCGTTAGGGCTTATGGTGGCTATAACAGGTGTTTCTGGCAGTGGAAAGAGCACATTGATAGATGAGATTTTGAGAAAAGCTCTTTTTAAGAAACTATACGATTCAAAAGAGAAGCCCGGTGAGCACACTGCAATTATAGGGATAGATAAGATTGATAAAGCCATAGTGATTGATCAGACACCAATTGGCAGAACGCCACGCAGCAATCCGGCAACTTACACAGGGGCATTTGCCATTATAAGAGATTTATTTGCGGCTCTTCCTGCTGCAAAAGCAAGAGGATATTCGCCGGGCAGGTTCAGTTTTAATGTTAAAGGTGGTCGTTGTGAAAGTTGCAAAGGGGATGGCATAAAGAAAATAGAAATGCACTTTTTGCCAGATGTTTATGTAACCTGTGAGCAATGCAGGGGTAAACGCTATAATTCTGAGACTCTTGAAGTAAAATATAATGGCAAAAACATTGCCGAAGTGCTGGAGATGACTGTGGATGAAGCATTGGAGTTTTTTGCTCGTATTCCACCACTAAAACAAAAATTACAAACACTATCTGATGTTGGACTTGGCTATATTCAGCTTGGGCAATCAGCAACAACTTTATCTGGTGGTGAAGCGCAGAGGCTAAAACTTTCCTCCGAGCTTTCTAAAAAACCAACAGGGCATACAATATATCTACTTGATGAGCCAACTACCGGCTTGCATTTTGCTGATATAGAAAAGCTTTTAAATGTTTTGCAGCGCCTTAAGGCAAGTGGGAACACGGTTGTAATTATTGAACACAATATGGAAGTAATAAAGGCGGTAGATTACATAATAGATCTTGGACCTGAAGGGGGAGATGCTGGTGGAAGAATTGTGGCGGCTGGCACACCAGAAGAAGTGGCAAAGGTTGAGGCTTCATACACGGGACGTTTTCTACGGAAGATCTTGTTTCCAGCTGAAGCCGATGTTAAAGATAATCAGATTAGTAATAAAGAGATATAAATGTGCAGGCACAACTTTCTTTAAGAGCGGTAATAATTTGTTTTAAAAAGACTTGAGATAAATCCGTTCGTATTGTAGGAAATATGAGCGAATGGCTAATAAGATTGGATTAATTAGATGAAAACGAGAAAGGATTTCTAAATGAAAATTATCACAAAAGATAAGTGTTGTTTTTCTCTTTCACCAAAACATAAGCCATTTGGTGAGATTTCTCTTGGCGAAACATTTTCCGTTCAAATTGAAGATGCTTATGCGGGAAAAATTCGTTCTGTTAAGGATAAATTTTCACATGCAATGTTGGAAGCTCTAAATCCAGCCACAGGACCAATCTTTATAAAAGGGGCTATTGCAGGACAAATACTCTGCATTAACATAAAAAGCATAAATTTGCGTCCTTATGCAATATCCTGTTTTGAGGCAGGCTTTGGTCCGATGAAGAAGATGATCAATGAGGTTGAATGCTCCTTTATGCCAATTAGGGGCAAGGAAATAGAAATAACATCAAAGATAAAAAAGCCGATTCAGTCTTCTATAGGGTTCATTGCAACCGCACCAGCTCCGGCTAAAAACTATACAAATACAATGGCTGCTGAACATGGTGGGAACTTATCCTGCAAAGAAATCTCTGAAGGCTCAAGCATTTATTTGCCAATAAACGTAGATGGAGCATTGCTTGCTCTTGGAAGATTAAAAGCATTTTCATCTGATGGTGAAGTTGCAGGTTGCGGTGCAGAAGTTGCAGGTGAAGTTATCTTAAACACCAGTATGACTTCTCTAAAAATTCCTACTCCACTTGTTGAAACAAAACATTCGCTTCATTTTCTTGCTTCTTCAAAGTCATTAGACACGGCAGAGGAGAGTTTACTGGTAAATGTAATGAGTTTTTTATGCAATACACTCAAAATGCAGAAAAATGAAGCCGTAAAAATAATGGATTTAACTGGTGAACTTGGGATTTGTTCTATATGGCAAAATGCAAAAACTTTGCGTTTTTCTCTATCCAAAAAGATTTTATTAAACTATGGGTGGAACCCAAATTTCCTTAAAAGGACATAAGAAGCAATGTCATCAGAAAACACAAAAAAGCAGTATGCAATTTCCACAACAAAAGCGCCTATCCCATTAGCGCGTTATTCGCAAGCTGTTGTTGTAAATAATACAGTATATATTCAAGGAACACTTGGCATAGACCCGCAAACAGGCAAGCTGGCAGGGGAAACCATAGAACAGCAAACCGAGCAGGCGCTAAACAATTTAAAAGCAATTCTTGAGGCTGCTGGTAGCAAAATGTGCAATGTGGTGAAGACTACAGTGTTTCTTTCTTCTCTTGAAAACTACAGAAAATTCAATGAGATATATGCTTTGTATTTCCCTGAAGATCCCCCGCCAGCACGAACCACTGTTGAAGCAAAATTGCCTCTCAATGCGCTTATTGAGATAGAAGCTATCGCTATCATATAAAATCAGTAAGCATAATCATCAAACCAAAAGCTGCGCAAACGGGAAATCTCTCTGTTCTAAGCTCTCTATAAGCGGAGAAAAATTTATCCTATTGCATTTTAAGCCTTTTTATTTATATTACACCTTTCCTTTTTAATTTTTTAACAAACGTTCTTTAAAATCAGGAAAACAGTATGAATGAGCTAGAGATACAGCAATTATCTGCCGAACAACTTGAAACATTTATAATAGAAAACATAACAAATTCTTCAATTTCAGATACAGTATGGCTCAATGTTATTAAGCGTTTAAAAACTATTAATTCAGAAAAAACGCTGTCTTCTCTTGAGTTGCTGCAAGAATCTGCTCAAAACAATAAAAGGCTTGATTTGCTGGTGGAACTTTTAAAAGTGAAGGCTATTCTTACTGGCAACAGAAGTGAGCTTGCAGAAAATTTTGGAGCATCTCTTATAAAATGCTGCAATGATTCCCCAAAAAAATTGCTATTCATTGTCAATTCTGGCTTCAATCAAAAATTACCACCTGCAGAGTGTATGCGCAGATTCTCCAATCTTTGCAAGCTTACCAAAGGGAGTTATTGCTACGATAAGACATGGGGATTTGGCATAGTTTTGGAAATTGATGAATTTGAGAAAGCCATCATTATAGATTTTGAAAGGAAGAAAAAACATAGAATGTCCTTAAGTTATGCAGCAGAAGTTCTTCAGCCTTTGGCGCAAGATAATATTCTGGTGAGAAAA
>CAZBHO010000006.1:57016-61175 GCA_964491945.1 uncultured Verrucomicrobiota bacterium | reverse complement strand
TAGGCTATTTCAACCGGTATTTTGATGAAAATTTATGGAATGGATGATGGCTAATCCTGCCGTTGCAGTTAAAGAACTAATTATAACACTTGGTCCACTCTCTCCTGTGCAGCTTCAAGAGAAGATAGAGGCTAGCTTTTTGCCAAAAGAGCAATGGAAAAAATTCTGGGAATTGGCAAGAAAATCCTTAAAGAAAGACCCATTGGTGGTTATGCCTGAGAAGCGAACCGATCCAATTAAGATTCTTCAAGAAGAGCGCACTATTGATGATGGATGGTTTAATGAACTTGCCGCAGAGCGGGATATGGAAGAAATTTTAGAGAGAATAGATGATTTATCTGCTTGCGATAACATAAAGGAGCTGCTTACCAAGCAATCTAATGCCAAAGTAGTTGCCGATAAAATTTTGTTTGTTTTGAAGGGTGCGCGTGGCACAGACTGGCAATTTTATGTTAGAGCACTTCTTGCGATCAAGAGCTTAAACATTAGTTTAGAAAATTTTTCTTTAGAAGAAGCCACAAAGCTAGCATTATCATCATCAACATTACAACAAATTGTTGAAAAACTATCGGCTAAATATCTTGAGGCTTTTTTCCATCTGTTGTATGAGGTGCATCAAAGCGCATTTATTGAAACAATGAATAATTGCCTTACAGAGCTTGATACCACAGCTTTTAACACCTACTTAAGCTTTGCGGAAGCAATAGGTAGTAAAAACGTTGTGATGGATAGAATTGCTGCGCTCATTCGCACAAATGTGGCTTCGCCTGAAATCGTATGCTGGCTATGCAAGGGCACAGAAGCAAGAGAGCTTTCCATAACTAACGAGGAGCTGTTAAGACTTGGTTGGAATGCGCTTGAAACATTTTCGGGCACTGGCGCAAGGCTTAAAGCAAAAAACCAGCTAAAGCAACTGTTTGAATCTAAGGAATGGCTTGTGAAAATTTTTGAAGGCATGGAAAAGAGCAGTATTAGAGATTTTATGAGGTCTGTTCAATTTGCCAAAAAACTTAATTCAAATGAACGCTCATCGCTTCTTGCGAAGATAATAACCATCTATCCAGACCTAACAGATGTACTGGCAGAGAAAAAGTCAGACGAATCTGTTGCTCAATTGCGTTTAACTTCAATAAGAAGCTGGAAGGAAAAGCAACGTTTACTAGAAAAGATTATTAATGAAGATATTCCAAAGAACAGTCAGGATATTGCCCTTGCCAGGAGCTATGGGGATTTGCGCGAAAATTTTGAATACAAATCTGCCAAAGAAATGCAAGGCATTCTTATGCAAAGAAAAGCAGAATTATCGGAAGATCTGGCTAAAGTTAAAGCAACAGATTTTGCAAGAGTTGCTACCGACAGTGTTTCACCCGGAGTTAGTGTATTATTAGAGCAGGATGGGAAAATAGAAACATACACCATTCTTGGCGAATGGGATAATGATGAAAATTTAAAAATCATCTCAAATAGATCAAAGATAGCTCAATCATTGCTGGGGAAAAAGGTTGGCGATGTTGTTCAGCTTTCTGATGAACACGGTAATTTAAAGGAATATACCATAAAGAAGATAGAACCTATATCTGAACAGATAAGGCAATGGATTTATAGTTGAAAAAGCCAATAAAGCGGATATCTTTATGTTTGTGAGCAAATAAAAAAGCGTGAGGTTTTCATGCTCAAAAATGCATTTAAGCGGAAGCCATTTCATATATTACACAAAGAGGCCGAAAGCGACACAGGCTTGAGAAAAGTTCTGGGGGCGTGGTCGCTGATAAGTCTGGGCATAGGCTGCATCATAGGTGCGGGTATTTTTGTGATAACAGGATATGCAGCTTATTACAAAGCTGGTCCTGCTTTGCAGGTTTCATTCATCGTTGCAGGGTTAGCGTGCATTTTTGCAGCACTATGCTATGCAGAATTTGCTTCCACAACACCTGTGGCTGGTTCTGCATACACTTATGCTTATGCCACGCTTGGTGAGCTTTTTGCCTGGATAATAGGTTGGGACCTTATTCTTGAATATACTGTGGCATCGGCATCGGTTGCTCACGGCTGGTCAAAATACTTCCAAAACTTTATTGGGATGTTCAACCTATCCGTGCCAAAAATCCTTTCAACAGCCCCGTTTGACTTTAATCCACATCTAAACAAAATCACTACAACAGGCAGTATCCTTGATTTACCAGCGCTGGTTATTGTAACTATTCTGACAATCATTCTTGTTATAGGCATTAAGGAGAGCGCTCGCTTCAACAACATTATGGTGCTTTTAAAGGTGGCTGTTGTGTTGCTGGTGATTGCCGTTGGCGCATTTTACATCAAGCCTGAAAACTGGACACCTTATGCGCCATTTGGCTGGACTGGCATTAGTCTTTTTGGACATACCATATTTGGGCAAACTGGCGCTGATGGCGCACCTATCGGAATGCTGGCAGGAGCAGCCATAATATTTTTTGCATATATAGGCTTTGATTCAGTTTCCACCCATGCTGAAGAGGCTAGAAATCCGAGGCGGGATGTGCCCATTGGAATTATTGGCTCACTTGGCATATGCACCATTTTGTATATTGCTGTAACTGTGGTCTTAACCGGAATGGTGCCATATAATCAAATTGATATCAACGCACCAGTGGCGGCTGCTTTTGAAAAAGTGGGCTTAAAGTGGGCACAATTTATAATTGCGCTTGGCGCTATAGTTGGAATTACTTCTGTTATGCTTGTATTAATGTTAAGTCAGCCACGAGTATTGATGGCAATGGCACGAGATGGGCTTTTGCCAGAAAAGTTCTTTGCTGCCATCCACCCAAAGTTCAGGACGCCATGGAAATCAACGATATTGACAGGTGTATGTGTTGGCTTATTGGCTTCATTTATTCCGCTTGGCATTCTGGCAGAGCTGGTAAATATTGGGACACTTCTTGCCTTCGTTATGGTGTGTTTGGCTGTGCTCGTGATGAGATATCGGCATCCGGAAATAAAAAGGCATTTTGAATGTCCGTTTTTTCCGTGGATACCTATTATGGGTGCAGCCTTTTGTTTTATGCTTATGTGCTCTTTGCCACCTGCAAACTGGGTAAGACTTGGTATGTGGATGTTTATTGGATTACTAATCTACTTTTCTTATGGCAGATGGCACAGCATTGTGGCAAAGCTTCACGAACAGGAGCGAGAAATTACCAAAGAACATCACTCGTAGCGCAGAGCTTCTATCGGATTTTGTTTTGCGGCTTTCATAGCTGGCCAGAGTCCAAAAACGATACCAACCAGCATGGAAAAGCCAACTGCCAATAGCACAGATGTTATGGTAATGGAAGTTGCCCAGCCGGCAAATTGTGTAACTAAGCGACTGATAGCCCATCCAATAAAGATGCCGATTACGCCACCAATAAGGCTTATGGTTAATGCTTCGGTCAAAAATTGAGCCAGCACATCGCGTTTTTTTGCGCCAACCGCCTTGCGTAATCCTATCTCTCGTGTACGTTCCGTAACGGAAACCAGCATGATATTCATTATGCCTATTCCACCAACCAGCAAGGAGACTGCTGCAATGGCGGAAAGAAGTGTGCTCATAGTTCTACTTGTTTGTGTCAGCATTGCCCTAAACTCTGCCATATTACGCACAGAGAAAGCATCGTCCTTCAAAGATGGTGGAACTCTATGCGTATTGATGAGGACTTGTTTTATTTGATTTTCAGCATCATAAAGTTCGGAATCAGAACGTATTTCAGTTTCTATGCTATCAATATATTCTCTACCAAGCACACGATACATAGCTGTACTGATAGGTATAAGAACAACATCATCCTGATCCCAGAAACCTGTAGCGCCTTTCTCCTTCTGAACACCTATAATCTGAAAAGGGATCTTGTTGATTTTTATATATTCACCAAGCGGGTCGCTTTCGCCAAACAATTGTTTTACCACAGTAAGTCCCACAACAGCCACTCTGGCTCTACTGCGAAGATCATTTTCATTAAAGAAACGGCCGCGATCAGCTTGAGAACTACGTATCTGGGCATATTCAGGATGCACACCAATTAACTGCGTATTCCAGTTTTTTCCGCCCCATGTCAATTGGCCACGTCCTGATATCGTGCCAGATATTCTTCTCACAGATGGAATACGCTTTTTTATTTCCTCAATATCATCAAGAGTTAGTCGT
>CAZBHO010000006.1:29537-56980 GCA_964491945.1 uncultured Verrucomicrobiota bacterium | reverse complement strand
CAATCTCGGAGAACCAGCCCTTGCTATCAATAGGTTTGAGCCCATTGAAGCCAGCTGTTTTTCTATCTCCTTTTTTGCACCTGTGCCTATAGCCAACATTGCAATTACAGCAGAAACACCGATTAAAATGCCAAGCATGGAAAGAAAAGTTCGTATTTTATTAGCCAAAAGCGCACGCATTGCCTGCTTTAAATGATCAGGCAGCTCGTGAAGCAATGATTTAATTTTATGTTCAGAATTGTTATCGCCAGCATGCTTTGTTCCCATGTCATTTGAATATCTTCCTCCAGAAGATAGATCACTTTTTATCACTCCATCACGCATCTTTATTTCTCGCCTTGCCCATCTGGCTATATCTGGCTCATGCGTTACCATAACTATGGTTATGCCTTCCTCGTTCAACTCGCGCAGTAGAGCCATTATTTCATCTGAACTTGCCGAATCCAGATTACCAGTTGGCTCATCTGCAAGGATAAGCTGTGGCGAATTTATTAAAGCTCGGGCTATTGCCACACGCTGTTGCTGCCCACCAGAAAGTTCGTTGGATTTATGATGAGCCCTATCGGCAAGTCCAACCTTTTCAAGCAACTTCATTGCTTCATTTTTGTCGCGTTGCTTTTCGGAATAGAGCCGCGGCAAAAGGACGTTCTCTATAGCATTGGTCCTGGCCAACAAATTAAAGTGTTGAAAAACAAATCCAATAGAAGAATTGCGCAAAGCCGCCAGCTTATTATCGGGGAGAGAACCAACACTAACTCCATTTAAAAGATACTCGCCGCTATCAGGTGTGTCAAGCAAACCCATAAGATGTAAAAGCGTTGATTTGCCTGAACCAGATGGCCCCATTATGGCAACAAATTCACCTTTCTCTATGGTAAGTGAAACACCACGTAATGCCCTTACGATATTTTTCCCTGTATGATAGGTTTTCTCTATATTCTTTAACTCTATAAGTGGCATATAAATTCCAGCTAACAACTTAACGTCTGCGTGGTGGTATTGGCAGGAATGGATTTTTTGTTTGTTTTTCCTCGCCTTTCACAATTGGCGATGCTTTTTTAATTAACACCACATCACCATTTGTAAGACCTTCTTTTATCTCAATTGATTTTCCATCAGTAAAGCCTGTAACAACAGACACAGATTTTGGCTCCATACTATCCGGAGATGATGGCACATATACAATATCTGCCCCATTCTCGCGCATAACAGCTGATGCAGGCACATAAAGCACATTGTTTGTTTCGGCAACAATAAAATAAAGATTTGCGGTCATACCACTTTTAACAAAGGGCGGCAATTCAATAGGCAATACATCTATATAATACATCGTTACATTATTGACAGTCTTTGCTTCATAGGAAATGTGGTCAACAGTGCCCGTCATCTCAGTTTCAGGATAGGCATCTAACGTCATCTTAACTTGTTGTCCAGGCCTGATGCGGCTGATATCCGTTTCGTCAACCTGTGCTTGAAAGATCAGCCTATCTGACATAACAAAAAGGATATCAGCGGAAGAAACAGTTTGACCTTCTTCAACATTTCTTACAATTAGTTGTCCTGATATTGGCGCAACGAGTGGAGTTGGTTTATAAAGTTGTTCCCAATATGAGACTTCATTAGAGCCTCTTGCTCGCGCCGCATCCAAAAGAGCTGCCCGTTCAGTGGAGCTCATCCATGCAAGTATATCACCTCTTTTCAAAACATCTCCTTCATCCACCAAAATCTTTTCAACTCTGCCAGCTATTGGTGTTTTGATTTCAACTCTATTTTGCGGCTTAACTGTGCCACTAGCAAGAATTGCATTTCTTAATGTTCCTATCTTTACAGGAGCACTCTCAAAACCCTCCACATTGATATGCTTTTGTTTTTTATACCAATAAAAGGAGGCTGCACATACAGCCACAATTAGCAACACAATGCCTGTAATTATCAGTTTCTGCTTCATAATCATTTCCCTTCCAAATAAGTCAGCGCTGATTCTTCAGCAAGCAAATTACGCCATCTTGCCTCAGCCATAACTGCCGCCTGCTTGCTCGCCAGCAAGGCCTTCTCCTTTTCTATCAAATCATTTTCTATTAAATCCCAATCCTGGAAGGAAAGCAGTCCATTAGAATATTGCGTACGGGCTATCTCGGCGCGAACTCTGGCAGCAAGTTGAAAATCCTGCTGAACAGCCACTTTCTCATAAGCATCCTGCCACGAAACAAATGCTTCTTCTAACTTAATTTTTGTTAAACGCATTATATTAAAAAATTTGTATTCGGCTTCACGCCAATCCTGACGTGCAGCTTTTGAGTTAAAATAACGGCTGCCACCAGTAAAGATAGGCATAGAAATACTTGCTGCAATTTGCCAGCTTTCACGATCAGGAAAAAATTTTTCATCATTTCTGCCTAACGAACCACTTATTGTAAAAGTTGGATACCAGCTTGCATTGACAAGTTTTATATTCTCTTTTGCCAGTTGCACCTGTGCTAACGCAATTTTTACTTCTGGAGTGGCCTCAGCCAGCCTCTCAAAAAAGGTCTCATCTATTGCCTGATTGGAAGAAACAGCTGGCGCAGCCACCTGCCACTCTGCCACAACATCAATATCAGGCATATCTTTATCAAATGCCCCCAGCACCTTCACAAGATTTCGTTTGGCAACAGCAAGCTTCCTTTTTGCTTGTGCAAGATCAAACTCCGCCTGATGCGCAAACGCATTTATTCGTAAAAGAGAACCTTTATGTTCTCTGCCCGCATCAAACCTTAATTCAACAAGCCTAACGTTATTAGTGCGGCGTTCCAGAATATCTGAACTCATCCTGACAAGATCCTGATAATAAAGAACGTCATAAAAAGCCTGTGTGAGTTCATAAATCACATCGGCTTCTACCCGGACGAGATTTCTTTCTGCTATTTGCAATAAAATTTTACTCCGCTCAATTTTTGCAGAATCTCTAAAACCAGTAAAGAGCTCCTGCTGCGCAGAAAGAGAAGCGCTAAAATTATTAGCCGTTCTATACGTTTCGTTATCCTGCTCAGTGCCAGACCTGCTTGCTGAAGCCCCTGCGGAAACTGTAGGAAAATAGACGCTGCGCTGACTATATAAGGCATAACGAGCGCTTTCTTGAGCTGCTTGAGCCGCCCTAATTTGCGGATTATTTGATAGGGCAATGCTTACGGCATCCTCCCATCTCAATTGAAGCTGTTTCTCGTTTCTATCTGCCTGCCCAAATGCAAAATGTAAAAAAGGAAAAAATAGTAAGAGAAAAAATAGTTGTTTCATCGTTTAAAAATAAAAATATCGGCTATGATGAATTTCAATGCTCACACTGTCAAGCCTTTTACAAAACAATAATTTACATATCTTTGACGTTCAATAGCCAATAAAGTTACACTCACAATTAAACTAATAACAAAAAACCAGAAAAAAATAAAATGCTTGACAAAAAAAGCTGATAGTGAGAGAGTAAAAGGAGTTTTTAACCAAAAGGAGGTTTTATATGTCAAAAAAGATGTTTTCAATTATAGTCTGTGTGGTCCTGTTTCATGTGGTTCTATTTACATCGTTAATTATGATGCCGGGATGTAGAACAAGCGGTGGTAGCAAATCAGAAGCAACTCCATCAGCAGATATTGTAATGCCGCCAACAAAGGAAGCTATTGAGTCACCTTATGTTCCACCAGCTCCTCCGCCACCGCGAACGCATAAAGAAACAGTTGTTAGCGCTCCAAAAGAAGCTGGCGCCACCGAATATGTTGTTCAAAAAGGCGATACTTTAGGTTCAATCGCGCATAAATTTGGCCTCAGTATTAATGAGTTAAAGGAAGCTAACAAGATAAAAGATGCAAACAAGATAAGAATCAACCAGAAGCTTATCATTCCAGCCACAGGCTCAATCAAAAAAGACGAGCCTAAAGTTGCATCAAAGGAGACATCTGCTCATAAGTCATCAGTAAAAAGTGCAAAAGCAGTTGCTGCCGGTCCAAATGAATATATAGTGCAACCAGGCGATAGCCTTTCAAAGATAGCAGCAAAACATGGTGTCAAGGTTAGTGAGCTGAAGCAGGCAAATAATCTTACAAGCGATAAAGTGAAAATTAATCAAAAATTAAAAATTCCTGAAAAATCTGTAGCTTCAGCTAAGCCAAAAGCTTCTTCAGTTGCTTCAAACGAAAAAGGCAAACAAGCTAATATCGCAAAGGAAGCACCAAAAGATGTAAGCGCATCAGCTTCTGAAAGCGCTACAACAACTTTTGCGCCAGCTAAAGAAGCATCTGCTGCTATAGAGCCAGCATCCCCATCCACTCTAGCTGCACAGGGAGGTCCTGCGGTTAGTAACAGTGAGCCACAACCTGCAGCATCTGCCGTAACCATAGAGCCTCAAAAGAGTGCAGCTCCCTCCGCATCAACAGGAAAAGATTATAGTTTTGAACATATAGTTCGTCCTGATGATGACCTTAACAAGATAGCCAGAATGTATGCCACGAAAGTTGAAGATATTATTGCCTTAAATAATCTTGGCAACAATACGAATTTAACAGTTGGTCAAAAGATAAAAATTCCAAACCTTTAGAACTAGAGTTTGTTTTGTAAATATAGTTCCACCTTTATGAGATGTGGAAAACTTCTACTTTTCTTTTACTTATAGTGTTCATCTTACTTGGGGTGGGAATAGTTATATTGGCAAGCACAAGCGGGATCAAAGCACAAGCGTTATATAACGATCCAAATTACTTCTTAAAGAGACAACTAGCGTATATGCTTATTGGCGCTGTGCTAGGGATATTGGCATTCCGGCTGGATTACCACTTTTGGCAGAAACTTATTGTGCCTCTTTTTTTTGTATCTTTCATTGGACTGGTTCTCGTATTAGTGCCCGGAATTGGCGCAAAAATAGGTGGCAGTAGCAGATGGTTAAGACTTGGTATATTGAGTTTTCAACCTTCTGAACTTGCAAAGCTTACCTTAATAATCGTCATAAGCTGGTGGATGGCAAAGAAGCAAAAACGCATAAATGAATTTAAAATGGGCACATTCTATCCTCTTGTAATGACAGGAATTCTCATATTGCTCATTTTCATTGAGCCAGATTTCGGCACAACGATGCTCTGCGCAACAGTTGTTTTTTGCATAATGTTGCTTGGTGGTGCACGCATAACATATCTGACTATATTTGCCATTGGAGGGATGACGTTGTTTGCTTTAGCCATAATGCATAACCCAAACCGTCTTGCAAGAATCATGGCATTTATGAACCCTGATAAATACGCACAAACCTACGCATATCAACTTATGGCGGCTTTGAATGCTTTTATAAATGGTGGACCTTTTGGCGTAGGACTTGGCAAAAGCGTACAGAAGCAGTATTACTTGCCAGAAGCACACACAGATTTTATCTTTGCAATAATTGGAGAAGAACTTGGGCTAATTTCTATCTTAATAATTTTCCTCTTCTTAACTTTCTTCTATCTTGGATTGCGTATTAGCTATAAAGCTCCAGATATCTTTGGACGGCTGCTTGCTTTTGGCATCACCTTGATGATAACACTTCAAGCTGCAATCAACATTGGCGTAGTAACGGGTTGTTTACCAACAAAAGGATTGCCATTGCCTTTTATTAGCTTTGGTGGCTCAAGTATGTTGATAACTCTGATTGAAATTGGAATATTGTTAAACATAGCGAGCCACATCTCAGGAGATTTTGAAGATAAACACACAAAAAATGTCAGAGATAAGCTCCACACAGCTTGAACCTTATATGAATTTCATCATTATGCATTACAACAATAAAATCTTCACCCATTAGTATCCTATGCCAGTTAGTGCAGAAAAAAGCTGTTTGGTTTTAATTAAGGCATAATAATGATATGTTTTAATGCATTTTTTTGTCGTTTATTCCTGTCTCTATCAAAATGCAGTACAGCCCATATAATTACTGGTGACGCCAACGTTTCATCAGCCAACATAATAGTAAATTATGGTATAGGGAGAGCTATTTCATCTGTGTGTAAGACAGGTCCTACTTTTTGGTAATTAGATCCCGATAGCCATGCAGTCCAGCTTCCATTAAAAACCGCAGGGTCGGCTTTGCCATCCCCATCAAAATCGCCCGGTGCAGGTTGCCCTTCTATATCAAAATAGAAAGATCTATAAGTATATCCTTCGGATGATAAGCGCACTTTCCATAAAGTGCCATCAACCGTTGCAGGGTCAGCTTTGCCATCCCCATCAAAATCTGCTGCCACAGGGATCCCAGCACCAAGCGCAAGATTAAAAGGACCTCTTAATTGGTAGTCATAAGATGACATATAAACATACCAATTTTCACCAGAAACAAAGATAGGGTCTGCCATTCCATCGCCATCGGCATCAGCAAGGAGTGGTGTACCGATATCTGAAAAAAGTTTGAATTTATAAGGAGCATAGTAGTGACTTGAGGGATGAATCAACCAGAACCCATCTTGTGTTATAATGGCAGGGTCTGCCATTCCATCGCCATCAACGTCATGTCCGCCATGATTTATAACATTTAAGCATATTTTAAATGTTGGTGTGTTATAACCATCACCTGATATCGCCCCATAATAGAAAGCATTTCCATCGGCTTGAAAGTCAATTGGCTCTTCATTGGCGTTAGTAGTAGTTTTAATAAGATCCCCCGATGCATTGCATAGGATGGCCTGGATGGAACTGGAAGATTTGGCTCGGAATTTGTATTCAAGTCCATTTTTTGTGATAAGTTTTACCCAGAAGTTTTCTGCTGTTGATTGGAGCGATGTGCTAATACTATTAAAAAAGCCTGCTCGTAGTGTGGGTATGTTTTGTGTGTCTATAAAAGTATAACCTGAACATATCATTTTTTCTACACCATTGGTCTGCACAACATAGACAGAGCTTGGCCCTCTATTATCCAATCCTAACGTTAATGCGAGATTAGCATTGCTTGCTTCAAGAAAGCCGTAATGTATGGGTGAAACCACGTAAAGCACATTACTCTTTTGAGAGAAGGTCATAGCATAGTTTTCCAGTAGTTGCCTTGTGTAATCTAGTGGATGCATATTATCTGATAGATATAATTTTTGGCAGCGACTTTGCCATTCTGCAGGTATGGCTTTTGGAACATAGTGATATCCCACCAAAGATGTCAGTTGATATGCTCCGTTAACTCTTCTAGAAATTAGGAGAGTGTAATTATCAACATTGGTAAAGGTTATTTCTACTGTTGGCGAACTGGTGCTTGAGAACCAGCCATTAGAACGTGGTAGCATATCGGATATAACAGAGGGCTCATTTCCTGTAATATCAGATCGCCAGGTAAGAGAGTTTGCATTTGCAATAATTTCATGCAATTTTCCTCTTGATATATAATAACCTGTAAGCGAGTTAAGTTCTTCTTGAGATTTTGAGATGATAGGTGAATATGGTGGTTCCAATGTATTCGTGGGCCAGTGTTCACCAGTCTTCTCCCATAGAGCATATTTTAATATCTCAACAACCGTTTGCATCAGGCCAACGCTTGGTGTACTACATATCACAGCAGCAGCCAGCTGGCGTGTGGGTAGAGTTGCTATATATGCAGTATAAGCCATAGTTCCGCCACTTTTGATCCAGACTGGCCCTGCATAATCAAGTTCATAATATCTCACAAAGTCCCAGCCCATACCGGAAAGTCGAATAGAATTTATGGAAATGAGTGGGTTATTTGTGCTTTCATCTTTTGTCATAATGTCTATTGTATTTGTTTCCATGAACTGTTTGCCATCCAGCCAGCCATTTTGATTGAGCATCATCATAAACCTCAATAAGTCTGGTATAGAAGAATACATACTGCCAGTTCCGTAGACGGATATATATTCTTCTGGCATTCGCTTAAATTGAAGATAAGGATAAGCAAGGTTATTAGATATGTTTGGGAGGTCCTTTACATAAGACGAACTATTCATATTTAACGGGCTAAAGACAGCCTCTTGTGCGTAATCTACAAAAGATTTTCCGCTTACGGCTGGAGCTATTCCTTCTGCTAAAACGAAGCCAGAATTACAATACACGCTTATCTGATCTGGCTGGAAGGAGGGATAATCGTTCTTTAAATAATCTATTAACCAATAGTAGGCAGGAGGTAGAGGTTGGGTAGAAAATGGAGCATAAAAGAAATCGCCGGGTAATCCTGATTTATGGTTCAGTAACATTTTTACGGTTATGGGACTGGATGTTTGAAAACGTGGTTTTATGGAAAAATCTGAAATATAGTTGGTGACTGGCGCATCAATATCCACCTTGCCTTCTTCCATCAGCTTTAAAATGGCAGTCGTTGTAAAAACTTTTGATACGGATCCGATGTGGAAAACTGTATTACTCACAACTGGTTTTTGTGCTTCATAATCTGCGTAGCCAAAGCCCTGCATCCATACAACGTTAGTGCCATCTATAAAACCTATGGCTAATCCCATAACTTGTTCGTTTGTCATCTGGTTGGTTATATAGCTTGTCATGTGGTCTTTAGTTTGAGTGTAATCAGGATTAATGGTGAATTCATCTGTAGTTGCCCATTCCGCATCTTCATTTGTACTCGTTAAATAACGCCAGCGGCAGGTAAATGCATTGTTGCTTACAGAAACAATTGTATATCCAAAATGCGTGTGATCATAAAAGATGTTTGTTTCAAGAATATCATTAGGATCAGGAAAAGGTGGCTGTTCAGAGCTCACCAGCGGAGCACCACCTGCGCCATCAGTTAGCTCTATAATTAAGTTGCCCCTGCTATCAGGTGTTTTAGTTAATGTGCGTGCCCTGTAATGTTTATGCCCACAGAAATAGATGCGACATCCCGCTTTCCCCAGAAGATTCCAGAATACATTACGATTATTCTCATTGCTGGCGCCCGTAACCATTGTCATAGGATTATGCCCAAAAGCAAATATATGGGTCTGTGTTGAAGCATTCAGTTGCAATGCCAACCAGTTCGTATCAACGCCTTTATAAGCACTTGTGTCATAACCGTTCCATTCATTAAGTCCCAAAAATAAAGCATTTTTGTATTCAAAACTATAAGTCATAAGCTTGTCATCATTAGGCCCATTTGCCGGTAAAAATCCAAAAACATTTGCCCACGCTGTTGTGGCAATTTCATATTGGGAAAGAGTTGGATGATTGGTCTGACACTTAAATTCGTGATTTCCCGGCACAGGATAAATTGGAATTCCAGCCGAAGTAACAGCAGAGATAGCACTCAAGAAATTGCTGTATTGCTCCATAACCTGTTCAACGTTGCCATATTCACCAATAATCAAATCTCCGCCAATCAGCACAAGCTCAATTTGATTGGTGGCAATATCCTCTGCAATTTTTGCTACAATTGTGGTATTAACACCGGGCAACATCCCCGATGCAGCACGATGATCGGCTATATATGCAAAATTCCATCCATAGGCGGAAAGGGCAAAAAGAATGTAGAACATCGTCACTAATAGGTAGGTCATAATATCTCCTTTATTAAAAGAAAATGAGCTTTATTCCGGTTACTATAAGCGCAATAGCCAGTAAAAGCAATATAATTTTGTTATGTAATTTTTGCGATAATTGAGCGCCAGCTATCCCGCCAGCCACTGAGCCTATGCAGAGTGGAATGAGAATAAAAAGATGTTTTGCATACATTGTCCCTTGTATGATGTGTACAATAGCGCCTGTAAAAGTCATTATTAGAATAATGAACATAGAAGTTCCAACGGCTATTTTCACAGGAAATTTAAGAAGATGTATCAGGACAGGCATGTTTATTATGCCGCCACCTATCCCGAAGAAGCTGGAGATAAAGCCGGTAAAAAACGAAAATGGAACGCCAATTGCAAGTATTTTTTTTGAAACAATTAATTTTTGTTCTATATAGCCATCATCTTCTTTCTTTAAAAGCACAACAATAGCTATCACACTGAGTAATAACCCCATCATCGTATTGAAAACTGATGGAGAAATTATTGAAGTGGCAATAGAACCTAATATGGCACCGGGGAAGGTAGCAATAAGTAAAGCTATCCCTGCACCTATCCTTATTTTATCCTGCTTGAAATAGCAGAATGCACTAAATAGAGCGTTGACAAAAATGGTGCATAACGAGATTGCAGTAAGACTTTCCTTCGGCGCTTCAGGATATAATAAAAGCAAAATTGGCATAATAATGAAGCCACCACCCAATCCGACAATAGCGCCGAAAGTTGTTGCGCCAAAGCCTATCACAAGAAACAACAAAAAATTTAAGCCTTCCATCATTACAATCATCTCTTTCTTTCTAAAAAACTTCTTTCTATTTTTTTAGCTGCAAATGGCCACACCTGAGCTTGTGCCAAGCCTGTCAGCGCCAGCCTCTATCATAGAAAGCGCTTGTTCAAAGGTACGTATACCGCCACTGGCTTTGATTTTTAATCTATCCTTACAATACGCTTTTAGCAGCTTAATATCATTAACCGTTGCACCACTCTTTGCAAAGCCAGTGCTTGTTTTAACAAAATCGCCTCCATTTTCGGCTATAAGTCTGCAGGCTATCATTTTTTCATCATCTGTAAGCAAAGCTGTTTCAATGATGACTTTTAAGATTGCTCTGCTTTGGTGGGCAATTGCGGCAAGTTCGCTAATTTCGGAAGCAACCAGTGCAAAATTTTTTTCTTTTAATGCGCCAATTGCCATAACCATATCAAGCTCTTTTGCCCCTTCTGATAATGCTTTCTCTGCTTCCACCTTTTTTACTATTGAAAAAGTGGTTCCGAGCGGGAACCCTATTACGGTGCAGACGTTAACAGGAGTATTCTTTAAAAGCTTTACTGCCAGTTTCACGTATATGGGATTTACACAAACTGAGGCAAAACCATATTGCATAGCCTCTTTACAAATTTTTGCTATTTCTACAGAAGTTGCATCGCTTTTTAATAGCGTGTGATCTATTAGTTTGGCTACGCTGGCTTTTCCGCTATTAGCTTGGTCAAAAATTTGCATATTTTTTGATGGTAAAAAATCAAACAATGCCTTAATATACATTCAGTTCTTAACAGTTTTATGCTTCTTTGCAATGAAAAAAGCTGATTTTTGGGAAAAAACCAAAGAAAATAAAATTAAATGCTTATTGTGCCCGCATCACTGTATTATCCCGCAGGGGAAAACTGGCTTGTGCATGGTGAGGCAGAACACAGGCGAAGAGCTTATTGCTTTATCCTATGGTGCCATTTCTTCAGCACAAATAGACCCTATTGAAAAAAAACCTCTTTATCATTTTCAGCCGGGCACCCGCATTTTTAGCATCGGCAGCTGGGGCTGCAACTTTAAGTGTGTGTTTTGCCAGAATTACGCAATTTCGCAGGATGTTATGCTGAATAATAGCAAGTTGGTTACTCCTGAAGATATAATTCAAACTATGAAAGCTTATAAACTAAATAGTATAGCCTTTACATATAATGAACCCCTTATAAATTTTGAATTTGTTAAAGATGTTGCAATGCTTGCAAGGCAAAATAAAATTATGACAGTGCTGGTGACAAATGGCTTCATAGATGAAGAACCTGCCAAAGATTTGCTCACTTATATTGACGCTATGAATGTTGATATAAAGAGTATGGAGGATAGTTTTTATAGAAAATACTGTTCAGGCAGATTGCAGCCTGTTCTGGAATTTTGCAAACTCGCCTACAAGTATAAAGCGCATATTGAAATTACTAATCTAATTATTCCAGAATTAAATGATAGAGCTGAATTGTTTGTTGAGCTGGCTAGCTGGATAAAGGAAAATCTTTCTATAAATACGCCACTCCATTTTTCAGCTTATCATCCATCTTATAAACTTTCTATATCAGCCACTCCAGCCGTCACTCTTGAAAAAGCTTATGCAGAATGCCGCAAAATTTTGCCTTTCATCTATCTTGGAAACATACTTACCGATTATGGACAAAACACAATTTGCCCAAAATGTGGCAACACCGTTATAGTTCGGCATGGCTATAGTGTAAATATATTAGGATTAAAAGATGGGGCATGCACAAGCTGTGGAGCAAATTGCGGGATAGTTCAATAAAGCATAGTTTCTGCCTTTTTGCGTAAGCGTAATTATAATACAGCAATTAACTCCACCTTGCTTTTTATTTTTTAATAAAAAGCTTGCATTTAAATTTAAAATAGCATAGAAATATAGGCTGTTAGTGCTCGGAGTTAGTAGTGATGGTAATGCGGTGGATTGCTGCCCGGCAATTTAAGTTGGTTGCAATTTGAAACCTGTATGTTAGGAACGATTGCCAAACGCTCCGGCAAAGTTAGTAGAGGTCAGTATGGGTACAAAGTTGTACGTCGGAAACCTGTCGTTCAACACGACAGAAGGCGAGCTGCTTGATTATTTCAAGCAAGCTGGCAATGTGGTAAACTGTGAAATTATTACAGATAAATTCACTCATAAGTCAAGGGGCTTCGCCTTCGTCCAGATGGGTAGCCAGGAAGAAGCAGACAAAGCCATTGCCGATCTAAATGGCAAAGAGTTTGGCGGTCGCGTCCTGACTGTTAACGAAGCTAAACCTCGTGAAGAGCGTCCACATCGCGGTGAAGGTGGCGGCGGTGGAGGGCATCGTGGCGGCGGTAGACGCGTCGATGATCGTAACAGACGCTAAAATTTTTTTTAGTTTGCTAGTTACAAGGACGTTTCATTTTATAATGAAACGTCCTTTTTTGTTCGTTTAAAAAATATCTATGACGTCAGAGAATAAAGCTGTAGTACTTTTAAGTGGAGGGCTTGATTCAAGCACTTTACTTTTTTATTTAAAGAAGGTTCTAAAAATAAAATCTATCTTTGCGTTAACCTTTCTGTATGGCCAAAAACACAGCCGTGAAATTCAAGCTGCGATATGGCAGGCTAAAGATGCAGGTGTTTTGCATCATAAAATTATTAACATCTCCTTCTTGAAAGAGTTACTGGGCAACTCTACAGCTTTGACTTCAAAAACAATAAAAATTCCTGAAATGGCTTCAATACCGCAGAAGTCTCTAGTGCAGCCTCCAACCTATGTGCCACACAGAAACTTAATTCTGCTTGCGCTCGCTGCTTCTTATGCAGAAGCTAATGGTATTCAAAAGGTATTTTATGGGGCACAGCAACAGGATGCCTATGGCTATTGGGATTGTACACAGGAATTTATTGTTTCTTTAAATAACGTTTTGAAACTCAATCGTGGTAAGCCAGTAAAAATCATTGCCCCTTTTGCTGGCTGGAGCAAAGCAAAAATTATCCAGCTTGGTTTAAAACTTGGTGTGGATTATTCACACACATGGACATGCTATGCTGGAAAAAAAAGAATTTGTGGAAAGTGTCCAAGCTGTGTTGATAGATTAAATGCTTTTAATGCAACGGGGAATGTTGACCCACTTGCTTTAATAAAAAGAATACATGGTTAATGTTAGGGAAAAACGGAAGAATATTTAGTAGGGGTCAAAAATCCAACGTTTGTTATACCAGAACCATTGTTCAGGTTGTTTGATTATTGCATCGGAGAAAATTGAGAAAAGCCTTTGCATCATAAATTGCACGTCTTCATCTTTTGTTTTATTTTGATCCGGGAAGATTGGATCAAAAATTTCGTATTTGTGATGCATCCAACCGATTCTCGTGATGATTACAGGGAAGATAGGAACGTTAGTGTGCCTGGCTATGTATGCGGCTCCACCTGAAACGGAAGCTATTTTCCCTAAAAATGGCACATTGATGGCCTCTTGTTTTGCGCGTAGATCCGGAAGGATGGCGAGCACTTTGCCTTCTTTTATTCTGCGCAATATCTCTTTAAGAACGGAGTTGCTTCGTAGCAAAATTTCAAAACCTGTGCCTGCCCTTGATTTGTTCAAAAACTCATCCACGAGTTTGTTTTTCTGTGGTGCAGCCAATGAAAACAATGGAATACTGTGTTGCAAACATGCCATAGAAGCCAGCTCCCATGAGCCCATATGAATTGTGGCAATTATGGCACCCCTCCCTTTTTCAATATGGCTTTTTATTTTTTCTACGTTTGGAACTATTTTTACAAAGGACTGTACATCTGCAGGCGAGAGAGCAGGCAGTTTTATCATCTCTATACCAGTAAAGATAAAATTTCTGAAAGAAAGCCACGCAATTTCCTTTGCTTCTTTATCTGTTATCTTTTCACCAAAAATCTCTTTTATTCTTCTTATGGCTTCAGAGCGCCTGAACTGAAAAACATAATGAGCCAGAAAAGCCAGAATCCAGCCCAATAAGAGAGCTAATTTATATGGTAGAATGCGAATAAATGTGGCAATGGCTTTTACTGCCACATATTCAACAATATGTTTTATAGGATGCTTCATAGCTATTTCGGCAATTTGCCCCTCCTAATTATCCATAGCAATGGACTTAACTGCATAGTAATTGCTCTTTCTGGACACACCTCATGGCAGCAACAGCATCCAATGCAAAGTTGTTTTTTTAGAAGAGGCGTCTTTTTCCCGTTCGCAGTAGAGAGTGCCTTCATAGGACAAGCTTTGATACACCGCTGGCATAGGACACATCTTAGTGAAAATTTTGGTCTCAGCCACAAGAAACGTTTCAGAATTTTTACCAGCCATAACGGTATTTTACGCACCAGCGCTGTCTCTGGCAATTTTAGTTTTATGCCTTTCATCTTTTCCAGTGCATCGCCAGCGATAACTATTTTTTCTATGTTCGTCTCTGTGATTTGCCGCTTCCTTATTGATACAAGATATGGGATGCTTTCAAAAGGTATGCCAAGTAAATGCGCAATGGCAATATCCATTTGCGCAGCGTCAGTTGAAGCTGCCAGAAAATTTAAGGCACGCACTTCCCCGCCAGAAGGACCTTCACCTTCCATTGCAAGCACAGCATCACAGATATTGATTTGCGGCCTTATAATGGCATATAGCTCTGCTATCAGTTCTCCTATCTCTTCTGGTGTAAAAAGTTCTTTATGATGAACGGTTTTTTGGTAGCCCGGCATAGTGCCATATAAATTTTTAACAGCGTTAGTAAGCGTTGTTAGCATATGCGTTTTGAGTTTTGGTACGTTGATTATAAGATTGGCTTCTAATAAGTATCTTGAAATTGAAAATGGAATTTTGCCAAGAGAGAATGATTTTGCCTCGTATTGCTCAAAAGATACAAGCTCGGCACCTTCTTCATCACAAACCGCTTTTATGCCAGTTGCTTCCCACACGTTCTTTAAATTCAATGCGCCAGCAGGGCTATCCCCAACTATTGGCAGCGCCTTGTGTTTTTTTACATATTTTATTATGGCACGAACAATTTCTGGATGCGTTGTCGTTGCTTTTTCAGGCGGCTTATCGGTGAGTAGATTTGGCTTAATAAGAACCTTCATCCCTTCCTTAATAAGGGGTTCATCTGCCATTATTTTAGAAAAGAGCTCATTTATGGATTGCTCTACAACCTCCTTTTCATATGAAGTGCAGTATTTAAAAAACACCAAATTTCGTGAGGCACTGCTCATAAAGATGGAGATAGACCTTCTTCTCTTATGTTGGACTTGCCATGTGGCTGTGGTGGCATTATGGTTAATGGATATCTAATTTTTATATCGTTTTCCAAAAGAATCTCAATCCAATATATGCCAGCAATCTGAAAAGTAACATTGATAAACAGCTCTATGTTGGTTGCAACAGCATGTTGATTAGGGAGTTTTATAGGGATTGCCTGCCCTTGAATGATTACTGTTTTTTGGTCGGGGTGCATCAGTCTTGTCTGCTGATGAAATTCACCCTCACCGCCACACCATCTGTTTATGATGAATAGGCGCGGAATAATTAAAGGATATTGCACCGCAGTAATTGAATCAAAAAGTCCTATAAAAATGAATTTGCCATTCCGTTCTTGACGGACATCTTCACATAGAAGACTTGCTTGTAAATCAGGTAGCATACTCATATTTTTGCTATCCTTTCTGGTATATCTTTTCTTCTTTTGAAAGTGTTTTGTATTTGAGCAAACCATCAATTGCGCTTTCTGTGACTGAATTAGGTGGCACAACAAGCACTTCCTGCTCGTTCCACTGACCATCAAGTATCCTTTGAATAAGGGATAAATCGCCATCTAATTCTCTGTATGTCCAACGCAGAAAACCAGCGTTCTGCTTAACTTCAGCTCGTTTTTCTTGCATCAATGGGAACTCTGGCTGATTGATGAATGTTGCATTTGAGTATTTTGTGTACCATTCCTCTTGAACTTCCATTAGATATTTTGCGTTATCTTCACCATATTTTTCAAGATAGTGCTTGAAAGTTGCTTCATAGCGTTTTTTGCCCGGCATAAGGCAGGTCTCCATCCAGCCGGAGCTAAACCAATAAGTGCCGGGAAAATCATTGAAGTGCTTTAAGTATCGCCCTGCACTACCAAGCATAAGCGAAATGCAGTCGTGAGCTCGCGGGATGACCAGAGTTGTTTCTCTTGAGAAAAGTCCAACTGTGCCATTGCAACATAGAGCATAGCCCAGAATGATTGCATCATAGGGCCTATCTGCTGGCAGACTATCAGCAAGATCAAAATCTCGTTCGCCGTGAGGTCGTGTTGCAAATGGGCGGTCTATTTCCTGCTGCAGCATTTGACGGAGTTGATCTGGAGTATCATGCAATCCTTGTGGCAGAAGCGCCACCTCAATATAGTTTTTTGAACGTGCCGCACAAAAATACATCTCTCTTCTCAATACGGAGCACGTGATAACTTTAAAGTGTTTGGTTTTCATTTTTTTGAACATTCAATGTAATCTAACAAAGCTTCAGATATTCTCTGGGCAAATGGCGCAGGCAGAGCAATATCTGTGGAAAGATCAACTATTGTTGCTAATTTCTTGCTATCTGCCATTACAAAATCAAGAGCTAATAACTCTGTTTCCAACAATTTGGCTATCTTCTTTATATGAGCTAAAATAGGGGCATCAAAAGCATTTGTTATATCTTTGAGCGTTGCTCCGCAATGGTGAGAAGCAAACATGCGGAGCTTGACCGTTTTATTTTCTTTCAAAACGGTGTCGTAATCAACTTTTTGCAATTTTAAGGTTCGCCACGTTTCTACATCAACTGGCACTCTTGCGCTATTTCCGTTCTTCCCGAGTTTTAAATTAAATTCATCAATGAGTTTTCTTATCTTCTTTTTGCCATCGCCTGTTATGTATGGAGCCACTTTTTCAAGCACCATAATTAGTTTTTGCCCTATAACAATTGCTTTAAATTCCTTGCCAGTAATATATTCACTTATCACTACCTCTTTATCCAGCAAAGATGCTCTCTTTATAGCGCCAAGTAATTCGTTATTCTCACAAATTGCCGCAGAAATGCCCCGTGCCAGATGTAAACTGTTTGGCTTGACTATAACAGACTTAACTTTTTTTAGGAAGTTAATAGCATCTTCTTTTGACGAAACTTTTATCCACTTTGCAATCGGAAAGCCATACTTCTTTAAAAAATCGCCTGTCAGTGAACGGCTGTTTATAAAACTATGAGTGGCTGCCCCTATAAGATTACAGGCATTTCCTGAAAAAAATATAGAACGCCTGCCTGTTTTAAATACAACAGCTGGTTCTTCAGGATTTATCACAGAGAGTGCAAAGCCTCTCTTTTTTGCTTCTTTAACCAGTGTATCTAGAAAATAGGTATTCATAGCCAGTGAAGAGTTAATGTTGACTATTTATGCCATCTTGTCAAGACTGCCTTTTGATGATTTATGTGGCGTTGAAGTAAAAAGAGAAAGTCGGATGCTCTACTACAATGCTTTTTTATCCTTCTATCTGCTTTTTCTAAATTTTATCTTAGCAACGCAATCAGTTTTATCTTTTTAGAAACGGCTTGACAAAACAGTTAGGGATGTGGATACTGGTTTAAATTTTTATAGAGGTTTGCATTATATGAACCAAGCCAATGGAAATAGCAAGCGGCATATCGTTTTGGTTATAGATGATATGCTGGATAGTGTGCGGCCTATTTTAGCCGTGCTTGAGCGGGAAGGTTATGAAGCACTCTATGCAAGCAATTCTGCAGAAGCCTTAAAGATAATAGGCGAAAAGACACCAGATCTTATTTTATTAGATTTGATTCTTGGGGGAGAGAATGGCTTTGATCTTTTGAAAAAAATAAAGGAGATTGAGCGGACTGCTGATGTGCCTGTTTTGTTTCTTTCAGGTGTGGGCAGGGTTGATGATAGAGTTATGGGATTAAATCTTGGCGCAAATGATTTTATTCCGAAGCCATACCACATCAAGGAACTTTCTGCACGCATTGCCTTGCAGATCAGGCTTAAAGAGCATGAACGGCTACTTAAAGCGAAAAACGAGGAGCTTGCAAGAGCCTATGATGAGCTCCGAATTGCGCAGGCAAAAATTGTTCAGGCAGAGAAGCTTGCCACGGTTGGGCAAATGGCAGCAGAGCTGGCGCATGAGCTTGCAACGCCTTTAAGTTTTTTAAACAGCAATCTGAAGGTTCTGGTGGAGTATCTAAAAAATTTTAAGGTTTATTTTGAAGCTTTGGAGAATTTCATATTTTCCTTACAGGGCAACGCGGATGAGGCGATAAAGAAGGAGATAGATGGAATAGTTGAGTTAAAGAACCAGCTGAATATAGAGGCGCTAAAGCAGGATATGTGGGCACTGACCAGTGATTGTCTGGATGGTGCACAATTTATGGCTAAGATAGCTGGTTCGTTGCAGGATTTTTCAAAAGATGAGCATGAGGATAGGGTTCCTTCTGACTTAAATTCGCTAATAGAGCGCAGCATAGCACTTGCAAAAAATGAGATGCCGCAAAGTATAACGATAAATACAGAGCTTGCTCCTTTACCTTCTTTTCAGTGCATTCCAACAAGAATAACGCAGATGTTCCTTAACATAATTATGAATGCCATTCAGGCTATGGAGGGCAAGGGCGGAACAATCTCTATAAGTAGCAAGGTGGAAGATGAGAAGATAAAAATAATTATTGAAGATACTGGATGCGGAATAAAGGCAGAGATTCTCCCAAGGATATTTGAGCCATTCTTTTCTGCAAAACCTGCCAGCAAAGGCACAGGGCTGGGGCTAACTATTGCTCAAAAGATAGCAGCTTTTCATGGAGGACAAATTTCTGTGAGTAGTAAGGAGGGCAAAGGAACTATTGTTTCCATAGAATTGCCACTAACGAATTCTAAATGATTTTTTAAAGTATATGGCAGAAGATATTACTGGGAAGAACAATCAATTGACAGAAGAAAGACTATCAATTTTAAATCATCCTTACTGGGGGCAAATTCAGAGCTATATGGTGCTTCTGGAAATGAAGTCTCCTGTTATTTGTGCTCATTGTAAGCGGGTTGGTATTTTGTGTAGAAAGATAGGTGAAGCTCTTGGTGTGCCGCAGGAAGAGCTTGCTGATCTTGAGGCGGCAGGTGTGTTACATGACATTGGTTTTTTGGGAGTTGGCACAAGGGATAGTTCACGTATAGGAGTTTCAGATATCACCGGTAATCCGCATCCTGTTGTTGGATACATGGCTTTGGCAAGAGTTCCAAGTCTTGAAAGAATAGCAAATGCGGTGCTCTATCATCATGAGAAATATAATGGAACAGGATATCCTCATAAAATAGCAGGAGATACAATTCCATTATTTGCCAGAGTTATTGCTGTGGCAGATCTATATGATCTTTTTATGTATTTTCATCCACCTACAATGGTAGATATTACGGAAGAAGCGAGGAAGCTGATTGTGAAAGAAAGGGGAGTAAGTCTTGATCCTGAAATTATCAACAAGTTCCTCCTTCAACTTGCTTCTGTTTCATTTATAAGAAGGATAGGCACATCAGAGGTGGAGCTTACTTTGCCTGCGTTGCGGCCCGGGATGGTGCTTTCTAGAGACTTAAAAACCATAAATGGTGTGTTGTTGGTAAAGGCTGGCTCAATTATTACAAAAGATTTGCTGGATAGAATTATTGGCTCTGGCAATGTGGATTGGCTCATTTCTGTGGCTTATGTTAAAGCAGAAAGCATTCGGGAAGAGCCTGTTCCATCGGAGATTAGGGCTGAAGAAACGCCAATGGGAATAGTGACAGAAGCCATTCGCTTTTCGGCAGCTCAAACTGCTGCACAGAAGGAAACACCACACATTCTTGCAGTTGATGATGCAATTGCAGTAACAAGCGCATTGCGAAGAGAGCTTGGTCTTTTCAATATCCGTGTAACAGGCGTTACAACCATAGAAGCCGCAAGCAACGCTTTAGCAAATAATAAGTTTGATGCTGTGATCACTGATTTAATGTTTAGTGGTGCCAGCGGCTTCACTTTGCTGGAAGAAATTCGCCAAAAGTATCCACATCTGCATTGCATAGTGCTTTCAGGTTATCCTTCTCCTGATAATATAAGGTTGCTCCGCAGTTTTCCAAATGTGGTGCGCTTTATTACAAAGCCATGGTCACAACAAACTCTAATAACTGCCCTGAATGAGGCGATAGAAAAAACCAAAGCAGCAAGAAAAATGTAGCTTAATGAATACTTTACATAGCCTATTAGAGGAATCACAGCGCTCATCTTGGTCAGAAGAAGACTTATCCAGAATGAATCAGGTGCTAAGGCATCGTATTAGAAATTTTGTTTCTGGACTTAAAGCAGCAGTATCGTTTCTGGAGCAGGATCTAAAACACTCTCTTTCAACAGCTCAGCTTGAGTATTTTCCGCTGATTATAAGAGAATGCGATGAGCTTGCCGAATGCACAAACAGGATGAATTTACTTTTTGATAAATTGCATCCTTCAGAGCCAGATAGCTTAAAAAATATATTTGCAGCTGTCATAGAAAAAATCCGCAATAAATTTCCTGCCCTTAAGCTGGAGCCTTATATTTCTGATGAACTTATGGAAGTTATCTTGCCGCAAAAGGCATACGTGGCTATAGGAATAGAAGAAGGCATCATAAATGCGGCGGAAGCGGCTCCTGCATCAGCTATTAAAATTGTTGCAGCAAAAGAAAGAGCAAACATATCTATTAGCATTATTGATGAGGGCAAAAGTGCTTTTACTGAAGATGAGCTGGAGAAATTTTTTCTGCCGTTCTTTACTACAAAACCGCGACATTTGGGACTGGGGCTGGCTATTGCAAGAAGAGTTATGGCTTGTTGTGGAGGTTCTGTGAAACTTTTTGCCAATCAAGACAAAAATGGCATAACATTTAAAATAGAATTATTGCCGCAAACGAATATAAATCCGCGAAGTTCAGCTTGACATTGTGGCAGAAAAATCGTTAAAGAACAAAACATCCGCTGATAATTAGTGGAAGGTTATTTTATGGAACTACAGATATTAGTTGTTGAAGATGATACGCTTTTAAGAAAAGCAATGTACGATAAGCTCTCGTCAAGAGGGCACAAAGTGCTTGCCTGCGAGACGATTGCTGAGGCAACATCGCATATTGAAGCCAATGGCTTTGAGCTTGTCTTTTGCGATATGCGGTTGCCAGATGGCAATGGACTGGATTTTTTGGCAAAAGCAAAGCAGGAGCATCCTGAATTGGAATTTGTTATTATGACGGCTTTTGCCGATGTTGCTACGGCTGTGGAAGCAATTAAAAGGGGCGCTTTTGATTATCTGCCAAAGCCATTTGAAGATGCGCAACTTGAAAAAATAGTGCGAAACGTTTCAGATAAACATAGCCTATCAAGTCAGCTCTCTGCACTTACAAGTCTTTCCAGTCAGGATATGCCAAATTTAAAACTTTTTGGCGATATGATTGGCACAGCTAAATTAGGCTTCATATTTCAGACTGCCGAAAAAATTGCGCTTTCCCCGGATACAACGGTTCTCATTATGGGAGAAAGCGGAACAGGGAAGGGGATGCTTGCAAAAGCCATTCATAGAGCAAGCCCAAGAGCTAACAAGCCTTTTGTTGATATTAACTGCTCTGCTATTCCAGCACAGTTGATAGAAAGCGAGCTTTTTGGATATGAAAAAGGCGCTTTCACCGATGCCAAAAACAGGAAGCCGGGGCTTTTGGAAGTGGCGAATGGTGGAACAGTTTTTTTGGATGAAATTGGTGATATGGAACTTAATCTGCAAGGAAAGCTCCTTAAGGTGCTTGAGGATAAAGAATTCAGAAGACTTGGCTCGGCAAAGCCAGTAAAGATAGATGTTAGAATCATTGCTGCAACAAACCGCGATCTTAAAGCAAGAGTAAAAGAAGGGCTGTTTCGTGAAGACCTTTATTATAGGCTGTCTGTTATACCAATAGTGATGCCACCTCTGCGTGAGCATCCAGAAAGCATTGAGCCACTGGCAAAATATTATCTCTCTTATTACAGCAAACAACTCGGGAAAAAAGTTACAGGCTTTACAGAGGAAGCTCTACAAATTTTAAAGACCTATAACTGGCCCGGAAATGTTCGTGAGTTGCGGAATGTTATAGAACGCAGTATAATCCTTGCCTCAAATTCAACCATTTCAGCAGATGTTTTGCATATGCATGGCATAACATCAGAAGTAGGATCCCCCTCTGATAGCAAAAAGTCAGAAGCCTCTTCAGAGATTTCACAAACTCCCACTTCCAATGCAGTAGGCTCTTTCCCCATAATGAGCCTTGCAGAGGCAGAAAAAATGCTAATTCAAACCGTGTTGCAATCAGTGAATGGAAATAAGAACAAAGCTGCGGAAATCCTTAAAATACACCGTACCACTTTGTACAAGAAGTTAGAGGAATATCAATTACTGTGATAAGTGAATATCAACTCTTTTAATTAGCATTCCGATGTTGTTAGAAAAGTCAGCTCGCAAAAAATATGTGGCATTGCTTTCAGTGTGTTCAAACACATTGCTGGTTATTGCCAAGTTGATTGTGGGCTTCTTTGTAGGTTCAGTTAGCATTCTGGCAGAAGCACTTCATTCTGGCGTTGATCTATGCGCTTCTTTTATTGCGCTATTCGCTGTTAGAAATTCCGATAGAGCGCCAGATGCCGAGCATCAATTTGGGCACGGCAAAATAGAAAATATCTCTGGAGCAATAGAGGCTCTTCTGATTTTTTTGGCGGGAATATGGATCATAGCAGAAGCTATTAGAAAACTTCTCTCAAAAACACCAATAGAAACGGAGTTGCTAGGCTGGGGAATTGCAGTAATGTGTGTTTCTGCTGTTCTTAATCTGGTGGTGGCATTACTGCTTTTTAAGGTTGGCAAAGAAACAGATTCTGTGGCTTTGCAGGCTGACGGCTGGCATTTAATGACAGATGTCTATACAAGCTTGGGTGTAATGATTTCTCTCGTTGTCATAAAGATTGCTGAATTTTTTATCCATAATGTATCTTTGCATTGGCTTGACCCGGCAACTGCCATCATAGTGGCACTATTCATCTTACGAACCGCATGGCAACTTACAGTGAAAAGCGCACAAGATCTCCTGGATGCAAGCCTGCCTGATGAAGAAGTTAATTGGATAAAAGAACTTTTGCTCCGATATGTTCCAACCGTAAAAGGCTTCCATCATTTGCGCACCAGAAAGGCTGGCTTTGTAAGATACATAGAGTTTCATCTGATTGTGGATGAAAAAATGACTGTAAAAGATTCACATAAATTGACAGATATCATTGCATTCGCCATAAAAGAACATTTTCGTGGAGCTAACGTTATTATTCACGTTGAGCCCTGCGATGGCTATTGCAAGCCGTCGTGTTTGGCCGGATGCCTCTGCCCAGAAACTGGAAGAAAACCAATAATTGAAGAAGAAAACAAAATGCCAAAAAAATAAGCCAATTGCATTTTTTTAGGTGTAGTTGTAAAGCACAGAGAACGCAGAAAATAAGAAAAAACACAACATTAAATTCTGTCATAATTTTTCGTTCTGCCTTAATTTAATCTTTTAATCCCTCCTCTGTGTTCTTCTCTGTGCACTCTGAGGGAAAGTTCTTCTCTGCTTCTTTCTAAAGAAAAATCTGCCAAAGCAACTCAACTATTTTTGGAAAAACAAGAAGGGAAATAAGTGCCGGAGGAGGGAGTTGAACCCACACGGTGTTGCCACCGCTGGATTTTGAGTCCAGTGCGTCTGCCATTTCGCCACTCCGGCGCAAAAATAAATTTCTAAAAGATAGCTTCAAACACTACAAAAATCAGGCCGTTTTTCAAGGAAAAAAAGAAAAAAAATAAATTTAGCTTATATTTTAATAGTCATTCTTAAATAGATAAAAACCTGTTACTGCTCCCCTTAAAATCAGGATAAAAGAATAGTGGAGAAAAATATGGTAGATATTTGTAATGAGCTTGAGAACAGTCAATCACAAAATACTATAAGTGGTAAGATTTTTTAAGCACATTAAGCGTGGATTAGAGGATAATAATACATCAGAAGAGAAGAGGCTTCTTGTTGAGAATGAACGGGTTAAGAGAATGATTGCAGAGCAAGCTCTTGTTATAGACACTTTTAAAAAACTTGATATGAGACATAAGCAGATGAAAGCATATTAGAAGCGATAAAGAGTTGGAGGTTGGCCGGGCACTATTTTTTTGGGTATAATGAGAACATTCAAAGAATAAGTTGTTACGATTTCTTCTCATTGCAAGAAGCTTTAAAGATAATTGGAAAATGGGGTTAAAATACTATAATAAGGATTAGTCCCATTCCTCTTATACGTACATCAGCACAACAGATTTCGAAACGCAATTCCGAAAAAGAGTTTTACCACATTGTATGAAAATTCTACCTTATCTCCCATCCTTGTGGTCTAGTTTTATGGGAGGCATTACATTTTAATCCTCTCATTTTAACAACTCCTACTGTACCATCAAGTGCATAAACTTTTTCATTTTTTAGAAAAAGATCTCTTGACTTATTGGATAATTTGTGTCAGAGTGCTACCTGAAGCAAAGCTAATAGTTAAAAAGAGGAAGCAAGTAGCAAAAGATTTATATGGCAACAATAGATAAATCAAAAGATATTTTTGCAAAGTTAGAGCAAATAAGAAATTTGCCAACTTTGCCTGTAGTGATAGAAAAAACACGTCAGGCAATAAGAGACCCAAACTCTGATGCTAGAAAGATTGCCAAGATAATTTCTGACGATCCTTCAATGATGGCAAGGATTCTTAAGGTTGTAAATTCTGCCTTATATGGAGGTAGGGAACCTATCAATTCACTGGAGCTGGCAATAGCAAGGTTGGGGATGGTTGCTGTAAATAACATTGCTCTTTCAACAGCAGTTTTTTCCACGTTTTCAAAAGCCACGCAGACTGATTTTGATAGAGAGGAATTCTGGCGGCATTCTATCTGCACTGGGATTGCGGTCTCTGTTATTTATGAACGCTGTAAGATGAAGCTAGAAAAGAGATTTACAAAAGATTTATTACATCTTGCAGGGTTGCTTCATGATATTGGGAAAATTATTTTTGAACAATTTTTCCATCAAGATTTTATGCAAGCTATTGCAATTGTGGCTGAAAAAAATACGAATCTAATTTCTGCAGAAAATGAAGTGATGAATACTGATCATGCCAGAGTGGGCGCGTGGCTTGCAATGAAGTGGAATTTGTCACAAGAATTATGTCAGGTTGTGAGATGGCATCATGATCCAAAGAGCGCCGATGTTGAACATAGAGAACTTGCTATGTTGGTTCACAGTGCAAATTATATTTGCAATCTAGAAAAAATAGGTGATAGCGGGGATAATGTTGCGCCTGTCTTCCAACAGGATGTGTGGCTGAAACTTGGACTTGCTGTAAGAGATATTGCTGATGTGGTTGATACCATTAAAGAAGAATCTTCTAAATCAGAAATTTTGATGTCATTACTTTAAACTCAATTTTTATTTTGCAATAGAATTTACTTCCATATTGGCGGTATCTTGAGGGAAATAGCTATTGGCATGGTTATCATATTTGCAGTCAATCCGTTGCTTGTTACCTTGCATTTTATTTGATGAAGCTCTCTCTTTTGAAGAGGGAATGCCAAGTTCTTCACGATATTTTGCAACAGTGCGGCGTGCAACATTTAGCCCTTTATCTTTGAATAGTTTTGCTATTTGCAAGTCCGTAAGTGGAGAGAGTGGATTTTCTTCTGTAATGAATTTTTCTATCATATCTTTTATGTTATCAGGGGTCAGAGCAGAACCATCCGCACAAGCATAGCCAGCTTTAAAGAAGCTCTTCATAGGTTTTAAACCAAATGGTGTAAGCATATATTTATTTGCAATAGCACGACTTACCGTTGTTTCATGTACACCTATTATTTGGGCAATTTTATTCATTGTTAATGGAACCAGCTCGTTTTCATCTTCACTATCAAGATACTTCTTCTGGACCCGAACTATTTCATAAGCAACTTTTAATAATGTTTCCTGACGTTGAGAGATGCCTTCTATCAAAAATGATGCCTGCCTGATTTTTCTCCTTAAATATGAAATGTCAGATGAAGAAAGGTCCTTTTGTCCTTCAACCATTTCTTTGCATTTTTCACTTATTTTAAGTTGTGGTAAAGCCGAGTTATTCAATTCAACAGTATAATCATTTCCTGCTCGTCTCACTATTATATCGGGAGATATATACTCAATGGGATCATAATCAAAATATGCGCCCGGCTCAGGGTTAAGTTTGCCAAGCAATTCAATAGCTTCAATAACATCTTCCTCATTCACATCCAGAAGTTCTGCAAGCGCCTGATAATCCCTATTTTCAAGGTAATTTGAATGTTCTTTTAGTATCTGATAGGCAATGTGGTTCTTTAATCCCTTTCTTTCAAGTTGAAGCAATAAAGATTCTTTTAGATTCCTGGCTGCAATACCAGCAGGCTCAAAGCTCTGTACTATTTTTATGGCGTCAAAAACTTCTGCTTCTTCGGCATCAGCAAGTTCAGCGATTTCTTTTTCTGAAAGTGTTATAAAACCACGTTTGTCAAGAGAACCAATAACTATTTTACAAATTTTTTGAGATGTTTCGCTAATATCTTTATTGATGGCCTGCAGTTGTTCTAATAAATGTTCCTGTAAGGATGGACGAGCTTCAATAGAATTAAGTGCATAATTGTGTTTTGCCTCGCTATCCTCTATAGCAGAATAATCTATCTTCTCCCCTTCAAATCCCCATTCTTCATCTATTTCAGCCAATAGTTCTAATTTTTTTCCAAAACTTTCCTCTGAAAAATCAAGTTTATTGGATTCAAAGTTGTTATCGTGGTCATTGGATTGCTCTTCATATTCATCTGTGGCTGACTCAGCAACTTCTAATGCAGGATTAGTTTCAAGTTCATGCTGGATAATTGCGGCTAATTCTGCAGTTGGTGCCTGCAATAATTTTAACCATTGCAAAAGCTGTGGCGCAAGGTTAAGAACTTGAGATGTCTGTTGTGATTGAGCCATATTAAGTTCAATGTTCATTTTGTTTCCCTTTCTAATCTTTTGTTTTTTTGTTTTGACGGCATTACTAGAGGCAATAAGTGTGCCAACTTTGAAATGCAAAGGCATATAATTTGC
>CAZBHO010000006.1:2797-29525 GCA_964491945.1 uncultured Verrucomicrobiota bacterium | reverse complement strand
TGTTTTTACATAACTATATGTCTCTCAAATAGTTATGACAAAAAAGAAAAAGTAAGATGATGAGGTATATCAATTTTGACCAAAATTAAGAGAGTAGCATTATGCTACAAAAACCGCTGGACGATGCTTTTTACAGCACTTTTGCTGCCATAGGAATCATCAATTTAAAAATGAGAAAATGTATCGCTAGAGACGATGGGGGGGATAAAGCACTTTATTTAACAGCCCTGGTAATTCTTTGATGTTATCAATGTGATAAGTAGGAGGAATGCTTATCTTGTTGATATCTATAGGTTTTATTAGAATAGTTTTTGTGCCTGCGGCATTACCTGCCTGGATATCTATTTCGGAATCGCCTATCATCCATGATGCAGAGAGATCTATATTATGTTTTTTTGCAAGAGCCAATAACATTCCGGGTTGAGGTTTTCTGCAGGAGCATTCACCGTCATTATGCGGACAATAGGCAATATCTAGCAAAGATAGTTGATATTCTTTTGCAAGAGTATTTATTAACCTTTGATGGATTTGTTCTAAATGTTCTTTTGTGATTAATCCTTTTGCAATGCAGCGCTGATTTGTAACTATTGCTGCATAATATCCTTTGTCTTGAACTATCTTTAAGCTTTCAACAAATGCTGGCTGTATCTTAAATTCTTTCCACGAAAGAACGTATTTACCTTCACCGGGCGATTCATTTACTATGCCATCTCTATCAAAAAACACGCATTTCTTTTTCATATAAATTCCAGATTCCAGCTATCAATTTCAATTGGCACACCTTGTCCTATACTAGATACGGACACTATTACCCGTGTCCGATTTTTTATCTTTTCTATAATGCCCTCTATTCCCATTAAAGGTCCTTCTTTGATTCTAACTGCAGTTCCCTCTGTTAGAGTAGGACAGGCACTTATTTCGGGGTTTAAATTGAGAACCATCTTTAAGTTCTTAATTTCTCTAATAAACTTTTGTTGATCTGGCACATGGATTATTTTGACTATAATTTTACTTTCCAGCAATTTTATACGTGCCGCGGGGGCATATTTAACGAATATATAACCTGGGAAAAGTGGCTTCCATACCTCAACTTTTCGGCGCTGATAAACTTTTATTTCTTTACGTAGTGGCAGATAATATTCAAAATTGTGAGATTGACAGTATTCCCCCATTTTTTTTTCCGCTCTGGCTTTTGTATAAATAACATTCCACAAGGCTTCTGTCTGTTGCATAAGATATTTTATGCTTTTTAAAATTTTAACTGCTGTTTAGAATAAAACCTTGATAACAGCTTTCCTTACGTTTTGTTTTATAGCTTTATCTAATATATTTAAGCCTGGCATATGAATTTCGCCCGGTAAAAGCAACAGGAAGGTTGATGGCATTAAAGGTATTTGTGTAATAATTTTTGGATTGCCCTTTAGTAGCAAAACGTCATTTTTTTTAGAGTATTTTTTGATAGTTATTAAATCTTGTTTATCGGCGAGAGCAATTAGTTCGCTGCCTTCTAATATCATGTGAATATCGGCGTACTTTCTATGTGCTTCCCATAGGCTATTTTCGTATTTTTTTGTTGAATAAGAGAAGATAGAGAGATAGACCTTGTCTCCTGCTATAGGATATTTGCCATCTGCAAGAAAAAGAATATTTTGATTGAGAATGAAGTCAAGTGCCAACTTAAAATTTTTGTGAGGCAGCCTATAAAATTCAATGTTTTTTATAGAATCGAAAATCATTATTTACTTAAAGCATCATATATTGCTTCTGCAATTGCCATGTGTCCTACAGGATTGGGATGTACTGGCTCGGGAGCAAGAGTGTCGGTATCATAATGCTTCAATATTTTTTGAAACATCTCATGTGTTTTAAGAAGACGCGTCTTGTATTTTTTGCTCATCTTTTCAACTACTTTAAGATATTCTGGCAATAGATCCAATACTTTTTTTCTCCATGCATCTTTATCGTTTTCTATACTTAAATAGAAAGGTTGAATAAGAAGCAACTGGCACTTCGGTAATTCTTTTTTTGTTCGGGCTAATACCTGATCATATAGTTCTTCAAACTTTTTTGGTGGCACTGCATCAGGAGCATTTCTTAGCACGGAGTGAAGATCGTTAATTCCAACCTTTATAGATAGCCAGTTCGGTTTATTTCTTATTACATCATCTGTCCATCGGTCTTTCAGGTGATCTATTCTATTACCGCCGATGCCTTTGTTTATTATATTGATTTGTTTTTCAGGCTCTCTGATTATGAGCAAATTGCTGAAAAATTTTACATATCCAAAGCCGAGTGGAAAACTGTTGCCACGTCTATCACAATCGGTAATGCTATCGCCTATAAAAAGAATGGTATCGCCAGATTGTAGTTTTGTCTTCATATTTACTCTTTCCTTTCTTTTAAATATATAACAACGGAAAATTGATGAGAGGGCAATTTAATATATGGCAGAGACAAATCAAGCTTATTTTCCTTCCTTTTCTTTTTCGCTTTTGATGTGGTGAACTATGATGTGTTCTAAGGAAGTTATTAGTAAAATCAAATAGTCCTTACGAAGCTCTTCCTTATCTGTTAAAACAAAGATACTTCGTTCCATAATTTTCTTTAAAACATCATTGTTGACATTTGATCTCTGCATAATAAGTTTTGCTGTATCAATCAGAGTAGTGACAGCACCTTTAGAATCGCCTATAGCAAAAAGATCACTTAGTTTTTCAAGCGAAGGTTTAATGGTTTGTGTGAATGAGCTATCTTTATATTTTTGATTTAAATCCGATATGTAGCCTGCTAATCCAACGCTTATATCTTCTACAGATAAAATTCGCCAGAGCCTTACAAAATGCTTTTCAGTCCCTAGCATCCGTGCTATTGCCAAAGCCGCTTCGCCTTGCAAAGAAATATCGTTTAGTCCTGCCAATAGGCTCTCTATTTCTCCAAATACCTGTGTAACTCGCAACTTGCCGAGTGCTGCAGCGTATGCAACTTTGATGGATATATGTTTTTCCTGCCTGAATTGTCTTAAAATTTCTTCTATACTTCCTGTGTCGCCAAGGTTTGCCAGTGATCTGGCGCATCTTGCTCTTAATAGAGCGTAGCGCGCATTTCTTAGCATATACCGCAAAGGTTCTATAGCACGTTTATCTCCATATCTACCAAGAATCCAGCCAGCAAGCTCGCTCAGATCAGGCTCTTCGCTATAAAGCACTTTTTTTAATGCTTCAAGCACCTGATTATCAAATGGCATATTGGAAAGAGCGAGTACGGCTTCATATCTCACATTGAAACTGGGGTCGTTCAATGCTGTTAAAAGGTCTGATATACCAAGCCTTGTCCCAGCATCTCCAATTTGCTTCGTTGCTATCATTCTCTCTTCCTCATCAAGAGAATAGTGGAATCGCATTATGTTGCTAAAAGCAGAAAAAGGATTGCCTTCAACAAACAAGGATATAAAACGTCCAGTAGTGTCTATTGGTCCATCTATTATGAGCTTTCTGCCAGCTAATATCGCAATAATTACAGTAAATATCATCACAATAAAGAAGGGAGTGTATTGGGAAATCTCTAATCCATATATTTTTTTGTTCAGCCCATGAAAGCTTCCTATTATCGTTCCACTGATGATTGGCGCTATTGTCATTGCTACAGATTGAAGTGTGAAATTGATGGTTACAAAATATACTCTATTTGTTCCCTTAGGAACTGCTCCAACATAGAAGTAGCGATTTGCTCCGAGTACGAATGCGTATAGCACTATTCCTATAACTACGTAGATGCAAGAGAATATGTAGATCAGCCATTCAGAAGGGAAGAAAGGATAAAGTATGAAAGCAATCGGTATAATAGCAGAGCCATAAAGTCCTGTCATCATCACTGGTTTGCTGCCAAACCTATCTGCACACCAGCCCCATAGAAAGCAGGTAAATACACTTGCAAGTCTCATCCACATTTCCATTAAAAATACGTTTGATTGAGAAAACTTTATCTGTTCTCGCAAGAAGATTGGCAAAAAGGTAACAAGCCCAGTCCAGTAGATCCACGTGACATTATTAGCTATTAGAAAAAGCACAAAGTTTTTATTTTTAAGTGTATTATATATGTTGATAAATAGATTTTTATCCTGTGATTGTGCCAATTGTTTGGGCTCACCGCACGGAAGCCTAATCAATGTTGCAACAGAAATAAGTCCGGTAATAGTTGCTATAAAAAATATTAAAGCAAATAGCACCTTTCCTACTTCAACTTTACTTAAAAGAGCCACACATCCTGCGACCAGAGTGCCTGCGATACCTGTTACAATTGTGCTTATGCCATCGGTTTTGCCACGTCTTTCATTCGGAATAAGCTCTCCCATCCATTCTGCATATGATGTATCTGATATTACTCTGAAGCAAGCAAATATGATTGTTACGAAAAAGAGCCATATAAAAACCATATCTGGTGTAAGTTTTGTGATGAATAATGGGATAGGAGTGACGAAAGCAAATGTCATGGTACGAAGCAAGAGTGCAAAAATAGCGGTTTTTTTTGCTCCAATCCTTCTGATATAATCGCTTATAAAGAAGGAAAAAATTCCCATAACAGGGATGGTTGAGCTAATTAGTCCTATTTGCCTGATACTCAGTCCACATTCCCTCATAAACAAGGGGAATATAGGTCCCCAAAAAGAAAGAAGCACAAAAGCCACATTCCAGAAAGTAAAAATATATAGCCACGGTAAGGAACGAATTCTATCGTATTTTGTAGTCTTAACTTCCATATTGCAAATCCATAAACGATTTTTTTCTCATTTCAGAGTTATTTATTTGTTATCCTTCCAGCACACTAGAGGATTTTTCCTCTCTTTTTTTAAAGATTTCTACAAGCATCCTGGAAATTTCTTCTTTTGGATTTTCTATGATTTTTTCAGTAATAAAGAAGGTTGTTTCCCCAGTCTGATTTGCTATAAGTTTAAAACCATAGAGCACATCTTTAAAGAGTTCTTCGCACAGCATTTTGATGGTTTTATCCTTTGCTATGCTTAGATTTATGATCTTTTCTATGGCTTTTTCTTCAAAGGTCAGTTCAATAGAATGCTCTTGTTTAATTTTTGAAATAACACCTTCTATTTCTTTACGTAAAAAATTACGATGCGCTTCAGTATGTTTGCTGATAAGGCTGCTCAATGTTTTTGATGGCTCATTTATTGTTTCAGCTGTAACTTCAAAATTCATAATTCCTGCAGATGGGAGATAATACTTGAAATCTCTGAATATCTTTTCCATCACTGTCATCAGTCCACGCGCTCCTGTTTTTTCTTCAATGGCTTTTTTTGCAATTTCTTCAATGGCTTCGGTTGTTATATTAAAGCTGATACCGTAACCTTCAAAGTCTCGTTTGTATTGCTCTAGTATGTTATCCTCTGTGGATAATAGAATGTCTTTCAAATCATCCGCGGTAAGGGCTTCACACACCACACGAACAGGCAATCTACCTATAAATTCCGGTTCAAACCCAGCTTCAATGAAATCTTTAGTTTGAGCCTGTTTAAGATAGTCAGTCTCTGTTTTCTTTTCATGCCCTTCTGCCATAAAACCTATTGGTGAAGAGCTGACTCGTTTTTTGACAATTTCCGCCAGCCTATCAAAAGCGCCACTTACGATAAAAAGGATATGCCTTGTGTTGATTGTGCGTGGTGGCGTCTTGCCTGAACGCTGCAGTTGAAGCAAAGCCTCCATCTGACTTAATAAATCAGTTTGACTTTGCAATGGAACTTCAGTTTCTTCAAGCAGCTTAAGCAGGTTAACCTGTACGCCACGACCTGATACATCCCTGCCTGTCATATTAGGGGCAGATGCTATTTTATCTATCTCATCTATATAGATTATTCCATATTGAGCAAGCTCAAGATTATGGCCAGCTGCCTTGTATAAATCTCTTACAAGGTCTTCAACGTCGTGCCCAACATAACCAGTTTCTGAAAATTTGGTTGCATCTGCTTTAACAAAGGGAACGCCAATCAATTTTGCTATGCAGCGTACCAGATAGGTCTTTCCTACACCTGTTGGTCCTAATAAAATTATATTTTGTTTTGCGTATTCTTTTTGGCGGATAGAAGGATTTTCAAGACATTGCCTTACATGATTGTAATGATCACATATAGCAACAGAAAGCACCTTCTTTGCTTCAGTCTGCTTTACCACGAACTTATCAAGATAGTCGCGAATTTCTCTGGGTTTTAAAGAAAAGGAGCGTATTTTTTCTATTTTTTCCTTAGTTTTCTCATCAACCTCATCATCTTTTCTTATATCGTCTGTCCTTTCCCCGCCAATATCAAATGGTCCAAAGCTCATCTTAACACCGCTTTTTGTCTTTTCTTTCAAAAATTCTCTAAGTTGTTTTTGAATATCTTCAAATGGATTATTATCTTTTTTTTCTGTATCAGTCATAGCATTTGAAATTTCCTTGTCTAGTTATTTTGATGTATATCTTTTTTATTGTTAAGTTTTATAAACCTCCACCCTGTCCAATCAAGGGGCAGCTCATCAAGATATGTGCTTGTGCTAACAAGCAGTTGATCAGGATTACCTAACAAAGCAATAGGTATTTTGACCTGAATACTTTTAAAATTCCTTTTAAGTTCTATTGCAGATCTCTCAATCTTTCTTCCGCCATCGAAAAGATCATAGTTCAATACACCAATTTTTACTCTTATTTTTGGCATAGCTATGAAACTTTTAGATTCGGAAATTCCGAAACAATAAAGATAAGCGGTCCCTTCCGCAACAAGAGGCCTTCTAAAAGAGAGCGTAAAGATAAGTACATCCTTTTCTTCTTTGATGAAGCAGGTTTCTATATCAACAAATTTTTCTTTTTCATTTTCTATGGCTGGCGGTGGCTCTTCATCTATTTCTTCGGAAGCAACTTCTAATGGTGGTGAACCTTCAGATATTTGTATAGAGGGCAAATCGCCAAAAATTTCGGTTTTTCTAACGAATGATTCCATGAACGTCTTGCTATATGCATATTGTGATCTATGAGCTTTAATGGCCTGGTGCTTTTTCTCAATTTCATTTTCTGATAGTGTAAGCACGTGCCATTCGTTTAATCTGGCAAGCGGTACTGGTGGACTGGCTTCTAACGATGCAATCATTTTTTTAGGATTTGGCCATTTATTAAAGTGCACTAGATACGGCAAAACTTTTGGTTTTTTAGGAAGCTTTCCTTCAAGTTCCAGTTCCATCAGGGCAATGTGAGTAAAAGCATATAGAGCCTGATGATCAGGATTTAAATCGGATGGATGTGATGTAAAAAGAAACGTTGGCTGAAATGTTTGAATGAGCTTCTTTAAGTCAAAAAGAATTTCCTGAGCTCTATATGGGGCACCCTTTCTTAAGGCTCCTTCATAAAAAACTTCTCTTGCTCTTGTAAGCATGCTGCGGAATGGTGGGGAGTTGGTAGCCCAGTATTGTAGCAGAATGTGCAGCGTTCCAAAATCTGGATAGCCAAGAAAAACTATGTCATCTTTCCTTAATCCTAAGATAGCACCAGCATTCAAAGCTTCGTTCATACGCATCTCTCCCATTTTTCTAACAGCAGAAGGAGCAAGCACAGGATGCTTGCGATATAGCAAGAAGGAAAGCTGATTGTTATCACCGCACGTCAAGAAAACCACTTTTACAGCCAGATTAAGAGATTTGGCTCTTTGTATAATTCCAGCAGCACCTAATGACTCATCATCAGGGTGTGGTGCTAAAATCATCACCCTATCCGATTGCTCAAATTCTATTTGGTTAGATTGGAATGATACATTAGTTGTAGCCACTGTATTGCAACCTGTAATGTAAAATATAATTTGGTATAGTAGCCACAAAACAAAGATGTGTCTGAAATATTTCACAATAGGTGCTCTCACTCCTTATAGTTTTTTGACTAAAAGCCCATGCTATAGCAATATAACAAAGTCATGTTTTTTATCCATATCACCATTATTCCATATTTTTAGTGTAAATAAAGGTGGATTACCATTAAATCTACCATATATATAGCAGTAAAAACGTTAAAAAAAAATGGGACAAACCACTGATGAAGAAATATATGATATTGCATCAAGTATGCAAGCTTATATCTAACTCCTGGCGCGGATTGTGTTGTTATGGAAAGCTTGATAGTATTGGATTTGATAGTCTGATACCAAATGTTTTAATATGGCAGTGGTTAAGGATACCATAAACAGTGCAACCATCTTTTTGTGGAATCTAACTAATCTGCCATTCCTTTGGAGAGGGTGTCGCTACCATTCTTCATATAGATAGGCATATTTTATTCCTATGTTTTTTCATAATAGCATCATCTGTGATCCACTTTTAGAATGTCATTTTTAAAACAGAACTACAAATTCACCGAATAAATTATCAAATATCTTTTGCTTTTTTATGAAAAAGGAATATCATTTACAAAAATACTAACCATTTTTTGTGTGTCATATCTCAAATGAAACATAAAACGCCTAAAATTAATACAGAAGCCAAAGTTATTTTAGAAAGCATTTCTGATGGTGTGTTTACAGTTGATTTGGATTGGCGGATTACTTATTTCAACAAAGCGGCCGAGCTTATTACTGGTGTTCCAAGCAAAGAAGCTATAGGTAAGCTTTGTAGTGAGGTATTTAAAGCAAGTATGTGCGAAACCGATTGTGCATTACGTCAGACCATTGTAAACAAAAAACCTATTATTAATCGTACCGCCTTTATTATAAACAAGCAAGGGGCTCGTGTGCCTATTGGTGTTTCAACAGCTATTTTAAAGGATAATAAAGGTAAGATTATAGGAGGCGTGGAAACTTTTAGAGATTTAAGTCTTGTTGAAGAATTACGGAAGGAGCTATCTTATCGCTTTCAAATAGGTGATATTATAAGTAGAAGTCAGGCAATGATGCGTATTTTTGATATTTTACCACAAGTTGCCGCTAGTGATGCAACAGTACTAATACATGGTGAAACTGGTACTGGTAAGGAATTGCTGGCGAAGGCTATACATAATTTAGGTACAAGAAAAGAAAATCCTTTTATTGCGATAAACTGTGCTGCTTTACCTGACTCCTTGCTTGAATCAGAACTTTTTGGATACGTGAAGGGGGCTTTCACGGGCGCAGATAGGGATAAGCCGGGGCGTTTTGCTCTTGCGGAAGGAGGGACGCTTTTTCTTGATGAAATAGGTGATATAAGTTCTGCAATGCAGGTACGTTTACTGCGTTTCCTGCAAGATAGGGTTTATGAACCATTAGGAAGCCCAGTAACAAAACATGCTAATGTGCGGATTATTGCTGCCACTCATAGAAATCTTGTATCTCTTGTTCAGAAAGGCATTTTCAGGGAAGACCTCTTTTATAGAATCAACGTGATTAAATTAGAATTACCACCACTTCGAGAACGCAAGGAAGATATCCCTATTTTAGTTGATCACTTTATTGATCGATTTAATCGTATTTACAACAAGAAAATAGTTGGGATTACAACAGAGGCAATGGGATTATTAATGGCGCATACTTATCCGGGAAATATCCGTGAGTTAGAAAATATTATTGAACGGGCCGTTATTTTATGTAGGAGCGAATATATTACTTCTGATTATTTGCCTATAGAACTTACAGGGATAGGCACAAAAGAAGCATTGAAACGGATTGTAGGAGGGACATTAAAAGAATATGTAGATTTTGCCGAAGCCCAAGCCATTAAGGAAGCCATAAAGAAATGTAATGGCAATAAGACGGCTGCAGCCAAATTACTTGGAGTACATAAGACAACTTTTTTTCGTAAAATCAGGTTGCTTGGTATAGCTTTACCAACTTTTATTAAGAAGGGTAATACTTCCAACTAGCGTTTCACATTTTTTAATTTGGTTTGCATATTTACTACTATTATTTGCGATATGAGTAGTTTTTTTGCTACTCACTAAAACAGAAAATAGAATATAACTCTAATTATCTCCTTGAAAATAAATATATTGTAAAAAAATAAAAATAAATCGCTTCTTGGCACATTTCTTGCCTATACTTTTCTTATAAAAAAATTGGAGATTTTTTAAACAAAATGATAATGTAACATCTAATGAAAGCAGCAGTGCCAGTATGGGAAAATAGGATTTCGCCAGTTTTGGATGTGGCTAGAAGGTTATTACTCCTTGAGATTGTAGGAAGAAAAGTTATAGATAAGAAAGAAGAACCTCTCCCTGGTACGTTAGTATATGCGCAAGCAATAAAAATTATTGAAGTTATGCCAGACTTATTAGTCTGTGGAGCAGTATCACGTCTATTAATGTTAATATTGCTAAAGCATAATATTCACATTGTCCCATTTATTTCTGGCAATATAGAAGATGTTATTGATGCGATATTAAGTGGAAAAATGCCAGCAACTTTAAATTTTATGCCAGGTTGTCGCTTCAGATGGCAATATGGCAGGCGCAACATATTCAAAAGAAGTAAATGCTTACTACCCTATGATTTTAAAGAAAGAAAGGAGTATAATACCACAAAATGAAAGTTGCCGTGAGTGCTTTGGGTGAAAATCTTTCATCACAGGTAGATATGCGTTTTGGAAGAGCAAAAAAAATCATCGTTGTTGATAGTGAAACAATGACATTTAAGGTAATTGAGAACACTATCAATGCAAATGCAATGCAAGGAGCAGGCATTCAGACTGCTGAAAAAATCATTGAATTTGGAGTGGATAGTGTAATTACAGGCAACATAGGTCCGAAGGCATTGAAAATACTCAATTTGGCAGGTATAAAAGTTTTTTTATCTGAGAAAAGTAGCGTACTAGAAGCCATCGATGCTTTACAAACAGGAAAGCTCGCTATCGCTGATAGCGCAAATGTCGATAGTTAGTGATAATGATTTCATTTAAACAAACAAAAGTTAAATAAACAAAAAAAGGAGGTCATTATGCCAAGAGGAGACAGAACAGGTCCTTTAGGATTAGGTCCAATGACAGGTCGTGGTGCAGGTTATTGTGCTGGTTTCAATATGGCAGGGTATGCCAATCCTCTTCCGTATTGGTGTATTGGTGGACGTGGTAGAGGGTATCGTCATATGTTTTATGCCACAGGGTTGACAGGCTGGCAACGTGCTGCGTTGTTAACGGCCAATGTGCTAGCTCAGCCAACTACCGAGCAACAAATAGAACAGCTAAGAACGCAAGCTCGATATTTTGAAGAGATGTTAAAGAATATAAATACTCGGATTGGTGAGCTTGAGTCTAACAAAAATTAACAACATAGTTCCATAATTATTTATATCTCTGAATGATTATTACTATAGCAAGTGGCAAGGGTGGTACTGGTAAGACCACCTTTGCTGTCAATTTGGCCTTTGCTTTAGCCGCTCGTCAAAAAAGAGTATCTCTTTTTGATTGTGATGTAGAAGAGCCGAATGCGCATTTATTTTTACATCCGGATTTAAAATATAGTGAAGAAGTAGTTGTGGAACGTCCTGTATGGGACAAAACGAAGTGCATAAGATGTGGTAAGTGTTCGGCGAATTGTCGTTTTAATGCTATAACAGTAACGAAAGGTGATGTTTTAATTTTTCAAGAGCTTTGTCATAGCTGTGGAGTTTGTTCTGTGTTATGTCCAACACAAGCTATTTTAGAAAGGCCGATGATAATAGGGAAAATAAATCATACCGACAAAGAAGCGGATATTTTTTTTGCAAATGGGGTATTAAATATTGGCGAATATTCGGGTGTAAAGTTGATTCATACTTTAAAAAAGCACATAAATAAGAATGGAATAAATATCATTGATGCTGCTCCTGGCACAGGGTGTTCTGTTGTTGCTGCTATGAAGGATAGTGACATGGTGCTGCTTATTACCGAACCTACTCCATTTGGGTTAAATGATTTAAAATTAGCGATTAGATTAACTGCAAAGATGGGTATTCCCACAGGTATTGTGGTGAATCGTTCTGATGGTAGAGATCAAATTATTGAAGAATATGTTAAAAGTGTTGGCTTATCTATTGCGGGCAGGATTCCATTTAAACGTGAGTATGCAGAGGCTTATTCAAAGGGTGAGCTTTTAGCAAAAAAATATCGGGAGTTTAACAAGCTGATTTTAGAGGTATTTGACCATCTGATAGCAATCGTGCCAGATAAAAAGGTTGTTAATGCGAATAAAACACTTTCCTCAAGTTCTGTTACAAAAATTGCAAATACATCAAATTATTTTGGAGAAATCGCGATAATTAGCGGTAAGGGCGGTACAGGTAAGACGACTATAGCAGCTGCATTCGCTATGATGGCAAAAGATAAAATTATAGTGGATAATGATGTTGATGCTCCCGATTTACATATTCTATTTGAGCCTGTGCCATATGAAGAACATGCTTTTTACGGAAATTTAAAGGCAGAAGTGGATTTTAAAAAATGTGTTGGCTGTGGCAAATGTGAAAAAAACTGTCGCTTCAATGCAATACGAATGGATGGCCCTGCAAATGACGTAATTGGTGCAACTTTTAAAGTGGATGAGACATTTTGTGAAGGATGTGGGTTATGTGAAAAAATTTGTCCAGTACAGGCAATTTACCTAAAAGACCACGTAGCTGGTAATTACTTCGTTTCTAAAGTGAATGAAACTCCAATGGTTCATGCCTTACTGGATATAGGAGAGGAAAATTCTGGTAGGCTTGTATCTTGTATACGTAATAAAGCAAATGAGCTTGCTAGAGAGCTAAAAATATCTCAGGTTTTAACTGATGGTCCGCCGGGAATAGGGTGTCCTGTGATTGCATCTATTACAGGAGTTGATATGGTAATTGTGGTAACTGAGCCGACTATATCTGGAATTCATGATATGGAGCGCATCTTTAAATTAGTTAACCATTTAAAGATCACAGCAGGTGTTATTATAAACAAAGCAGATCTCAATGAGGAGCAAAGCCTAAAGATAGAATCAATTGCAAATCACTATGGTGTCGAATTGTTAGGTAAAATTCCGTTTGACTATACTGTGAATCTGGCACTAATGCATCGTAAAACAATTTTTGAATATAATAAAGAAAGCACTGCTGCTAACTCACTTAAAGCCATATGGAAGAAATTGCAAGTTGTTTTGCAAGAGTTATCAAAAGGCAAAACTTATAAAGAAGCTCATTATGCCTAATCCTAATAAACGAGAATCAGAATTAATAAAAAAGCTTGCTAAAAAAGATAATGAAAAATTGATACACTTTTATCATAATGAGAGGAATGTTTGGATATGGATATTAGAAACATACTTTTCAAAAATCAACGTGATATATGCAAACCAATAAAGTTACCGTAGATATTCTAGAAAAAGATAATATTTTATAAAAAGGAGCACCAAGATATTATGAGTAAAGTACGCATCGCTGTTCTTGTCGATAACCTTGTGGTTCATTCAGAAATGCTCGGAGCTCACGGATTAAGTTTGTGGATTGAAACGAATAACACTCGTATCTTATTTGATGCAGGCAGAAGAACAGTTTTGCATTATAATATCGATGCATTGAAAATTCCTCTGGCAAAGACTGATGTTATTGTATTAAGTCACGGTCATTATGATCATACAGATGGTTTATTTTGCGCTCTGAATTATACTACAAATGCCAAAATTTTTATGCATCCATCTGCCTTACAGCCACACTTTAGTTATAAAGCTGGCATATCTCATTTTATAGGTGTTCCGCCAGATGTTATTCAACTATTGGAAAAATTAAAAGCAAACATTTTCTCTACTAAAGCTATTACTCAAATTGCGGATGGAGTATTTTGTACAGGTTTTATCCCTAAAAATAATCTATGGGAAGATACTGGAGGTGCATTTTCTACCGATGATTCTGCTTTACAAACAGACCACTTGCCCGATGACCAAGCAATGTGGATTGAGACAAGAAAAGGACTAATTATGGTATCAGGTTGTGCTCACTCAGGAATTATCAACACATTAGAGTATATATTAGATAATAGCAAATCTCGTCCATTATTAGCAGTGATAGGAGGCTTTCACCTAAATTCTACTAAGCCAGATAGAATCACTAAAACTATTAATAAGTTTAAAGAGTTTAAAATAAAAAATATAGTTCCACTTCACTGTACAGGGATAAAAGCAATCAGTGCTTGCCTGGACCTAAATACATGTGTGATTGCCGGGGCAGGTTCAATTTTGGAATTTTAATAATAATAAATAACAAGAAAGGGAAAATATGATGAAAATAGCAATACCTTATTCAGAAGGGAGCCTAGCAACTCACTTTGGTCATTGTGATGAGTTCGTAATTATAGATGTTGATACAAAAACACAAAAAATAAATAGTACGAATAAAATTATGCCACCGCCTCACGAACCAGGCTTGCTGCCAAAATGGTTGGCTTCATTAGATATTAATATAATTATTGCCGGTGGTATAGGACAACGCGCTATACAATTATTTGATAACTATGGTATTAAAGTTTTAACAGGTGCGCCAAAAAAACATGCCGAACAACTTGTAAAGGATTATCTCAATGGAACACTGAAAAATGGTGAAAATGTATGCCAACACTAACTATGCAAATTAGAAATGAAAAATACGAAAATAAATACTTGTAGTATACTTTTATTTATATAACCATAGTCTACCTTAACTCTATGTTTGCCTGTTGTCCTTACTCTTCATTCTGACATAAATTCGATAAATTACCGAATATTTTTTTTGCCTTTTAGCAAAGGGTAGCATATATTATATCAAAAAAGTAATTAAAGGATTTCTGCTATGCCAATTAAAACAAAAACGAAATGTATCGGCATTCTAACATCAGGCGGAGATTGTCCCGGCTTAAATGCCGCAATTAGAGGTGTTGTCAAGGCTGCCATCAGCGAATATGGCATCAAAGTTATAGGTATCTATGACGGCTTTAGAGGCCTGTGTGAAAACCGTTTCACCATTCTGGATTCAGGTGCGGTAAGTGGCATCCTTACACACGGAGGCACCATTCTTGGCACAAGCCGCGATAAGCCACACAAAATGAATATGGGCGGCAAAATAATGGATATGACCGATACGGCAGTGCAAAATGCTAAGAGGCTAGGCATAGAGTGCCTTGTGTGCTTAGGAGGTGGCGGCACACAGAAAAATGCACTCAATATAGCCATGTCAGGATTGCCAGTAATTACCTTACCAAAAACAATAGATAATGACGTTGCTATGACGGATACAACTTTTGGTTTTGACACTGCAATGTGTATTGCCACAGAGGCAATAGATAGATTGCACACCACTGCCACAAGTCATCATAGAATGATTATTTGCGAGATTATGGGGCACCGCGTAGGTTGGCTAGCACTCGGGGCTGGCATAGCAGGTGGAGCTGATGTGATTCTTATTCCAGAAATACCTTATGATATCAATGCTGTTGCTGCTCATCTACTTGAGCGTAGACGTAGCGGTAAGCGCTTTTCAATAATTGCTTTGGCAGAAGGCGCCATTTCTATTGAAGAAGCAAAAAAAGAGGAAAAGGAAGAAAAGAAGAAGAAAAAAAAGAAAAAAAACAGCACATCATCCGAGAGCGAACCGCATCTAGTGGAGGAACCTAAAGCAAGCAGGTTGGCAAGAGAAATCCAGCATAAAACCGGATTTGAAGTGAGGCTCACTTCACTAGGACATGTACAACGCGGTGGCATTCCTACACCCACAGATAGGCTTCTTTGCTCAAGGCTTGGCACAAAAGCTGCCGAACTTCTTGCAAAAGGCATCTATAACGTTATGGTTGCTATCAAAGGTGATAATTGCGTTCCTGTGCCACTTGAAAAAGTTGCAGGGCAAATAAAAACTATTCCATTAGATCATGAATGGATCAAGACAGCACGCCTTGTTGGAACTTGTATGGGAGATGCTTTTAATCATATATAAACTTTAGGGGATATTCAAACACATAAAACTTACTTTCTTTACTTTCTCTAAAAAAAAATTGCTTTATTCCAACAAGTGTGATATAAATAGATAGAAATTTTAACCCAATATACATAGAAAGGCAAATTATATGAGAACTCCCCCCCTGCGCTCAACCCTGATAATGGCTCTTTTGCTATTTACGCTAATTTCTAATTCTTTTGCCAGCAAACAGACACCTCCTTTAAAAATAGATCTTTCTTTTGAGGAAGGTAATCCTGCCTTAAACAAGCAATCTGCCCTTTTAGTCAAATTGACGGCAGAACAGGATTTTACAAACCTATTTATGCAGATAGATCTTCCAAAACAAATAGCTTTAATTTCTGGCGCTAAAGAATGGCGAGGGGCTCTAGCTAATGGAGCTACTAAAGAAATACGGCTACTAATAATGATAAGAGAAAAAGGCGAATATAGCATTAATGCAAAGGTTAAGTTTGATGAGAATGAATGTATATTTTCTGCAATGCAGGAGAGCCTAAACATTATTGCTGATGATGCAGTTCTTGTTTCAAAAGAGCCTTTTTTGTTAATGAGGATGAAGCTTAAAACCAGTGGCGCAGGAGCATCAGGTGATATAGGCTTGCCCGGAGTAGAAGTGCCTTCAAACAACATATTAGCTCCACCGCTGCCAGAAGATGATGATGCACTCCCAGAATTTTTAAAACCGCTGAATAATAAGAAAAAAGAAAATGAGGAAAAATCTCGGAGTATTCATGGAGCATCAGCTATACAGGTTTATGGCAGAATTACCTATAAAACATCTGCGGGAACTGAAAATCCTGTAAGATATGCTGTGGTGCAGGTAAGGAACACAAAAGATGATTCTATTCTTGCTACAGGGAATACTCGCGCTGATGGAACGTATAGTCTTTATGCCGTTTATTATGGGAGTGCGCCCAGCGTTCAGTTGCGTGTGTATGCTTATGGTGTTTCAGATCTGATAGGTAAAGTTGGTCCTGATACTGCTCATTTATATTACATTTATTCGCAGGTTTATCCAGACTATAGCTCATCAACGTTGAACATATCTCTTACAACCACTGCTCCTGTGCCTGGCAGTTCAACTGATAGTGATGCAGCCAGGATCTTTTCGGTTTTTGATGCACTTATACAGTCAGCGGCTGAAGCTTATGGATTAAGAGGCAGTCTTATGCCTTTTATTTCTGTGGTTTTCCCAGGTAATGCAACGTATTTTTCGCCAACAGATCATTATATTAGCATGTTGAGGCAAGATGCTCTGGATTGGGATGTTATGATGCACGAATATGGGCACTACGTTGCTATCAAAGGCGCACAGAGAACTATTGATAGCTCTCCAGGCGGACAACATAGCGGCGGAACTTGCATTCCAGCAAGAGGGAAAGATGATGGGGTGCGCCTGGCATGGTCAGAAGGCTGGGCAACATTTTTTGCGATAATGACGCAACTTAAGCCTTCGCAAAACCTACTATCTATGCCTTCAATTCCTAATTCTGGCGATAGATTTTACAATGATACCGAAGATGCAACCATAAAAGATGATCTTGAAACCATTTCAAAGAATCAAGGATATGCCGCTGAAAACTCAATTTGCGCCACATTATATGATCTATGCGATGACAATCAAGATATTGGCTACGGGAATCAAACAATAAAAGATACAATTTCTGTGCCAGTTAAAACAGTATGGAATGCAATCAATTCAGCAAACAATAATGACGTAGGCAAGTTTTATGCAAAAATTTGCGAGATGCTCGGATATAACACAGCACAACTAGCGGCAGTTTCGCCAGCTTTCACTATGAATTACATTACTCCAGTGCTTAATACACCAACTAATATGGAGCTTGTTTCAAGCGCAATTTCGCCAACTTTCCAATGGTGGAGTTGTGGCGATCCCACCGCTGGTTATTGGCACAACAATTTTTATATCATCATATGTAAAAACAATTTTTCCACTTTGGTAACTGCAAAATATATAGGACGGAGTTTAGATTTTAATAACTCCTTTGCATTTTCTCCTACTGAATGGCAGGCAATTACATCAGAACCTGGCAATGATGGCAAATTGCAATGGGCAATTCTGGGATGGAACGATGTTTCGCCACGTATGCCAAATTCATTTGGCTTTTTGAGTAACGTGCATAATCTGAGGCTTAAAAGGTATCATATCAGGTTGCGATGGGCACCAGAGGGAGTGGATATTGATCTACACTTACGACCCCCGAGCGGTGCTTCCTACGAAGGATGGCGATACAGCGGAGATTGCGCTTACTACAACCGTAATCCAGATTGGGGCATAGCAGGCAATCATGAAGATGACCCCGCATTAGATAGAGATTGCACCACCTCAGGTACCGAAGAAAATATTACATTAGATACCGTAACCACGCCCGGAACATACAGAGTGGTTGTCCATTATTACAACGATCATAACTCTCAAGCCGATGTGACAGCGAATGTGCTGGTAGAGATATTTGAGTACGGCCGCTTAATAGCTTATAGATATGCATCTATGCAGCCAGGAGAAAATCCTGATTCTGGAGATGTGTGGTTTCCTTTCTCCTTCACGGTGCATAGCAAACAAAATGGCGATTATGATATAAAAATGCATGATGATTCTGATATGCCATCTTCCGCTTTAAAAGCTATAGAGGATTCACCAGAAAGTCTGGATCTCTTCTTAAAAAAATAATTTAACAGGAAAATAGTTTAATAACTATTTTTGTTAGAAAGAGGGAATATAGTTGTGTCGAGTGTTGTTATCTTGTGTCCTAAATGTGATGGTGAGTTAATAATAGAAGCCCCTGCATTTAATAAAGCCAATCAACTTGAGTGTCCATATTGTGGCAACATATTCCCGAAACAGGCAGCACGAATAAAGTCAGGAGATTTTAAAAAATGCGTGGCATGCGGAAAAGATGTGCCAAAAGATTCAAGAGAGTGTCCATACTGTAATAAAAAATTTTTAACGATAAAAGGTAGTACCATTGAATGTCCTTATTGTGCTGAAGAGATATCTCGCAATGCAATATTGTGTCCTCACTGTAACAAGAATCTGAAACGGCCGGAAAATCACGCGCCAACCATAACACCAAAAGATGTAATAGCTTCCTTGTCACGGGATACTAAACCTAAAAAACAGAGCAAGAAGAAAGTTCTATCGATTAAATTACTCGGCTTATGTGTGCTTATTGCGCTTACTACTGGAATTCTCTGGCAACCAGAATTCACCTGTATAAGAGGTGATGAAAATGATTATGAAAAGGCAAAAAAAAGAGTTAAATTGCTTGATGCCAACCTTTCTCAACCAGCTCTATCCTACAAAGATTCTTTTATAGAAGCAGATCTTAATGCTTATATAACTTTTACAATTAAAGAACGAAGAGAACTTTTTAAAAAATCTTTTATTACTATTCACTTCTTATTGTTTCAATTAAAACAAGATACGGTAAACGGTTGCCTGAAAATAACAATATATGGAGTGCCTATTCATATAACATTCGACGGCATTCCGATGAATTATGATGGCGCCTTTGCATTTGAGGTTAAATCGGCAAGAATAGGTTTTGTGCCTATGATTAATATTCTTGCCAGCATTGTATTGCAGAAAATTTTTGCGTTAGATAAGATATTTGAGGAAGAACTTAACATACTAAACAAAGCAAACTCATTTGAAATGCAGGATGGCAAAATAATAATAGGCAGAGCTATCGCTCAAACGGTTTTAATACAGTGTGTTGCATGTCAGGGTAAAGGCACTATAGAATTACGTGAATTGCATTCTCTTAAATCTAAAAGCATTACCTGCCCAGTATGCAATGGAACTCCAAAAAGAGAAATAACATCCACAAAACAAATATGCCCGAATTGCGGTGGCTTTGGAAAAATTATCGTACGTTCCCCTCAATACAAAACTATGGAGAGCCAGATAACAGCCACTAACTGTCCTGTGTGCGGAGGAAGTGGCTTTCGTGAATGATTGTCTTTTTTGGTGATGCTGATAGTCTTTGTGTATTATTTGTCTTTTTCTATTTTTTCAATTGCTTTTCGCACAATCTGGCATAAAACCCTTGCTGTTTGATTAGCTCATTGTGAGTGCCAAGTTGCGTAATGCAACCATTTTCCATAACGCACACTCTATGACATTTCATTGCCATAGAAACTCTGGAAGAAACAATCACCGCTGTTTTCCCGACTAAGATGTGGGAAAGAGTTTTTTGGATGTTGGCTTCTGTTTCGGCATCAAGAGCAGATGTGCAATCATCAAGTAAAAGTATTTCAGGATTGGTAAGAAGAGCCCTTGCTAGAGCGAGCCGTTGACGTTGTCCACCAGAAAGACTTGTGCCTTTCTCACCGAGAATTGTTTCATATTTCACAGGGAGTGTCATAATAAAATCGTGTAATTCGGCTGCTTTTGAAGCAGCAATAATTTCTGATGGTGTGGCGTCTTTGTTGCCGTAGCATATATTATCACGAACTGTTCCACTCATTATTTGAGGTTCTTGTGGAACCATCGCTATATTTCTGCGCAAAGATGCAAGCGAAATTTTGTTAAGCGGGATATTATCATATAAAATTTCACCTTTTTGTGGATCAAATAGCCTGCAAAGCAGCATCAATAAAGTGGATTTTCCTGCGCCACTTGGACCTGTAATGCAAAGCCATTCTCCTGTCCTGATAGATAAAGATAATGTTTCAAAAACTATTGGGGCATCTTCACGATATTTGAAACTAATGTTAATTATATCTATGCCTTTAGAAAGAGGTGTTGGCAAAGGTCTTGCATCGGGAGCATCTTTGATTTTTAGCGGTTCATCCAGTATGCCAAAAACTCTATTCAGATTAACCAAAAGATTGGATATAACTACATTCATATTACTCAAAGCCAATACTGGAGCAAAGAGTGCAGAAGATGTGCCCCATACATACATCGCATTTCCTAAAGTCATATTTCCATTAAAAACTTCATACATAACGTACAAAAAAATGCATATACCATTTGCCAAAAACGACAAAAGCTGCGCCACTGAAGACGTGGTTGCGCCAAGTCTATTTTGCCACATTATGTCCCTAAAAAACACCGCAGACAATCTATGAAAGAGTAAATACTCATATCTTTCTCTACCTGACCCTTGTATGAGGCGTATTGCATCAAGCTTTTGCGAAGCAAGTCCATATAAGCAGGAATTTGTATGGCTTATTTCTCTATTCGCTCTTACAAGCGGTTTGTGAGCCAGTTTGTTAGTTATTACATAAAAAGGCAAAAAACAAAGCGTGATTAATATCACAGGAGGACTTATTGCTATAATCAGTATAACACCAACAACCACAATCAAAATCTGAGACACACCATTAACAATAATAGTTAAAATTTGTTCAGAAATTGCGTTCACATCAGAAGTCACCCTTGCCATTAGACGTCCTGGAGTGTGTGCCAGCTGAAAGGATAAAGAAAGTTTTAATATCTTTTCATGCAATTTTTCACGAAGTTTAACAGTCATCGCCTGTGCAATTTGTATCCTATATTTACTGGCACGCCTATTCATTATATTAGCTGCTATGATGGTAATAATGTAAAGCAAAAAGAGTCCTGCCAACATTTTTTCAGGGTAAGGTTGCCGTTTGGTATGCGAGACCCCTCTATCAATTTTTCTACCCATACCTTCTGATGGTTTTTCTCTGGTAGTCTGTTCTATGAATTTTGTGTTTAGATGCTTACTTACTCCTTCCCGTTCAAAACCGTTTTGTTGGTGAAAGGAGGAACTCGTTGGAGGGGGATTTATCACCAAAACATAATCCAGCACAACTTTTTGATAAAACGCCAATAAATAAAATGAGCCCACATAGTCAAGCGCGGCAAGAATAATACATAAAGACAGCAATCTTGCAAAGGGCTTAACATACTCAGATACCAACCTAAGAAGTAAATTAAAAGCCCCTTTTTCGTATTGCTTTTCTTTATAAGGCGGACGATAAGGATATGTTCTAAATTCATTCCTCATATTTATCATCAAAGAAAATTTTGCCAATATGCCTCTCGTAAAGTCGTTTGTATCTGCCATTGGGAATAGCCATAAGTTCGCTGTGATTTCCCTTTTCCATAATTTCTCCCCTACTTAAAAGGACGATAATATCGGCATCTCTTATAGTGCTTAAGCGATGTGCAACAATGAATGAAGTACGTCCTTTAAGCACTCTTGCCATCGCCCTTTGAATGGCTTCTTCACTTTCACTATCAAGCGCACTGGTTGCTTCATCCATTAACATAATGGCAGGATCCGCCAGAACAGCACGAGCAATTGTTATTCTTTGTTTTTGTCCAAGAGATAACTGGACACCTTCTGACCCTATTATTGTGTCATAACCTTTTGGCAAGGAAGTTATGAAATTGTGGATTTCAGCAACTTTAGCTGCTTCTTCAACTTCTTCATTTGAAGCTTCAGGCTTACAATATCGGATGTTATCATAAATTGATATGTTAAAAAGCTGGGGGTCTTGTAGAACTATCCCAAATTGTTTGCGAATAAACTTCAAATCATACTCTCTGATATCTATGCCATCAATCTTTAAAGAGCCTTTTGTAACATCATAAAACCGCATTAGTAGCAATAAAAGCGTGCTTTTTCCACAGCCTGTTGGACCAACAAGTGCAACATTAGAGCCTGCCTTGATGCTTAAAGAAAAATTTTTTATTACCATAATCCCTTTTTCGTATTCGAATGAGACATTTTCAAAATCAACATCACCTTTAATTTTATCTTTAGTTACAGGCGATGGTGAATTTAGAATGTTATTCTTTTGATGGGCAAGCTCGTAAATACGGTCAATGGAAATACGAACTTCTTGAATTTGACGGGCAAGCTCAGAAAACCGCACTGCAGGATCAAGCAGCTGCATGGCATAAGTGGTGAAAGCAAAAACATCGCCATAAGTCATCTGATCCTCAAGAACAAGATAACAACCTAGAAAAAAGATTACGGCTTTGCCTATGTTTTGCACCAGTTCTGAATTGCGCCAGAATGTTATGTTGGCATAACTTGCCTCTCGTAAGAGGTCCATTGCCTCATCCGATTGCTGTTGAAAAATGCCCTGCTCCTTCCCTTCAGCTCCAAACATTTTAACTGTGCTAACACCCACGAACCTATTCTGGATGCCGCCTGCCATTCTATCAAAAGAATAGCGAAAATGCCTGCTTAAATCTGCTATCTTTCTTATGCTTACTTTATAATTGATTACAAAAACGAATATCACAATAAAAACCACTATCGCCATCCGCCAGTTCAAAATTAAAGTTACTGTTATGGCAAAAGAGCAACAAATTATATCAGAAAAAATTGCCATAGTTTGTGCAGAAAGCATATTTGCCACAACACCTGTATCACCCATTAAACGATTCACAAGCATCCCTGTACTCTGTTTTGAAAAGAATCCCAACGGCATTGAAAGCAGATGCTTGTACAGTTTGGTCCTAATATCAAACACAAATCGTTGAGCAACGAATGTAATTGCCCTGGTCTGCACAAAAGAAAAAAATGGCACCATACAGAAAAGTGCCACACGCAGAAGTGATAAAGGAAAAATATATTCTCTCTGACCAAGTTGAATAACATTATCAATAAAAGCCCTAACAGTTAAAGGAAGAGTCATTACAAGGATACTTAAGAAACTGGTCAAGCCTATCAGTCTTAATATATAATAACGATATTGCCACAAAAACTGCTTTATAGTTGGGAAACCATCAGATGAAACTCCTGATGAACCCCCTATTCCTGTTTGCGCCATGCCTGTGCCCATCCTATATCGTAAGATAATTTATATTTTGCATGGGAACGAACAAACTTTGTTATGAACTCTGCAGACAGCTCTGTGCCTTCCCTGATTAAAAGTTTAGCAGAACCATTTGTGCAAATGCCACCATAATGCCATATATGATAAGGGAAATCTACATCACCTTCTACTTCAAACATAACAGGACTTGTTTCTGGCTTTTTAGCGATGATCCAGTCTGGGGGATTTTTAGCATAGAACTCCAAAAAAGCCTCGCGTTCATTATCTCTTACAAACCAAAATAACCGTTTTAGAATAGGATATGGCGGTGGGGCACCCAATAGGAGAAAAATCTGGTAGTCTGTGTCTTCAACAAACATAGTCTCATTAGTAAGATAAGTTGCTTGCATTCTGCTGGCAAGCTCCTCATAAGGGGCTTTCTTTTTTTCAAGTACACGCAGTTTGAATGCTCTAATTTCTGTTGCATACGCATCACTTAATAGCGGAGCAATAGCTATAAGAGGCAAAACCCATATTGCCAACTTTCTAAACTGCATCGGCACGAAATGGCTTATTAGCGATATGCTCAAAAAAGAGGCTGGAACTATACCGCTCAGAAGATATGGCCACACCGAGCCTTCAGCAAAAGTTCTCAACAACTCTGATCCAATCCAGAACAAAAGCAAAACTGGCACATTCTTTGGGATAGCTATGTTTGGCTTTAACTTGATAAAAAAAACCATAATGAACAATATAGCTGCTCCTATAAGCAGATAAATAACGCCTGTTTGTAAAATGAGTTCAAAAAAATTTCTGAGTTTAAAAGAAGTAGGCGAACCCACTCTTGATTCAAATGGTAGAAGCAATGTCTGTCTCATCCAGCCATATATATCATCAAATAAATAGAGGTAACACAATACAGGCATAGTCAGCAACAAGAAGCCAGCAAGGGTCCAGCATATGCCTTTAAGCAGTATAGCCGGCTTTTTTTCTTTTAAGCATTCTATTATAACAACTATTATAGAAACTGTGAATGGGGCAACTATAAGAGAAAGTTTCAACAAGAATGTTAATGATATGCAAAGTCCATTCATCAAATAAGCAATACGGCAGGCACTATATTTTTTATTAACAAACAAGAGGATGGCAAAAACGAGTGGCATAAAATCTTCTGGCCTAAAATTACCGCCCCATAGCCATCCAGAATAACAAAATGTTGCATACAGCATAGCCACTATTAAGGTTGATATAACCCCATAAATATCCTTTAATGCAAGCACAACAAAAACAATAGATAGAGAATATAGCACAAGTTGCGTCAAAGCAGCTGCTTTAATATTTGCGCCAAGAAGCCATACAGCAGGAAGAAGAAAGAATGTCATAATCGGCCCCTTATTATCAAAAGAATCTATGAACCTATTGCCCTTCTCAATAAACGTCCGGGTATGCAGCAGGAAAACGGATATGTCTGGAGTTATATGACGAAAAAACGTGCCAAACATCATAAAAGCCAACGCAAAGAAGAAAAAAAAGCCCACAAAGATGTTAACACGTGTTATAAAATTTTCCTGCATATTTTATTTTTGACTGCAATGAGAATAGAACTATTCAGCTTTTTTTGCCGAATATTCTTCCTGATGAACAGCCTCGTTTTCAAGTTCATCTTCCGATGCAGTAAGAGCTTCTTGAGTAATGGGGTGTAAATCTTCAAATTTTGCTAATGTTAGCATATATTTTTGCCATTCAATGAAAACCAGTGGTTCCATTCTGGTTTTAATGTGTTTTATAAAATCAGCTCGCACCGCCTTAAGAATAGATTGTTCTGCTGATGACCTGCTTTCAACATAGCTTAAAGCGTATCCATTTTTGTAATGGAACACATCGGAACATTCTCCTGAATTGAGTTTTAATACCGATTGCATTATGGTGTAAAAATCTTCTGGCGTATCCTCTTTTTCAATCACATTCTTAACAGAGAATGGATCCAATGTTTCCACAGTGCAGCGATATTTTTTGGCTAATTGTTTAAAGGTATTAGTGGAAATACTGGATCTATTATCAAACTCTTCTTTTAACGCTCGCATCTTTTTTTCTGCTGCTTCATCGATAGCATATTCCAGAGCTTTTTGCATTGCTGTTTTTATATTATCTTTAAACGATGGAATAAAAGCATCAGTATGTTCAATTACCCCTAACACATAATATCCATTTTTGCCAGCAATAGCCTGTGAAAAGTATTCTTCTGAATTATTCAGCTTTAATTCAAAAGCTATTTTGTTGAAATTCTTTGCATCCACACCTTTGATTGACTCATTAATTGCGAATGGTTCCGTTGTAATAACCTGCGCCCTAACCACTTTTGCGGCATCTTCAAATGACTTTGCATTACCATTCCTATCAGGAGTAATGAGTGCAACAAAGCTATCTGCCGCTTCATAAGCAGCATCCATTGCCTTTTGTCTGGCAAGCTCATTGCGTATTTCGATATCAACAGAGTAAAGTGGCAGAGTTACATCAGACCACTGATCCGTGCTACTTATCGTAAATTGTGAGATATGTTCATTATAATAAGCTTCTATTTCTTCAGTTGTTACTGAATCCTCATCCATATAAAGTCCGTATGGAAAATAAACGTATTTAACTTTTCTTTTGGCTGGAACTAGAAAAAGATTTGAGTGGCTGTTATAAAATTTTTCGGCATCAGCTTCAGTTAAATTAACTTCGGCAGCCACATCGTTTGTGGAAATAAACGCATAAGAAACGATGAAAGTATCGTAAAATTGATGAAACAATCTTTGCACATCAAGCGGTGATATCCAACGCCTGATTAACAACGAACTTCATTTTATTTATAAGCATTTCATCCTGAAGGGCAGATATAAACTGCGCTTCGTTAGCATTAAGAGAAGGTAGAAAACTTGAGATAAAATAGTTGTATCGCTCTTGGCTGAATTTACCATTTTCATAAAAAAACGGTTGTTGATGTATTGCGGCTGATATTTCTTCAGGAGAAACATTTAGTTTATAATAATCTCTTGCTGTCCTAATTGT
>CAZBHO010000006.1:1234-2772 GCA_964491945.1 uncultured Verrucomicrobiota bacterium | reverse complement strand
ATCGTGCAAGGCACGCTCAACTTTCCTGTTCATTGGCAAGAGGCGCCCTATCATAAGGCACAGGTTGAGATGGGTGTTTCCATAAACTTGTCTATACTCTTCAAATGAGACTTCCTTGCCATACAACTTGCCTGCTGCTCTTGTATCTTGGGATGAAGAGCTCCCCGTGTATGTGCCCCACGCCACAAAAGTTATTACCACAAGAAAAGCGATCACACTCCAAACTATTCTGTTGCGAATTAAACTATTAAATTTTGTAATAAACATCATAAGGCAATAGATCCTTTCCTATTTACTTAAGTCCCATGAAATTGAGTAATAGCATCCTGACAATCAAAAATAGATACAAGAAGCGCCACTCTGATCCACATTCCGTTACGTACCTGCCGCCAATATACGGCACGAGAATCGTTATCAACTTCAACAGCTATTTCATCCCTACGAGGCAATGGATGCAGTATTACGGCATGTGGGCGCATAGCTTGCAGATCCTGTGCAGCAATCTTATATTCAGATAAATCAAGTTTTGCGCTTTCGCCTTTGGTCTCATCCCACTCATCCTGAATACGGGTCATATAAACGGCGTCTACTTCACCAAGTATAGGTTTTAATCTTGATGTTAGTTCATATTTAGTGCCAGCCTTATCCAGAATCTTTAAGATATCCTCTTTGATCTGCAAGGCATCTGGTGCAACGAAATAGAGCTTCACATCTGAATAATGGCGTAAAAGGCATGCCAGAGAGCGAACGGTTCTGCCTCTGGCAAGGTCTCCAACAAAGGCAACCTTTTTCCCATCAATGCCACCACGCCTTTCAAAGCTGCGTTGTAAGGTATAAATATCAAGCAAGGCCTGCGTTGGATGCTGATCTTTGCCAGAACCTGCGTTGATTATTGGCACAGGACGCTCCGTATGTGATAACAGCCATGCCATCTTTTCAGCAAGCCCACCTATCGCACTACGCATAATTATAACATCAGCAAAGGAACTAAAGGTTCTTATGGAATCTTCCTGTGTTTCTCCCTTCATTTCGCTTGAAGTTGCCGTATCACGCACTTCAACGGTTCGCATCCCCACTATCTGACAGGCTGAATGAAACGAAAGAAACGTACGAGTGCTTGGCTGTGTGAAATATAACATAGCGCTTTTATGAGAAAGCAAACTCATCAAAAAATCCATCCCTGCTTTGGTTTTTGCAATATGCCTAATTCGTGTTGCAATGGCACAAAGCTCCTCTAAAGATTCTCTGCAAAACTGCTGGGCAAATATAACGTGAAACGGCTTATCACCACTATTAAAGTATGTGGCACGTTCTTCAATAGGCATACCTTGCAATACTTCCCAACTTATTCCAGAAAGGCGTAATGTTTTGTTCGTCATAATTCTATTTTCTCCTCGCTCAATGTGGCAACCATTATTGCTTTAATTGTGTGCAGTCTATTTTCTGCTAAATCAAACACCTTTGAAAATGGCGCTTCAAAAACATCATCGGTTACCTCAAGTGCACCAAGATCTTTGGTAAGTTCAGTCTCATTATTA
>CAZBHO010000006.1:0-1224 GCA_964491945.1 uncultured Verrucomicrobiota bacterium | reverse complement strand
CGCAGGGAGACAATGCAGGAAGATAACATTTTCTTTTTCAAGGTTGCCTGTGGCTTTCATAAGCTCCATCGTTACCTGATAGTTCCTTAAAAGAGCAATGCGCTCTGCAAACTTATCTTCTTCTCCCATTGATACCCATACATCCGTATATATAACATTTGCTCCTTTAACCGCCTCAAAAGGCTTATGAAAAATTTCAACTGTACTGCCATATTTAACAGCCATCTGCCTTGCCTTTTCTATACAACTTTCATCAGGCACAAGTTCCTGCGGAGTGCAATTTATAAAATTAGCACCAGACTTTGCACAAGCCATCATCAAAGAAATGCAAACGTTGTTTCTACCATCTCCAATATAAACCACATTTATGCCTCTTAATGTCCTAAAATACTCACGTATAGTCATCAAATCCGCTATCGCTTGAGTTGGATGCTCTTCGTCTGTCAATCCATTCCAGACTGGCACGCCGGAAAATTTTGCAAGAGTTTCTATTGTGCTCTGCTTAAATCCTCTAAACTGAATACCATCATACATTCTACCAAGCACTCTAGCTGTATCTTTTATTGATTCCTTTTTACCAAGATGCAAATCGTGCGAATCAAGATATTCAACATTTGCCCCTTCATCCATAGCTGCCACTGTAAATGCAGAACGAGTTCTGGTGGAAGGCTTTTCAAAAATTAAAGCTATATTTTTGCGATACAATAGATTGCTTCTAATGCGCTCACGCTTCCTCGTTTTTAGCCAGTCAGAAAGATCAAGCAAATACTCAAGTTCTTCATCTGTTAGATCGGAAAGCCTTAATAAACTTCTTCCTTTTAATGTGGCTATGTTTTTCATATCCCCCTTATATATCCAGTTTAAATATCAAGTTGCAAGTATTTTCTTTTTCGGAAAAGTTTACGCACTTGATGGTACAGCAGGAGTTGTTAGAATAAGGGGATTAAAGCTTGTTCAAATAAAAACAATTGAATAATAAAAGAGAATTAAGCAAGCTAACCTAATACTCCGCTATCACACCTCTCTGAAACGAGGCATAACCAATGTGACCTATAAGTTATTAGCAAATAATAAGTTAAAAGACAAATCTATTTTGTACCATTCAAGAAAAAATATGGTAGAGACTTATCTCAACCTTAAATCACTACGCAAAACAGCTCAAATATTCGATGTAAACTTCAAAACTATATCAAAATGGGTTAAAAGATACCAATTATATGGTCT
>CAZBHO010000005.1:70140-74963 GCA_964491945.1 uncultured Verrucomicrobiota bacterium | reverse complement strand
GTTAAGTTTTTTCTACATCTCCAGAAATCATCCAACGCAACCGCCTTGCCACCACTCATCTTCAATATCTTTTAGCATTTCTATCTGATAATTCAAAAAAGAAATTATATTGCCATTTACGCTAGACTTTTAAAGAAGAGGCAATATAGACGAAATTATACAGTTATTTTTTCCAGTAAATTAGAGCTTTTTGTCCAAGGGCATTGGCATTAAGAAAGATATTTTTTTCACCAGCATCCTCCACTCCATCTATAACATAAATTATTCCAGACCACTCCACGGCAGATGGCAGGAGTGTTGGCAATTTGTTTGGGGCACTGAGCAAGATATGCTCATTAAAAACATTGTGTTTTTGCCCACAGAAAAATGCAATGTATAGCATATTCATTTCCACCATCTCGTTTAAAAAGTGCGTGCCAAGCGAGAGGTCTGGAACTAATCCTTCGTGCATTAAATCTATTTCGCACAATGCTGTTGCCATATGAATTTCAGAAAATTTCACAGGAATGCCAAGTGAAGGTGTGCTTGTGCCCCACCTGCCTGGACCTATGAGTAAAATTGCAGGATGTTTTTCTTCTTCTATGTGTGTAAGTTCGCCAATAATACGTGCAACCGTGTAGCGTTCTTTTTCAGAAAGTTTGCCATATTTTTCTGGTCTAACATAAATAATTCTATCAAGTTTGATTGAACGTGAATGTCCTATTATCCCGCTATTTGCAAGCATAATGATTTGATCAGCGGGCAAAACAGGCAGTGGCTCAACAGGGGCATCGTTAAAGGTTCGCACCTGCAATGGACGGCATTGGACAATATCAATGCTATACGAGCCATCTGGCAAGAAGTTAGCAGTAAACTCCACATCAACATGACTGCCATAGGCTTCTTTAAGAATAGCAAGAGCTTCTCGCATATCTTTAATAAAATCGGTCTTTCTAATAACAGGGTCAAAAGTCAATATCCAAACATCTCCAACCGACTGTTGGCGCTCTCTAGCTAACTTTTCCAATTCATAATCTTTGCTGGCAATGAGCCGTAAAGGGATATCATCTGTTTCTTTTAAAAGGTCAACGAAATGAACGTTTTCAAAAGTATCCCTTGAGAGATTGATTGCATCAACTCTCCTTTGTGCATAGCGTTTCACTGCATCAAGGTTGCCCTCTGGTCTTTTCTCAGGAACATTTAGAGCAATAAGTCTTGTGTAATCATCATCAGAACGATCAACTGCTCTGGTGCCAAGTCCAAACACCAGACGTATTACGCCAGCTTCAGGGTCAATTTCCTTATTCCACACATAGGGATTAAAAGAAAAAGCAACACCGGCAAGATGCGGAAAAAAGTAGTTGCCGTGTGGCATCCCAGAGACACGCTGAACAAGCAGAGCCATCTGTTCATCTTGCTCTAATACACCTCTTTTTTTTCTATAGCTTAAAGCCTCTTCGCTCATTGTGCTTGCATAAATTATTCTTACAGCATCCAAAAATTTCTTCAGGCGCTCTTCTTTTGTGCCCTGATTTGCGCAGAATATGCTTTCGTATTTGCCGGCAAAAGCGTTGCCAAAGTTATCTTCAAGCAAACTGCTTGAGCGTATAATAATTGGTGATTGCCCGTAATAATCCAGCATATCTGAAAATCTCTGGACTATATAATCAGGGAATTTGCCATTAAGCAGTTGCAAACGTATTTCATCGGTGCCCTTTAGAAAAGTTTGTGGATTCTTTTGTTCCTGGCGTTTCCACCAGCACCCATTTTCAACAAGATAAGTGTAATATACATCTGAACCAATAAAGAAGGAGTCGTGCGCTTCCAGAATGGCTCGCCAGCGCTCACTGTGTTTTGCAAGGATTGAGTGCGAAAGCAGCACACCGAGCGATTTTCCACCAATCATTCCTGTGCCTATGGTGCGTTTCCAAATAAAAATCACATCCTGCAGTGATAAATACTTTCTGCAAAGCTTAAGCACGGCTTCATCACGTGATAGAATCAAGCGAAAAAGCTTATTTAAGAACTCATCACCAACAGATGGTTCAACAACACCTTTTTTTATGCCATCAAGCAGATTTTCTGCTTGCATAAAGAGTTTATCCCATATCCCAACCATTCTATAACTTGCCGAGGGCAATCCGTTCCATTTTGTGGAATTTATAATCCGTGAAATATATGCGCTTTGCTTCACTGGCACGAAACGATCTTTATCCCACAAATGCAACATATAAAGTGTTGGTGTGTGTCTTCCGACAACGCGAGATGGCTGAATGTATATTTTTTCATTATAAGAATAAACATCTATCAAAAGTTGCGTAGTCTGCATAATAGGCTCAATAGCGTGATAAGAATGGCTTTGCCTATAGAGCGCAAAATATGCTATTGTTTTCAATTTGCGTAGATAAGGGCAGGTCAACTTAAAGAAATTGCCTATCATTCTATCGCTAAAATAGTTTTCTGCCAGATCGGAGAGCGAATCAAAAACATAGAATGCGCCTTCTCCCATTTCAGCAATTTTGCTGTGGACATCACTGATAAAACTCTCAAAACCAGCTTCACGTTTCGTGGAATAAATAGTGATATGTTCAGATGTTTCAATTACAGGTTCGTAATTGGCGAAACGGAAGTAGACAAATTTTTTTCCACTTTTAACTGCATAATTCTTAATCGCTTCTGCAAAAGGGCGATATAGTTCTATTGTATCAAGCCGCCATACAACGTTGTCACCAGGCTCTAATCCACACAACACTTCATCCAGAGCTTCAATACCTGTGCTTTCTTGGTAATCCATAATGCATCACCTCAACTTAAACAAGAAGCTATATCTACCAGCCAGAGTGTTAATTAAAACACCGTTTGCCTTCTGGCTTATCGTTTCTATGCCTTTGCTTTTCAAGCTCTCTTGCGTAATAAGTTTTGTGGAAGGCAAGGGCAGAAAAATGGCAGCAATAGTTGAAGTTGGAACATTCACCATTAGCTTCACCTGATTACCTTCTAATTGCCAGTTTATTTCCACTGTGCCACGTATTGATTCAAAGCTCGCCTCAACCCAGCGCACATTTCTAAAAAAGCAAGGGGCAATAATAATTTCTTTAAAGGCTGGCGCGCTTTCAGATGGATTTATTCCGGCAAGCCCCTTATAAAACCACGAACCAATGCTGTTATAACAATTGTGGATGCAACTACGTTTACCATCCCAATACTCCCAGATGCTTGTTGCGCCCTGCCTAATCATATATCCCCACGAAGGATAAGAAGTTTTAGATGCAAAGATATTTATGAGATCGTTGCGTCCAATGGAATGCAGGAATTTTATCATCATATAAGTTCCTGAAAGCCCCGTAGTTAAATGTCCTTTATCTTCTTTCAAAAGTTTGTTTTGAAATTTTGCAAAGAGTTCATCATATAGGTTTTCAGGAACAGCCCCTACCATAAGTGGCATCACGTAATCTATCTGGTCACCATCAGCGTAGCATTTGTTTTTTGAATCGTAGAACGCTGAATGAATATTTTTCTTTAAAAGATCAATTTTCTTTTTGCAGAAGGATGCATAAGCAGAATCTCCAAGCGCATTTGCTATTTTAATTATGTGCTCTAGTAGGAACACGAAGTAGCAATTGTTGAACAAATCAACAGAAGCTTGATGTTTTTGATCAACTCCGTTTGGTGTAGCCCAGTCTGCTAGATACCAATTTCTATAATTAACTTTTTGCAACGGCTTCAATAAGCCATCTTTACAATTAGCTTCCAGATAAGCAATAAATCGTTTTGCTGGCTCATATGTTTTTTGTAGCAAAGCTTTTTCGCCATACATCAAATAATTTTGCCAGGCAGCCACAAGAGGAAAAGCAGACCATAAAGGGCCACCACCAGCCCAGTGCGGGCAGGGAGCGGTATGAGGAAAATCGCCGTTTTCCCGCTGCGCATCCAGCCAATCATTAAGCCATTTCTTATAGAAGGCATCTGCTTTAAACATCATCAAAGTGCTTTCAAGCGAGCTTTGTCCATCACCACCATAGCCTAATCTTTCTCGTGAATGGCAATCAACCTGATAACCGCCAAGCATCAAGCAGCGCAATGTGTGCTGAACCGTGTTATGAATGGCATTATAAACCTCATTGCCGCACCTGAAACTTCCTGCATACGGCAGATCTGTTGTAATCAGATTTGCAACGATATTTTCCTTTTTTGGGACTTCGTGCAGATTGCTAATTTTAACATAACGGAAGCTGGCATAATTAAATTTATTTTCAAAAACTGCCCTGCCTTGCGTTCCATAACTATATTCGCTTTTTTGATTAAAGTGGTTAAACTCATCTGATGGCAGTGCATTATTAAAATCAATATGTTTGTTTTTTCGTCTTATGGCATCAGCGTATTCAATAATGATATGTCTTTCTACATCTCTTTCTGGTAATTTTATTTGCAAAGTGCCAGTACAAGCCTTACCAAAATCTATGAGCAATGCACCTTCATAATTCTTCATTGCAACAGGTTGTAATCTTTCCACAATTCTATTTGGTTGCACCATTGCGGAAACTGTTTTAAGTGATATGCCGTCAACTTCCTTTGCATTTATCCATAAAGAAGAATCATTTTCATTGCTATGCCAGTTTGGAATTTCTTGAGCAGCATCATAAAACTCGCCACCAAAGTTAAAATAGCACCATTCACCTAAAATTTTTATCCAGCTTGGTCGGCTCTGCCACAGAGAATTTGAGATGACCTGCAAATGAGTTCCATCATCAAAATTCATTTCAAGTTGCATTCTAAATAGCGGACCAGAATGCTGCACATTCCAAAAAGGCATTTTTTTATACCAGCCTCTACCTAACCAAACG
>CAZBHO010000005.1:64257-70088 GCA_964491945.1 uncultured Verrucomicrobiota bacterium | reverse complement strand
ATCATAAGCTGTGTAGAAGCAACGTTTAGAGTAATCGCTTACTGGTGGGAAAAACAGCTCATCGCTTACCTTACTGCCATTAACATAAAGTTCGCCATAGCCAAGAACATTGAAGAACGCTCTGGCTCTAACAGGCAATTTTTTTAAAACAAAGAATTTACGAAAGAGAGGTGAGGTCATATCTCCAAAGCCTTCAGGAAGCCCTATCCACTTTGCTTTCCAATCTTTTTCTCGTAAAAAGCCCATACTCCATCTGGCAGGTTTACTCCACACACAATTTTCCTGTTCATCCCAGACGCACACCTGCCAGAAACAATCTATGTTGCTCTTCAATGGTTTTCCAGCATATTGGATATGAATTGAATTTTGAGAAAAAATTTTACCTGAATCCCAGAGATCAAAATCTTTGCGAACCAATTTTTGAACGCTGGAAGAAACCACCACTCTATAAGCCACCTGCTTTGAGCAATTGCCTTTTGAAATGCACACCCAGCTTAATGCAGGGCAAGGATTATCCACTGCCAGTGGCTCGTTTAAATATTCACAGGCTAACCTTTCAACTCTTACAATACTCATTTAGTTGTGCTTCTTATTATTTTTCTTTTCATCAATTTGTGCCAATGCAAAATCAATTTCCCTATTATCAAAATCAACTCTTATCGGTAGCACCTTTATACGCATTCCGAATCCATAATCTCTCTTAGAAGTTCTGATTTTGTTTGTTCTATTATCAAAGAATGCGAATTTTTCTTTAAGCGAAGATATATGCACAAGCCCCTGCAACTGCAATTCTGTAAGTTCCACAAACAAGCCATATCGCACAACTTTCACAACAACAGCATCGTAATGCAAAGGCTTGCCACTTTGAAGCTGCTGCTCAAGGTAGCGATATTTCTTTATTTCAATAAGCGTTTTTTCTGCATTATCAGCCTTTTCTTCAGTCATAGAGCAATGTCTGCCAAGTCCTGCAAGGTCTGTGTTTGAATAAGGAGCTCGCTTATGATAAATTGCTGATTCCAGGGCACGGTGTGCAACAAGGTCTGGATATCTTCTGATTGGTGAAGTAAAATGCGTGTAATGAGCTTTTGCAAGCCCATAGTGCCCTAAAGGCTCATTTGAATACACAGCTCGTTTCATGCTTTTAAGCACCATCAATTTTACGTCATATTCAAGAGGATTGCCTATAACGCTTTTCAAGAAATTGGCTATATTCTTGCGAGTATTGAAATTCGGTGCTTTAAAGCCAAGTTCTCTTAATTGAGCTCGTAAGGCTTCCAGCTTCTCTTCATCAGGTGGTTCGTGAACACGGCGCAAAAAAGGAATGCTCTTTTTGCTCAACTCCCTATCAACAGCTTCATTTGCCACGATCATACACTCTTCTATAAGCTGGTGAGAAATATCGTTTACGCATTTCTTGATGTCTTTTATGTGCCCATCCCTATCCATAATGACTTCATATTCGGGGATATCAAGGTCAAGGGCAGTTGCGGCAAAACGTTTACGCCTTATCTGTTGCGCCAGCTCGTGCAAATTGAGCAGTAACCTTTCAGCTGGCTCATCCAATTGGCGTCTATCGGCTCGCTGCTCAAGGATCGGTAAAACTTCCTCGTAGTTAAATCTATATTTTGAACGAATTATGCTTTTGGCAAAATGGGTCTTAATGATATTCGCCTGACTATCAAAAGTTATAAATACAGAAAAAGCAAGTCTATCCTCATTTGGTTTCAGACTGCACAATCCGTTTGATAATTGCTCTGGCAGCATAGGCAAAACGCAATCAGGCAAATACACGCTATTGCCGCGTCTTCTTGCTTCCAGATCAAGCTGACTTCCGGGCAAAACGAAGTGCGCAACATCGGCTATATGGACACCAAGCAGGCGGTTCCCGTGCTCATCATATCTTAAAGACAATGCATCATCATAATCTCTTGCCGTGGCTGGATCTATGGTGATTATAAGCTCATCTCGCAGGTCAAGCCGCTCGCCAATATCGGCAAGCCGTTCTGGAGCCCGCTCCGCTTCTTCAAGCACACTGGCAGGGAATTTATCTCGCAATTGATATTGTTTGATTATGGCTTTTGTATCAACAGAAGGATCATAAGAAGCGCCCAGGCTTTCTACTATCCTTGCTTGTGGAAAGCCATTGGCTTCAGCTTCTCCACTAAACTCAATGACAACCCTATCTCCCACTTTAGCGTCGGCAATATGGGGAACGATGAAATCCCTTGTATAGCTCGGATCAAGTGGCGCAACAAAATATGATGAACCTCTTTTAATCAACGTGCCAACAACGGCTCTTGTACTGCGTTTAAGAATTCGAATAACCCGTCCTGTCCTTAACTTCTTTGAACCATCGGAAGAAGCATCCTCCGCTTTTTTATAAAAGTTATCCAGCTTTACAAGCACTCTATCTTCATGAATTGCGCCGCCATCCCGATTACGTGGAATAAAAATTTGTTGTGAGAAATCATCCGTGCTCACCACAGCATCGCCACGCCGCCATACTGAAATTGTGCCTTCAACCAAATTAGTGCCAGCAGCTATCCTATAAAAGCTTTTGCCCACTCTTTCAACTTCGCCATTATGCACCAGAGCATCCAGCACAGATCTAAATTTTTTGCGGCGATTACCACGCAGTTTAAGGATTCTAACAAGTTCTTTTTCGGAAAAAACGTGCTCTTTATTTTGCTGCAAGTTTTTTAAAATATCGTTTCGTAGTTCTTCTATTTCTCTTTGTTTTCTCATTTTTAATAGGTTATTTCAAAACCGGTAAACTCATTTGTGGCAGGCGCATATTCTATCTGAACATTTCTTACAAGAGCATAAGGCGGTCCTTTTCTGCACCACTCAAGCATAGCGTTAAGTTGCTCTTCGGTGCCTTCTGCCACTAATTCAACTTCGCCTGAATCAAGATTGCGTACCCAGCCTGTAATGCCAAGTGCCCTTGCTTTTTCCTGCGAATAATATCTAAAGCACACACCTTGCACTCGCCCGCTTATTATTAAGTGCATCCTTTTTTTATTCGCCATAACTCAACATCACAAAACGCTACAAACTCTTTTTCCGATAACCTAATTCTTCTATGACAAAAAAGATAACAAGAACAGTCGCAAAAGCAAGCATACCTTTCGCAAATAGATCCCCTTTCTTCGTATAAAAGGTCTCTTTAAAATCAGAAACATAGAAATTGAGTTTATAAGAAAGCATGGTTGCAGCAAGTTGCTTTTCTGGCAAGGTATAATCAGTTGGCGGCAAAGTTAATAAAATTTTGCCAGTTTCATCAATAATTGATGTAATACCGGTATTCGTGACACGCACCATTGGCACTTTGTTTTCCACAGCGCGAAAAACTGCATTAACCAAATGTTGCTTTGCGCCCCAGTATGGATCAAACCAGCCATCATTCGTTTGGTTTATGAGCAACCTTGCGCCTTTTTTGACAAAATCTCTGGAAAGGTAAGCCATAACATCTTCAAAGCAAATAAGGGATGAAAATTTCAATTTATGCTCTGGCAATACAAACACGGTTGAATCTTTGCCGAAAGAAAAGCTTTCGCCTATTGGAGCAAATGAGCGCACAAAAAACAAAATTTTTTCAAAAGGCACATATTCACCAAACATTACCAGATGACGTTTATCATATTTTTGAGGAAGATCGTGTTCAGGCAAAAACAAGAAAGAACTGTTATAATAGTTCGTCGCATCCCCTTCTACCTGCATATCCATAGAGCCAACAACTATTGGGATTTTATGTTTTTTAGCCTGCTCAATCAATCTTTTGCTATTTTCACTAAACAGGAGAAAATCAGGAAAAACCGTTTCGGGGAAAATTATGAGATCAGGCTTATTGGAAGCAGCCATCGCCACATTCAACGCATTTAGAAGCCTTTCGTAAATTATTTCAATGCTATCGGCATCCCACTTTTCTCTTTGCGGGATATTTGGTTGAATTGCAACGATATTTATTGAATTTTTGCCAGATGAATTTTCAGTTGTGGTTTTAAGCAGAATATAGAGGCCAGAAAGAACCCAGAGCAATAGGATAGCAAGCGCAATCCAGATAAAAGGATAAGATAAGGTTGTGCGCTTTAATCCGTTATCTCGCACTGTAAGCAAGATAAGAGCAGTGGCTGTATTTATTAACGCCACCAGATAAGAAACCGCATACACTCCGCCCCAGCTTGCAGATTGAACTAGCGGCAAATTCTCATATTGCGTCACACCAATCGCGTTCCAGGGAAAACCCGTAAAGACAACCGCACGCAAATACTCTAATCCTATCCAGATTGCAGGTGTAAGCAAAAGCCACTTTGGATGATTGATGTTTTTTAAAATATCTCCTCTACGCCACCACCACGAAACAAGCATTGCAAAAAGCCCAAAATACAAAGCACAATAAGCCGCAAGAAGCATCCATCCTAAAACACTCACCCTTGTAAGCCAAAAGAGAGTTCCTGACCAAAAAAGGAAGCCACTCAACCAACCAAACTTAAAACTTTCAAAATGTGTTGCATAAGCAGCCATCATCAGCAAAGGCACAAGCGCTATGTATGCACAAATGCTATATCCAACCGGCGGGAACGAAATAAATAGAAAAATAGCCGAACTTAATGCGGCAATAAGCCATCTGAACGTATTCCAGTGCCGTTCAATAAACCTAAAACATTCAGAGCAACAGCCTTTATAAGAACCTATATCGCACCACAGCATTTCTTGTATTTCTTTCCACTTCCACAGGGACACGGATCGTTTCTGCCCACCTTATGTTGCGCAGTGCGCGCAGTTGAATGGGAAGCCGCATCTGAGCCTGCCCCTTGCAAAATAGCTTCTGGCGTGGCAGCTCCTCTGCGTTCTCCAGCTTGTTTTAACGATTCAATCAAGCCAGCCGAATCTTTACTATCAGTGAACCTCATTAACCTTGAAGGGAGTGCCGCAAGCAAACTGGAATAAGATTGCACTTGCGTTGTTGTTCTAAAGACTCTTGAGGCTATATCCTGCTTAATGGCTTCCATAAGGTTTGAAAACATTTCATAAGCTTCTTTTTTATATTCAATAAGCGGATCCTGCTGTCCATAAGCTCTTAAGGAAACGCTCTGGCGCAGGTGGTCTATTGCTCGCAAATATTCCTGCCAGTGATTGTCTATGGTGTTGAGCAGAATGAAGCGTTCCATTCCAGCAAGCGTCTCTTGATTTTCCACCTGCACTTTAAGTTCATAAGCTCTTTTTACTTTTTCAAAAACATAACTTATGGCGCTATCTTTATCTTTGCAGTTTTCTTCCAGTTCCTTTAAGGTTATGCCGATAGGAAAGGTGGTGTTAAGCCACATTCTGAATGCTTCAATAGCTTCCTCATCGCCCAATTTGGCAAAGGCATCTTCTGCGTGCTCTTCTATAGTTTCCAGCAAGACATCATAAATAAACTCACGCACATTTTCTGATTTTACAATTGCCGACCTAAATCCATAAATAATTTCACGCTGCTTGTTCATCACATCATCATATTGCAACGTACGTTTTCTTATTGAATAGTTATGTTGCTCAACACGTTTTTGCGCAGTTTCAATTGATCTATTAAGAAGCGGATGCTGTAATTCCTGCCCTTCCTCTATTCCCATTCTGCTCATTAAGTTGGCTATTCGTTCAGAACCGAAAAGGCGCATAAGGTCATCTTCAAGAGAAACATAAAACCGGGACATTCCCGGATCGCCCTGCCTTGCGCAGCGCCCACGCAATTGCCTATCAATTCTTCTTGATTCGTGCCGTTCAGAGCCTATGACGTATAGTCCACAAGGCTTTTCAAGCAAATGCTCACGCAAAGTTTTGCCTTCCCA
>CAZBHO010000005.1:50715-64243 GCA_964491945.1 uncultured Verrucomicrobiota bacterium | reverse complement strand
GAGCGGATAACCTCCTGCGGAAAGTATACCACGCCCTCGCCAAGTTTAATATCGGTGCCACGTCCTGCCATATTTGTGGCAATAGTCACGGCGCCTTTTTGTCCTGCAAGCGCAACAATTTCTGCTTCCCGCTCGTGATATTTTGCATTAAGAACATTATGAGGAATGCCTTCTCGTTTTAGCATCCTGCTTATAAGCTCTGAAGTTTCCACAGAAATTGTGCCAACAAGCACAGGTTGTCCCCTATTGTGGCACTCAACAATCTCATCAATCATAGCTTTATATTTCTCTCTCTTTGTTCTATAAACGAGATCGTTTTTATCAACTCTGCGCACAGGTCTATTTGTGGGAATAACCATCACATCCAGTTTGTAAATATCGCGAAATTCCTGCGCTTCAGTTTCGGCCGTGCCAGTCATTCCTGCAAGTTTCTTATATAGCCTAAAATAGTTTTGAATGGTTATAGTGGCAAGCGTTTGTGTTTCTCGCTCAATTTGAACGCCTTCTTTTGCCTCAATTGCCTGATGCAAGCCATCGCTCCAACGGCGCCCCGGCAATATGCGTCCTGTAAACTCATCCACAATCAACACCTGATTGTTCTGTACAACATATTCCACATCTTTTTCAAACAGGCAATAGGCTCTTATCAGTTGATTAACATTGTGGATTTTTTCGCTTTTTTCACTAAATTCATTCTGAATTGCCTGCCTGCGCTCCATCTTTTCCTTTTCAGAAAGACCTTGCTCACCATCAAGTGCGCTCATCTGCGCAATAATATCTGGCAGAACAAATGCATCTGGATCGGCAGGATTAAGCTCATTACACCCCTTCTCTGTTAAGGTGGCATCACGCCCTTTCTCATCTATCGTAAAATACAGCTCCTCTCTCAATAGCCGACCTTCTTCCTTCCTCATTTGCTCCAAAATTTTTCTAATGCTGCCATCTTCCAGCATATGCAACAACTGCTTATGCTTTGGCATACCGTGCCTCACCTGATAGAGCCGCTTCTGCGCAAGCTCTATATCACCTTTATCATAAGCTTCCTTCGCTTCCTGAATAAAACGATTGCACAAATCACGCTGCTTGCGCACCAGCCGCTCCACATAAGGTTTTAATGCCGTGTATTGATGCGTGGAAACAGGAGCTGGACCTGAAATTATAAGAGGCGTCCTTGCCTCATCAATAAGTATGCTATCAACCTCGTCTATGATTGCGTAGTAGTGCCCTCGCTGAACAATATCCTGCGGCACATAAGCCATGCCATTATCCCTTAAATAATCAAAACCAAACTCGCTATTTGTGCCATAGGTTATGTCTTTGGAATATTGCTCTCGCCGTTCCTCGCGCTCCATCGTGTTCTGAATACAACCGACACTCACTCCCAAAAAATTGTAAAGATGCCCCATCCACTGGCTATCACGTCTTGCAAGATAATCGTTCACAGTAACCAAATGCACATTCTCCCCTGTAAGCGCATTAAGATAAAGCGGCATAGTTGCAACAAGGGTCTTGCCTTCACCTGTAGCCATCTCTGCAATTTTGCCCTGATGCAAAGCAATTGCGCCCATAATCTGCACATCAAAAGGCACCATTTCCCAGACCACTTCATGACCACACACCATAACTTTCGTGCCACATAATCTCCTACAAGCATTCTTTACAACAGCATAAGCCTCACACATTAAAGAATCCAGCGTTTCTCCACGCCGATAACGATCTTTAAATTCCGCTGTCTTGGCACGCAAAGCTTCTTCAGAAAGCGATTGATACTCCAGCTCTAGCGCATTTATTCTATCAACCAGCGGTCTCATCTTTTTTAAATCACGCTGATGCTTTGTGCCTATAAACTTATTTATAATCCACTTTATCACTTTTTTCCCTTTCTTGTGTAAAACACCCATAAGCTAGCATTTAACTTTAAGTTTGTCAAAATAAGCCTTTAAGTTTAAATTAAGCTGGTTAAAACTTATATTTTTGCAAGAAAGTTTTAAGCACATAAACGCCGTTTGCCTTGCCTTGCAACATCTTATTTATTCCGCTGCTTCTTTATCTCCTAAAATTACTTTTCCCTTCTTTTTTTCATTTTTTAGGAATTTTTATGCCTACTTTGTAAAAAAATTTTTGTTTTGGGATCCACTCAAGCTTTATGAGACATCTATAAGGCGCTTTGTGACATTTTTACAACGAACCATAGAAAGGAAAACGTGCCCCTTCCAATGCTTCAGCTTTTTGTGAACTCTTTAGGTTTTGCAACAGGATAGTACTGCCATAGTTGAGCCCACGAATCAAAAAAACTAATCCTAAAAAACACATATCATATATTTTCCACACTACCTTTTGCTACGGATTTTAATGGAAGCAGTATAATTACCAGAGGTAGGAGAGATACTATCAATGCTCTTCTGACAATACCGCTTGCTCAATGCAAGAAAAGGATGGCTTGACAATGCGATATTAAATGAGTAGGTTCTCCAAATTAGCTTAACCAAAGTTAAGTGAAGAATGTAAACTTATTAAACAATTAAAACAAAAGGAGATCAAAATGAAGGTTGGTATCATTGGCATAGGTGCCATAGGTGCTGTCCATGCGGATGCTTACAAAACGTTAAAGGATGTGGAAATTGCAGCAATATGTGATGTGAATGAAGAGAGACTCAAAGCTGAAGCTGCACGACTGGGTGTGAAGCAAACTTTCACCGATTATAAAGAATTGCTTAAAACAGATGTTGATGCGGTGAGCGTGTGCGTGGGAAACGCTCTGCACCATCCGACCGCTGTGGCTGCTTTAAAGGCAGGGAAACACGTCTTGCTAGAAAAGCCTATGGCAATGAATGCAAAACAAGCCCTTGATATAGTTCAAACTGCAAAAAAGATGAAAAGAACTCTTCAGATAGGGATGGTTTATAGGCAACGTCCTGCTGTGCAAACTGCGAGGGAATATGTTCAGAAGGGGCTGCTTGGTGAAATTTATCATATGCGAACCGTGCTAATAAGAAGGCGAGGCATTCCGGGTTTAGGTGGATGGTTTACCACGAAAAAGCTTTCTGGTGGTGGTCCTATGATTGATCTTGGTGTGCACTGGTTTGATGCTGCAATGTATGTTAGTGGCTTATGGAAGCCAACAGCTGTGAGTGCGCAGACCTATGCAAAATTTGGCTCGCCGCTCAATGAATATGTCTACGTTGGAATGTGGGCAGGTCCGCCAAAACTTGATGGTACGTTTGACGTTGAAGATTATTCAACTGGGTTTATACGTTTTGGAAAAAATGCAACGATGGTCTTTGATATCGCATGGGCAGCAAACACAGAAGATTGCGCATATATAGATATTCTTGGAAAAAAAGGTGGTGTAAGACTCTTTGATAGCACGAAACCTTTTGTGTTTTACACTGAATACAACGGAAAAATTGCGGATATAACGCCAAAATTCAACGAACAAGTAAATATGTTCGCTTTGCAGGCACAATCGTTTATAAAAGCGTGTCAGGGCAAGGCTGAACCATTTGCCACAGGTGAGCAGGGTCTAACTGTGATGAAACTGCTTGATGCAGTGTATAAATCTTCAGAAATGCACAAAGAAGTTGAGATAAAATAAAAGGATTGGAGGCGAGAGGGAGAGCAATACTCTCCCTCTTTTGTTGAGTTATGAGTTCAAATCTCGCTTGCACAATGAAGAGTTTTCTCATTATATTCATTACTCTACTATGTCTTGAGGCATTTTATGGCTCAACCAACTCATGGCGCTTTGTAGTTGTTGCTTCGCAATATGGTGCAGGAGATTCTTCAACAAACAGCGAATGGGTGCAATACGATGTTATCTCCGATATGGCTCGGACATTGACGAATGAAAACATCTCTTTTCTTTTTGTGGCTGGCAATATGATTTATGGTGCAAGCACAAACATAGATGGCTCTTTTGCAAAACAATATGACATGTGGAGCAACGCTATTTCACCTCTAATTGCAGCAGGCATTCCAATATATACCATTAGAGGCAGGAATGAAGCATCTGAAAGCAACGTTGCAGAATATATTAGCACATTTGCGATAAATTTTCCTACAAATGGCCCTGATGCCGAAAAGAATTTAACTTATTCATTCACATATAAAAATGCTCTATTGATTGGGCTGGATCAGTTTATTGCAAATCACAGCTTTAACACCAACTGGCTCTATCAGCAATTGGCAGGGAGCACTTCCATTCATACTTTTGTCTTTGGGGCAGAACCACTTGTTCAGATTACAAGCACCAATTCACTGGCTCGTTTCAAGAGCACCCGCAATTTTTTGTTGGACAACATGGTTAACAAAACATCCTTACTCTATTTTTGTGGAGAAGATGGACTTTATGACCGAGCACTTATAACGAATTCTTATAGAAAAAATTTCTATCAAATGATGGTAGGTTCTGGTGGTTTAGTGACTTCAAAATGGGATGGAGTGTATGGGAAAAGTTTTGCCGAGACCACACTGGCAAAAAACTGTTTCCATAGTGAGCAGACAAATGGCTATGTAATCGTTGAAATAGATGGTTATAAGGTGAATGTGAAATGGAAAGCACGGATGGCGGAAAATTTGTGGCAAACAAAAGATGAGTTTTCTTATAGCATTTGCAATCCGGCCGCAAATTTTGTTCTGGATTATGATGGTGATGCGAAAGCCGATCCTGCCATATTTAACGAAACAGCAGGAGCTTTCCATATTTTATCATCCAGGGAAGGTTATAGATTTTATTCGCTTGCCACTTTTGGAACTGGTGCTACGCCAGCTTTCAGATATAGAGCTATTCCCGGCGACTACGATGGCGATGGAAAAATTGACCCTGCTCTTTACCATAAGCAAACAGGAACTTTATTTTTATATCTTTCTGGCGTCAATTACGCTCTCCACTCATTTATGTTTGGTGGAGGAAATTATGGAGTTTGTGTTGCCGATTATGATGGCGATGGGAAGACTGATCCTGCAATTTATTCTATGGAAAATGGCAACTGGATAGTATTGCTATCAGAAAGAAATTATGAGTCTGTATCTTTTTATTTTGGAGGGAACTATTATGTGCCAATTCCTGCAGATTACGATGGCGATTTAAAGGCTGATCCTGCAATTTATAATGAGCAGACTGGCGAATGGGTTGCTCTACTTTCTGCAAATGCTTATCAACTGGTAAAGATGGAAGGCTTTGGTGGCAATGGTGTAATAGCTGTTCAGGGAGATTATGATGGCGATTTAAAGGCTGATCCTGTTATATACAACAGAGCAAATGGATATTGGTATGCAAGGCTCTCTTCTTTTAATTATGAGCAGTATTATGCAATTTTTTATGGTGGCAATGCCATCCCATTTCAGGGGGATTTTGATGGCAAAGGTTTTGTGCAGCCTGCTTTTTTTTATACAGATTCAGGCATTTTGCGTTATGTTAACCCATACACATCAATAATAAAATCTTTCGCAATAGGCGATTATAATAGCGAACCTATTGTAAATAGCTTTTGGCGGCGTGGATTAACCATTCTTGCCTTCGGAGATAGCATAACTTACGGCACTTGCAGTAGTTCTGGTGGACCTGCAACTGGCTATCCAAAATTGCTAAAAGATTTGTTAGAAAGCACTCTGCCCTGCCGTATAAATATGATCAACGTTGGTAATCCTGGTGAAGATACAGAAGAAGGTATGTGGCGACTGCAAACCGAGCTTGATGCTTATAAGCCAGATATTTTACTACTAATGGAAGGCACAAACGATATGCTACACAATGGCTATGATGAGCTTGAAGGTAATCTACGGTATATGGTCTATACCGCTCTTACAAAGGGAGTAAAGGTTATAATAGCAACAATACCACCTGTCATCACAACAGAATACCGTGATAGAACCGAACAAGCAGCAAATATAAGAACCTTTAATCCAAGAATATATAACATAGCCCGAGATTATAATATCCCTGTTGCTCAAGTATATGAGGCCATTACTTCTGTTAGCGGATGGGAATATAGCCTGATGGATAGAATTACTGCTAATCATCCAAACGATGCTGGTTATCAGAAAGTACGAGATGCCTTTTATTATATCCTATCTGCAGGGATACAAAGCGGTGCCTACTATTAAAAAAAAGAAAAAAAATGTTTGCAAAAATTGTAATGGTTGAGTAGCTTAACAGAGGAAAGCCTTTTTTAAAAATGTTTATAATAACTCAAAAAGCATAAAGGAGGAAAGTCTATGAAAAAACTATGGAGAAACATCAATTGGAGGGCATTCACGTTAATAGAATTGCTCGTTGTGATAGCAATTATTGCTCTACTTGCAGGATTGCTTCTGCCTAACCTTGGAAGAGTTCGTGAAAATGCAAGAAGAGTCAACTGCCTTGCCAACCAGAACGGCATATTTAAAGCAGCTGCCTCGTGGGGATTAGATAGTAAAGATTCGTTCCGTCCGCCATTCCCTCAAACGAACCTGGTTGGTCCTGATGGCGCATTGAAGAACGATAAAGGCATATCACCCAACCTCTTTATATGCCCCAGCGCAGCAGGACGCTTTTCAGCAATGGGCTATCACCGTTCTGCAATTGTTTTGAGCAACATTTCTTACAGCAACTCAAGCTATCATTACATTGCAGGCAGAATGGCTTCCGATGGTAATCTGGTGCTCATATGTGATAGGAATGGAACTGGCGTTGTCAATTTTGGTTCAGCTTCAGCTCTTTCAAATAGCTGGGGTGGCAATCACGATGGTGATGGGGGAAATATAACAAAATGTTCCGGTCAAGGGCTTTGGGTTGACTCCACAAGAAACCCAGATCCGGGCAAATATGTTATCACCAACGGCGATATCCTTGAAAGCATGAACTTGACAAACTCTGATGGCACAATTAGCACAAGATTGGATTATTAATATAAAACACTAAATGAAGAGATTGCTAGTTACTGGCAGCAGCGGACTTATCGGATCAGAGTGTGTTACTTATTTTGATGCAAGAGGCTGGAAAATCTTTGGCATAGATAACAACATGCGAAAAGATTTTTTTGGACCTGATGGTGACACAACATGGAATCTTGAGCGTTTAAAAAGGACAACGAAAAACTTCCATCATTATACTGCCGATATAAGAGATAGGCAGGAAATGCTTCACTTGATGGAAGAAGTTAAACCTGATTTTATTATCCATTGCGCTGCGCAACCCAGTCATGATCTGGCTGCATCACGCCCGTTTGATGATTTTGATGTGAATGCGGTTGGCACGTTAAATTTGCTGGAAGCAGCCAGGCGTTTTGCTTTTGATGCGCCTTTCTGCTTTATGAGCACCAACAAAGTTTATGGGGACGCTCCAAATGAGTTGCCATTGATAGAAAAAGAGAAAAGATGGGATTATGCGAGAAAAGAAGATTATGATGGAATTGCAGAAAATTTTAGAATAGACCAATCCAAACACAGCATATTTGGCGCAAGCAAAGTGGCTGCAGATATTATGACGCAAGAATATGGCAGATATTTCGGAATGAAAACTGCCTGCTTTAGAGGAGGGTGTCTCACAGGTCCAGCCCACTCTGCGGCTGAATTGCACGGATTCCTGGCTTACCTTATCAAATGCGCAAGAGAAGGCAGGCACTACCGTATTTTTGGATACAAAGGCAAACAGGTGCGAGATAACATTCACTCTTTTGACGTATGCCGTGCCTTTGAAGCCTTTTACAATTCCCCTCGCTGCGGAGAAGTTTATAATCTTGGCGGTGGTAGAACCAACAGCATATCAATACTTGAGGCAATAGAAATGGCAGAAGCCGCCACCGGCAAAAAACTTGATTATGAATACATAGAAAAAAACCGAATTGGTGATCATATCTGCTACATTTCAAATCTCTCAAAAATGAAACAGCACTTCCCTGACTGGGGCATCACCAAAAGTCTTAAAGATATATTTGAAGAAATTGCCGCAGCAAAATAGAGGTATGTCAAGCGTCCTTCAAAAAAAAATTTTAGAACTGGTAAAAGCTGCTCACATTGTTGATAGTAAGGGGCTCCTTGCTTGTAGCAGTGGGAATATGTCTTGCCGCATTGATAATGAAACTATGCTCTGCACAAGAACACGATCATGGCTGGGCAGAATAACGGCAAAAGATATTGTGCCCTGCAGAATTAAAGATGGCTCATCTTTAGACAAAAGGAAACCTACAGTTGAAATAAAATTCCATTCAGGCATCATGCAAACGAGAAAAGATGTAAACTGGATATTGCATTTTCAGTCGCCATTTGCCACAGCCGTAGCCTGTATGAAAACGATACCGAACTTGTTTATTATTCCTGAAATTCCTTATTACATTGGCAAGATAGCTATAGTGCCTTATTTACAACCGGGATCTGAGCCACTTGCAAAAAAGGTTATCGCTGCTGCCAAAAAGCATAATCTTATAATAATGCGTAATCATGGCTTGGTTACTCTAGGTGAGAGCTTTGATGAAATTCTTCAAAATGCTATTTTTTTTGAATTAGCCTGCAGCATAGTTATGAGACTTGGCGAATTGGCAAAACCTATTCCAAAAGCCGGCATTAAGAAATTATTAAGACCAGTAGGGGGAAAGCCGGGGGTGGGCGCTTCAGCATAAATGCCTATATCCAGAAATTTCTATCAAGCGTTCTATATTGAATGGCTTCGGATATGTGCTGTGGCTTTATAATTTCTGATGCATCAAGATCGGCTATAGTTCTTGCCACTTTAATAATTCTATCATAAGCTCTGGCACTTAAATTTAAACTATCCAACGCCTCTTTCAGCAAAGAAGCACTCTCTTTATCAAGCTGACAAAATTTTTGAATATCTTTACTTCGCATATCTGCGTTGCAACGAACTTTTTTTAAATTCTTGAAACGCTCCTGTTGGATAAGCCTTGCCTTAATCACACGTTCACGAATAAGAGAAGAGCTTTCCGATGATGAGGTGGTGGATAAAGTTTGATATGGAAGCGATGGAACTTCAATATGGATATCTATTCTATCAAGCAGTGGTCCTGAAATTTTGTTTCTATAATTTTGAATCTGCACTCCAGTGCAACGGCACTCTCGCTTTCTATCACCTGAATAACCACACGGACACGGATTCATAGCAGCCACAAGCATAAAACGGCATGGAAAAGTGATGCTGCCTGCTGCCCGAGAAATTACTACAAAACCATCCTCAAGTGGCTGGCGCATCACCTCAAGCACGTTCCTGTGAAATTCTGGCAGCTCATCCAGAAATAAAACTCCGCAATGAGCAAGGCTCACCTCACCCGGCATCGGATAGGTGCCACCACCAAGAAGTCCTGCATCGGATATGGTGTGATGTGGTGCCCTAAAGGGGCGCTTTGCCACAAGCGCCTGATGAGGTGCAAGAGCTCCTGCAACACTATGAATGCGTGTTATTTCAATGGCTTCATCAAGCGTCATAGGTGGTAAAATTGAAGGAATGCGACGCGCCAGCATAGTTTTCCCGCTTCCAGGTGGTCCAATCATAATTATGTTGTGTCCACCTGCAACTGCAACTTCAATTGCTCTTTTGGCTTGTTCTTGCCCCTTTACATCGGCAAAATCATCCTCATAAATTGCACCTGCTTCAAAAACTTTCTTCACATCAATTTTATACGGCGTTGGCTGAATAAGCCCCGCAACTATTTCTTGAGCTTCTCTGAGAGTTCTAACAGGAAAGACGTTTATCCCATCAACAACAGCTGCTTCTTCCGCATTTTCTAGAGGAACAAGTATAGACCTTCTACGTTTTTTCTGCATTGCTATCGTTATAGGGAGCACACCTTTTATCTTGCGCACCTCGCCACTTAACGCAAGTTCGCCAACAGCCGATATGTTTTTCAAAGCTTCGGGCTGAACTTCCATTTGTGTGGCAAGAGTGCCCAATGCAATTGGCAAATCAAAAATAGGTCCCTCCTTTTTAATATCGGCAGGAGCAAGATTAACCGTAAGCCGCCCTTTTGGCGATGCGAAACCAGAATTGTGAATGGCAGTAAGAACACGATACCGGCTCTCCTTTACAGCAGCATCAGGCAACCCAACTATATCCATCTGCGGATCACCACGACTTTCATTCACCTCTATCTCAACAGGGAAAGCCTCAACACCATAAACTGTTGCACTATGAATTTTAGCAAGCATTTTTATCCCCTGCCAAATTTTTCAACTTCATCTATCATAGCAAAATAATTTTGCAAAGTTTTTTGCGAAAGCTCTCTACCATAAGGAGATGCTGATGGCATTAACACAAAACCACGTCCAGTGCCATAAGTTCCTTCTTCAATAGCCTGCCTAACCTTTTTACGAAAATCGGCTTCTGATAAATTTTCTATATCCGTAATTTCAAGGTTTCCAAACAAGACTAGTTTATCACCATATTTTTGCCGCACGTATATAAGCTCAACATCGCCCTGTGGTGGTGGCTCAATGGGATCAAGCGCCACACATCCTGTTTCAACAATGTGATCCAGAATATTAAGAAGCCGCCCATGCGAGTGTATCCTAGGATAACCACCACTTGCCTTAATTATTTCAATAATTGTTTTGTCATATTGAGTAACATACTGATGAAAAAGATTCGGAGGCAAATAAGGCTCTGATGCATATTCATGTCCATATATTCGCCACAATCTGCCGGGCAAAACCTTCGCAATCTGTTCCACTTGCCAGTACATCCGCTCTGCCACCTTATCAAGCATTCTACGAAATAGCTCCTCATTTGTCATAGCAACAACAGTATATGTCCCCATATCAAAGAGCGGCGCAACCGCACAAAGTGGATCTCCAATATCTATCATAGCTATACCATCATCCCCAAGTTCTTTTTCTAAATGCAGAAATGGCTCAATCACAGGCTCACCACCACATGCAGGAAATGGCAACTCAAGGAATGCTTTAGCATCATCCTCATCCTTTAACAAATGTTCCAAAGTCCATACCGTATCAATATCCCTATCACGTTTTGTCCTTTTCGTTAAAAGCCGTTTGCCAGCTTTGACTGTTATTTCGGTGTATAAAGCTCCATCCTCTCCATAATACCTCTTGATTAAAGTAAGCTCCTCACAAGGATCTGGCGGAGCATTTTTAAAAGTAATTCCCCGCCTTACAATTCTATCTGTTTTCTCCCTGGCAAGTTCAATCAGTGGTTTCCATGATGGATGATTATATATGTTAAAAGGATCAGGATCATCCATATTTTGAGAGCCATCTATCTCATAAAAACTCACGGCAGGCCTATCCACAGTTTCACCATTCAAGGTTTTCATCAGCCGTTCACGTCTGGTCATAAAGGTCCATCTCCTATCCTTTAAATATAAGCTTTTAACTTATCTTCAAGAACTTTTCAAACATTTATTCATTCAGTTGGCTGCAAACTTCCGCATATACTTTAAGAGCACCTGAAAATCTTTTGGCAGTTTTGATTGTATTGTTAACTCTTCCATTGAATGCGGATGTTGGAATGTTATTGAATAAGAATGAAGCGCTAATCTATTTATCAGAGGCTTCTCTTCCTTACGGCTATTTTGCTTATAACCTCTTTTTATATCTGATAGAAAAGGCAACAAAGCTGTGCCATATAAATCATCCCCCACTATTGGCAAGCCAATACTTGCCAAATGCACTCTTATCTGATGCGTCCTGCCAGTTAAGGGCATAATCTCTAACAAAGCAAACCCTTTAAATTTTTCTTTCACAGTAAGAGTTGTAATTGCCTTTTTGCCTCCACGCTTTGCAATACGAACTTTTAATGGAAAATCAGGATCCTTTTCCAGAGGCAAATTAATAGTCTTTTGTTGAAAAAGCGGCAAACCAACCACAAATGCCAGATATATCTTCCTTACCTTTTTTTGTTCAAATGCTTTACTCATCTTTGTTAAAGTTTCCTTATTTTTAGCAAAAACAACAAGTCCAGACGTTTCTGCATCAATTCTATGCACATTAAAGAACGAGCCGTTGATTTCCTGATGAACCCATTCAGATAAAGATAGTCTTTTATCATTAGCCTTTACTGGAATAACTGGCATTCCCGATGGTTTATCAAGAACCAACAGAAAGGGATCTTCAAATATAATTTTAGGTTCGTTTAGTTCTTCACGCATAATAAGTATAATCACAAGAATTGTCGTGGGAATGCCGAAACCAGCACACTTAACCCAAAGATGGCGGCGGTATCAGTTCGCAAAATTGGAGTGCCAAATTGGACAAAAGCGCCTCCTGCTGTAGCAACAACTTCAAGTTCTTCATCTATAAAATCGCCCTCAGGACCTATAAAGAGATATATTTTTTCAGGAAGAGGCGATAACGCTTTGAGTTTTAGCACTTCATCAAAAAGCATAGGTATGCCTTTTTTTAATGCGCCAACAAGAACAGTGCAATTTTCTCCTTTTATTAATGAAAGGATTTCACCCAAAGAGGATAGCTTGAAAATTTCAGGCAGCCATAGTACTCCAGATTGCTTACCAGCCTCTTGAATTTTTTTACGCCATCTTTTAACTCTTTCTTCAAACTCATAATTGCTCAGTTTAACTATAGTGTTTCGTGTAATAATAGGAAAAATTCCTTGTATCCCAAGTTCCACAGATTTTTCTATTATCAAATCCATTCTAGGATGTTTAGGAATAGCCTGAACCAGGAATATATTAGGAGATGGTTTATGAAGAAATTGTAATGTTTCAGGCAGAATTTTGAGCATAGCTTTGCCTTGATCTTTCCCGATAAAACAGGCTTTAACACAGTGCCCCCTGCCATCAATAAGTTCAATAGTTTCATTCGGTGTAACCCGCTTTACATTAAGAAGGTGATGTGTCTCTTCTCGGTTCAAGATTATAGAAGCACTTGATAACTCTTCTGTTGTAACAACGATTCTATGCATTTTAAAATGCAAGTTCTTATTCGATATAAAATGACACAACGAGATAAGAGCTCTACCTCAAAAAGAGAAAATTACAAGTTTTTTCTAATGCAAGGCAAATAAATAGGAATAAAAAATTAGTGTCTATCCATTTTATGTGAGCACTCTTCGGCAAGTTTTGGCGAAGAATATCGTTGTGTTAATAAAAGATTGTCAGGACTATATAAACTTACAATGAGTCCTAAAAGTGGCTTTTCTCTATCTCGAAGCTTTTTGGATGATGCGGTTCTACCTTCCACCTTCTCATAAGAGATACCATTTACGTCAACCGATAAAGGCTTTCCTTTAGTAACTGCTGGCAGGCTGATAACTTCAGAAGAATGATACTCGTAGCCCTTTTTTTCTTCAGGATTAGCCACAAAATACTCAACAACCAATTTGCTACCAGAAGGTAAATCATTATCCCTGGCGCCAAATATGATTCTAGGTTTATTCTGAATTTGAGTAATTTTTATTTTCATAGAAGAAGATGTTGTGGTTTCTTCCTTTTCAGAAACAATGCACATTTTTACATCCAGAAGATATTTGAATAAAGCTGCTCTATTTATCAATGGACTATCATATAAGGTCAATGGAACAAGCGATATTTTTGGTGCTTCTTCTGCCGGATAGAAAACATAT
>CAZBHO010000005.1:43489-50698 GCA_964491945.1 uncultured Verrucomicrobiota bacterium | reverse complement strand
TTCAATTGATTGAACTCCTCCTATAAAATTACTAATAGCTTTTTGCTGCGCTTTTAGCATAGAAGCAAGTTTCTCCTTGTATGCCACAAGGAGAGCCTCTGCCACTGGACGATGTTTTGATGTGTTGCCATAATCTAACAAACCTTTTTCCAGAATTTTTATTGCCATCTCAAGGTCAGTATTTGCTTTAGCTTCATCTATTATTTGTGCTAATGGATCTACCTTTTGAACTTCTTCTTTCTCTCTGGCTTGCGCTAATTGCTTTTGATAAAGGTCAAGCTGCTGTTGGGCTGCCGCAAGATTATACGCATTAGTGTGTTTCAACAAGGCAGATTGCAAAATGCTGATTGCATCAGAAAGCGATGATGCGCTTATTGAATGCTCAAGAGCATCTTCAATGGCTTTTGTATCTAAATAATTTTTCTCCAAGACTTCAAGATATTGCTCTATAACTTTTGTATTAGCCGCAAGCGGAAACTTACGGAAAGCTTCCTGCATAATAGAATTTACCTTATCAAAATTCCTCTCACCTTGTGCCTTTTCCCACGCGGCAAGCAGGCCATAAGTATCATCTGATATTTTTTTAAATTCCTCTAATTTCTCTTGAGCTTCAGCTCTATTCCTTGCTTTTCCATATCTTTTTATAGCCTTCTCCAGTTCCACAATACGATTTTCAATAGAAGGCGATTTTTCCGCCATTACAATCGCAAGCCTTAATGATTCCGTATCTTCTGCTGACTTTTCTATCTCTTCTTTCAGCCTAATTGCTTTATAACGATTGAAAGCAAATTGATTTTCTTTTATCGTTTTTTTAAGAATGGAAATTGCCTCATCATAATTCGTCTCTGATCTGGCTTGCAAAATAGCATTATCAATTCGTTTCGCACTCTCCAGTATTCTCTTTACTCCACCTATACCAACATCAACAAGAATGAACAATAAAGCCAACTTAATAACTACCTTTATGATTTTGCCACGATTTGCTTTCAATGCTATCAAAAATGGGGACAAGAATTTTACATTTAAAACACTCCATACTTTATCAATAAAAACCTTACCAGCACCATCTTCAGCCGACTGTCTATCGTTTTTAACCTCTGCGTCAAAAGGCAACTTGCCAGTGGCTACTCTGCGAGTAGTAGATAAGACAACTGATTCTTTTTCTGAAATAGGCGGTTGATCTGATGGACTATTATAAGGCTCCTTTGCGTTCATAGCAGGTTCCTCTTCCTTATCGGATAGCGCCGAAGCATCCAAAGGAATCGTCGCTTTAGTTGAACACACAGTACACTTAAATTGAGTGCCTTTTAACGAAAAGATAGAGAAGCACCTTTCACCACAAGAAGGGCAAAAAAACTCTATTTCTGGCTTTGGGACAACCACTGCTGAGGCACATTCAATACATTTAACTTCTAACCCAACCCCTCTGGCATCAATGGCAAGACTTTTCTTACATTTGCTGCAGGCAAAATAAATATCAGCCATAATACCCTCCTGTATAGCATCTTTCTTCTTTGTATTAAAGATGCTATATATTATCTAAAAGGCAAGCTTAAAAAGTCTTATTTTAAAAACTTCCTAAAGAAGTTTTCTGACTTATTAGCCCCCCAGCCGTGCTCCCCAGAATGAAGATCTAGTTCAAGCCTCTCTTCAGCTCCAGCAGCTTTATATATCTTCTCAACCTGCTTATAACATAGCATCGCCGTATCAACCTTGAAACAGGTATCATTCACCCCAATATCAATCAACAATGGACGTGGCGCCAATAACCCCTGTAAATCAGGCAAATCTACCAGCTTATACAATCCAGGTGCAACCTGCATCCCACAATAGTTTATATCACGTATCCCAAAAGCCCACCATAAATCGCTATAACAAATAATCTCTGTAGCCTTAAACCGCTCATCTACAAGGCTCATCCATAAACTCATCGTGCCTCCTCCACTTAAGCCCATAACACCTAGCTTATTCTTATCCACATAAGATAATGATGATACAAAATCTGTTGCGGCTTTTCCGTGAGCAATGTTTATTGATAGAGATGTCATCCCAAGCATAGTAGCATGCAAATAATACAAATTGCACCAATCCCTACCGTGATTTAATGCCAGATGATTAGGCTTATTGTTATCGTTCCTCTCTCCAAATCCTATCCAGTCAATCGCATAAGTCACAAACCCCTTCTGCGCCATAACCTCGCCATAATTATACTTTCCCCTGTTTATAGCATCGCAAAGTTCAGGAGAAGATTTATTCCCCATTACTGGCTCTTTCCCAAAAGAACCATGTCCATGACAGCATAGGATTGCTGGAAGCTTCTCGCCCTTTTCTATGGATGAAGGCCTGTTTATAAGAAGTGTTGCTGAAATATGTTTTTGCACATCAATTATCCAGCGCTCTTTAATTAATCCATCCTCTTCCCATCTAACAAGCAATTCAGGATTAAGCGGAGCTTTAGGAGGAAAATCCCCAAGCGTAGCAAGCACTTTAGGTAGTGCATTCTTTTTCCATTTAGCAAAATCATGCTTCGTCTTACCGGAAAATTGATATACAGGTTTATGTTCAGCCGCAAGAGCCATAAACATTCTTTGAGGACTTAAGTTACGTATAGTCATATATCTCTCAACTTATATCATTGTTTTGTTAGTTCCTTTATAAAGGCATCTGCTTTAAAAGTGGACATCCACTGTTTTTCTGAAGATATAAAGCGTAGCGCACCGAGCGCTATAAATATATAGACTATTCCTAATGCACAAGCTACTGCCGAAACCATCCCCCATCCAAAGTTGATGCATAAGAACAAGAAGAAACCTGCATGTAGAACCAAAAAGCCAAAAGCAAATAAAAACACACAAAACCAGCCTGCTATACCAGAAAGGAAAGCTAATCTTACAGTTTGGATGGCTTTTAGATAATAAGTGGCTATTTGAATTTTAACAAGATCAATCGAAGCTCTACGGTATTTTTTAAACAAAGCGATTGCGACCGCAGTAGCAAGCCCTTGTATGAACTTACCGGCAAAATTTTTCATCGCATAATAACCTTTCTTCAGGTTCTAAAGTGCCGATATGCATCATCAGCGCATCATATCTGAGCAAAACTATTCTGTTTTATACAAAAAATTGCTCGTTATTTGTTTCTGCCCAAAATATATCCAATGAGCAGAGCGCCAAGCGCAACGCCACCTATATATGGCCATGGATTTTCATGGACTTGCTCATCCACATCTTTAGCTACCTGCTTAATTTTTTCTTCACTTATATCTTTTGCATGCATCGCGGCTTCCAGAGCTTTCTTCTTGGCAGCAAGCAAAGTCTTTGTAACATCTGTTTCGGCATCGATAATAGTGTTTTTCAGATGCTCGTATTTGCCTGTCAAAAGATTCTTTAATTCATCCTTTTTTTCTTTTGCAGCTTCCTCAAGAAGTTTTAATGCTTCAGCTATTTTTGCGGAACTTGAATTTTCCATAATTGCTCCTTTCTTTAGAACTATTTAAAAGTTTTTTTATCCTATATGTAGAGAACACAAAGTCAATCATTTTTTATAAAAATGTCTGTTCGCTAAAAAGCTACTTTTAAATGGCATTAAGAAGGGCATTACGCATTACTTCTATTGGTGCTTTCTTTTTTAACCACTTTTCAAAAGAGAGCGCCCCCTGAAACAAAAGCATTGACAAGCCATTCATTGTTTTTGCTCCTGCCTTTCTGGCTTCTTTTAGAAAAGCGGTTTCTGGTGGAGCATATATCATATCCATAACATACTGCCCTTTTCGAAACGCCTTTGCTGGAAGAATAGATTTTTGATTTTGAGTTAACCCAAGAGAAGTTGCCTGAACAACGATATCAGATTCTAAACAACCTTTTATCCACTCATCAATTTGTGAAGGGAGAACACTTATTGAAGCATTCTTCTTTATCGAGAGTAGATGCTCTTTTAAAGCAACTGCTTTCTCTATGGTCCTATTTGCGAGGATGATATGTGAGGCTCCATCCATTAAAGCAGCAACAGATGCAGGCTTACCTGCACCTCCACAGCCTAAAATGAAAACGATTTTACTACGAACCGATATACCGAACTTATCTTTTAATGCCATCAAAAAGCCTCTGCCATCTGTACTATCGCCATAAAGCTTACTCCCCTGAAAACAAATCGTATTTACAGATTGAGAAAGCGTTGCATAGTTGCTTTTATGATGCACTGTTTGAAAAGCAACCTCTTTTAGTGGGACGGTAAGATTGATCCCTGCAAACTTCATTATTGCCGTAGAATTTAATACCTCCTGCAATTTTTCTGGCGGCACATCAAAGGCAAGGTAAACCGCATCCACACCCAGAGCCCGAAATGCAGCATTATGCATTTGTGGCGAAAGCGAATGACTTATTGGATGACCAAACACAGCATATAGCTTTGTTCTTGCAGAAATAACAATCTCTTTATTTTTTGCTTTCATCCATTTTCTTGATACCAAGATATCTATTTATGCAATTTAGATAAGCCATAGCGCTTGCCATAACTATATCTGTGCTTGCCGCTTTGCCATTTACGATCTGCGAACCAAAATCAACACGGATATTAACTTCACCTTGAGCATCTTTTCCAACCGTTATAGCCTGAATGTTATAATCAAGCAGCTTGCCACGCACTTTTGTTATTCGCTCTATAGTCTTAAAAGCAGCATCAACTGGACCATCGCCGCAAGAAGCATCTTGCATAAACTCGCCACCTTTTTTAAGCCTCACTGTTGCCGTAGGCACAAGGTTGCTTCCTGTTGTCACCTGCAAATGCTCAAGCGTGTAGACACTTCCCGAATCTTCCATTTCTTCTCTGGCAATAGCTATTATATCATCATCATAGATAAACTTTTTCTTATCAGCCAGAGCAATAAACCTATTGTATGCTTTTTCCAACTCTTCTTTTGTAAGTTTGAATCCCATTTTAATTAAACGGTCAGCAAAAGCATGTCTACCTGAATGTTTGCCAAGCACCAGTTCAGAACTTTCTATACCAATATCTTCTGGACGCATAATTTCATAGGTAGAACGTTCTTTGAGTATGCCATCTTGATGTATTCCTGCTTCGTGTGCAAAAGCATTTGCACCAACGATTGCTTTATTACGCTGCACGATCATTCCTGTTAGTCTGCTTACCAGTCTGCTTGTTTTATAAATCTCTTTGGTATTTATGCCTGTCTCAAATCCAAAATAATCTTTTCTGGTTTTAAGAGCCATAACAAATTCTTCCAATGAGCAATTGCCAGCACGTTCGCCAAGCCCGTTAATTGTGCACTCAACACCACGCGCTCCATTTTTTACCGCCGCAAGAGAATTAGCCACAGCCAGCCCCAGATCATTATGACAATGCACGTTGATTATGGCTTTATCAATGTTTGGCACATTATCGAAAAGATACGCAATGGTTTCACCAAACTCATAAGGAATAGCATAGCCAACTGTGTCGGGTATATTTACGGTTTTGGCTCCAGCATCTATAACAGCTTTTGTGACCTCTACCAGAAAATCGCGCTCAGTTCGTGCAGCATCTTCAGCGCTAAACTCAACATCATCGCAAAATTTTTTTGCATATTGAACGCCCCAAACGGCAAGTTTAATAATTTCTTCCTTACGTTTCTTAAGCTTATATTCCCTATGCACCTTTGAAGTAGCTAGAAAAACATGTATCCTACCCCTTTTCCCCGCAGGTGCCAAAGCCTCAGCGCAGCGCTCTATATCTTTATCCACACATCTTGCAAGCCCTGCTATACGTGTGTTTTTAATTTTTGTGGCAACCTCTTTAACTGCTTCAAAGTCGTCTGGCGAAGCAATAGGGAAGCCTGCCTCTATAACATCAACACCGAGCTTTTCAAGTTGTTGCGCTATCTCTAATTTCTCACGTTTATTTAAACTTGCTCCCGGGCACTGCTCACCATCACGCAGTGTGGTATCAAAGATCAATATCTTTTTTGATTTATCATTACTAGTCATCTTTCTTGTTCCTTTCTTTCTACTAAATTAATCAGATAAGCCCATAGCTATAACACCTGTTCGTGACATCTCTAATATGCCGTTTGTCTTAACGAGTTCAATAAAATTATTCAACTCGCTTTCCGTCCCAACCACCTGTATAGTTAAAGATTTAGGTTGAACATTAACTATCTTTGCATTGAACAAAGTCGCCACTTCTATAACAGCAGACCGGTTCTTTTGCGTTGCAGAAACTTTTATAAGCATAAGCTCACTTTCCAGATATTTCTTACCAGTAAGGTCATACACCTTAATGACATCTATAAGCTTATTAAGTTGTTTGGTAACCTGCTCAAGCACCCTATCATCGCCCGGAACAGTCATTGTTATATGCGACACCGTTTCGTCATGCGTAGGGGCAACATTAAGACTTTCTATATTATACCCACGCCCTGATATTAGCCCGATAACTCTTGCCAGAACGCCAGGTCTATTTTCCACAATAACGCCTATTATATGTTTCATTTTTGCACCTCTCTTTTTTCTAAAAAAATTAAGCCATACTGTGAATCATCTCTGTGAGCGAAGCGCCTGCTGGAACCATAGGCAAAACATTAGCCTCTGGTTCAACAACACACTCAACCACTGCTGGACCCTTGTTATACTCTAGAGCCTTCTCAAGAGTTGCAACAACATCGTTCTTATCAGAAACTCTTTGCGCAAAAGCGCCGTGCGCCTCAGCAAGCTGCACAAAATCAGGTCTATACTTACCATTAGGAAGAGGCTCAATCTTCTCGTTCGGTGGTCTATTCTGCTGCGAAAGTATGGTCGCTGAATAACGCTTTCCATAGAAGAGCTCCTGCCACTGCCTGACCATTCCAAGATGAGCATTGTTGATAATTATGACTTTTATAGGCAACCTGTGTTCAACAGCCACAACCAACTCCTGAAAATTCATTTGTATGCTTCCATCTCCAGAAATATCAACAACAAGCTTATCTGGACATCCAAACTGAGCTCCTATAGCTGCTGGCAGCCCATACCCCATAGTGCCAAGTCCGCCAGAAGAAATGAAGCTGCGCGGTTTGGTATATTTATAAAATTGAGCAGCCCACATTTGATGCTGCCCAACATCCGTAACAATAATTGCATCACCTTTTGTAAGGTGATAGATTTTTTCAATAACAAACTGAGGCAACAACATGGAAGAATCTGTATCATATTTAAACGGATGTTGTTCTTTCCATTT
>CAZBHO010000005.1:38576-43434 GCA_964491945.1 uncultured Verrucomicrobiota bacterium | reverse complement strand
CTCTGAAAGAATTTTTTTAGCGTCACCAACCACAGGTATATTAACAGGGACACTTTTTGAAATAGCAGATGGATCAATATCAATATGAGCTATTTTTGCATTTGGCGCAAATTCAGAGATTTTGCCAGTAACCCTATCATCAAAACGAGCTCCAACTGAAATTAAGAGATCGCAATGATGTGTGGCATAGTTTGCAGCAACGCTACCATGCATTCCAAGCATACGCAATGAAAGCGGATCTGTTTCAGGAAAACTGCCAAGTCCAAGAAATGTTGTAGTAACTGGAATATGCGCTTTTCTTGCCAGCTCCGTAAGCTCATTTGAAGCTCCGCTAATGATCACGCCACCACCAGCATAAATGAGAGGACGTTTTGCTTTATTAATTGCCTCCGCAAGTTTCTCTATTTGCTTTGGATGCCCTTCTATTGTAGGATTATAGCCTCTAATAGAAATGCTTTCAGGATCAGGGGCTCTAGTGCTGGCTCTTTGAACATCTTTTGGAATATCAATTAAAACTGGACCTGGCTTGCCAGTTGAAGCAATATAAAAAGCTTCCGCGATAATACGTGGCAACTCATCAACGTTTCTAACAAGATAATTATGTTTTGTTATTGGGCGAGTTATACCAACAATATCAACTTCCTGAAAAGCATCGTTACCTATCATATGAGATGGAACCTGTCCTGTAATACACACAATTGGCACCGAATCCATAGCGGCAGTTGCTATGCCAGTAACCGTATTTGTTGCACCCGGACCAGAAGTAACAAGACAGCATCCCACTTTACCTGTGGCTCTGGCATAACCATCTGCCATATGTGTTGCACCCTGCTCATGTCTAACGAGCACAAACTTAAATGGTGCTTCGTAGAGCTTGTGGAAAATATCCAAAACCGCTCCACCAGGCAGTCCAAATATAATTTCAACTCCAGCTTTTTTTAATCCATCAATTAAGCATTCAACTCCTGTTCTCATTTAATTTCCTCCAATCTAAAAAAAAACCCACCATTTTTTTGGTGGGCATTATTTATTCACTTTCTAGCAAAACTACACATCTAGTTTGCCAGAATACCCACCGGAGAGGGCAATACTACTAATACTAGAAGCAAAAGAGAAGTTCCTTTTCCCTTTGCAACACTCTCTATTCCGATGGGCATTTCTTTATTCATAGGCATACAATCTAAACTCAACAGCCAAAAAGGTCAAGCACTTTTTTATTTTTTTTGTTCAAACAATCCAGAGTGCCCTAAAGATAATAGGTTTTGTGCATATATCGGAACTTATACTATTAGGCAGTAGCGCTGGTGGATTTTTGCAACAGCAGAGAAAAATTCCCCATAGATGGCTTGAGAGCTTCACAAAGAAAAAGTCAGAAGACAAGAATTTTCGCCACAGAGCTCACAAAGAACTTGAGAAGCAAGAATTAAGCAAGGCTTAATCAATCAATTCCCATCTGTTCTATCACTTGCCACCTGTGCTTAAAAACCATTAAAAAATTATCAGAACTTATCGAGGGCAAAAAAAATACATTTTTTCTCTAAAAAAAATATCTACCCCATTTTTCCTTGTGTTTTTGCACCACATTTAGGGCAAAATATTTTTTACTACACCATCCAATACAATACTATCAATCCTTCTTCGCAATGCAACCTGTTCCTATTCTTAAAAATAACTTGAATAATTGGTGAGTGCTGGCATTATACATGGGCACAAGCGCAATCTATAAAAGGAATAAAAACAAGATGAAGATGACAATTACAGAAAAAATTCTAGCTAAAGCTTCAGGCAAAGCTTACGTTAAGCCCGGTGAAAATATATGGGTTAATGCGGATATATTGCTTACGCATGATATATGTGGACCTGGCACTATCGGAATTTTTAAAAAAGAATTCGGCGAAAATGCCAGGGTGTGGGATAGAGAAAAAGTTGTAATTATTCCAGATCACTACATTTTCACAAAAGATGAAAAAGCCCATCGTAATGTGAATATTTTAAGAAAGTTTGCCAAAGAGCAAAAGCTCCCTTACTTTTATAATCCCGGCACTAAAAACTATAAGGGCGTTTGCCATGTTGCTTTACCTGAAGAAGGACATGTTCGCCCGGGCGAAGTTATTTTTGGAACAGATTCGCACACCTGTACACACGGTGCTTTTGGAGCATTCGCAACAGGAATTGGCAACACAGATGCCGCATTTGTCATGGGTACAGGAAAGCTTTTGATTAAAGTTCCACCAACAGTGCGCTTCACAATAAACGGCATTGTGCCACCATATATTATGGGCAAAGATATAATTTTGCGTATTATCGGCGATATAGGCGTTGAAGGCGCCAACTATTGCGCAATGGAATTTAGAGGTGAAGCAATTTCTGAACTCAATATGGATGAAAGAATGACAATTTGCAACATGGCTATAGAAGCTGGTGGAAAAAATGGGATTATGGAAGTGGATGAAACCACTTTGTTGTATCTTAAAGGGCGCAATCACAAACCATTTGAGGCAATGTATAGCGATCCATTTGCGCCAGCTTTAAAGGATTTTCTGTATAATGTTTCCTTATTTGAGCCTTGTGTGGCACAGCCGCATGCCCCTGATCAGTATGCCCCTGCAAAAAATTTAAAACACATAAAACTTGATAGAGCCTACATTGGCTCCTGCACAGGTGGGAAAATTAGCGATTTTATTGCTGCAGCCAAAATTCTTTATAACAACAAGGTGAAAATAGAAACCTACCTGGTTCCTGCAACAAATGAGGTGCTTGAACAAATAAAGAAAGAAAAAATACAGGGCAAGACTTTAGAAAAAATTTTCGCAGATGCTGGCTGCCTGCCAATTGCGCCACCATCCTGTGCGGCATGTCTTGGTGGGCCAATTGATACCTTTGGCAGAACAAAAGGCAACGAGGTTGTTATCAGCACAACCAACCGGAATTTTATAGGCAGGATGGGCTCAAAAGATTCGCAAATATATCTTGCTTCACCTTTAACGGCTGCGGCTTCTGCGGTGAAGGGCTATATAACAGATCCACGAGAATTGATGTAAGGAGTAAATAAATGAAAAAAGAAAAAAAAGTACGTTCTTTAGTTTATGTTGTTGGAGATAACATTGATACAGATCAGATAATTCCTGCAAAACATCTAAATCTGGTTCCAACAATTCCAGAAGAATATAAGCAGCTTGGCTCCTATGCGTTGAGCGGGTTGCCAGAGGATATGCCACCTTTCGTAGAAAAAGGCCAATTTAAAAGCAAATATGGCATAATCATCGCTGGTAGAAACTTTGGATGTGGATCTTCAAGAGAACACGCACCAATAGCATTAGGCGCAGCAGGAGTGAAAGTGGTTGTGGCTGAAAGCTACGCACGGATATTTTTCAGAAATGCCGTAGCAACTGGAGAGCTTTTCCCATGCGAAGCGTTTGAACCTTTAACTCCCCACTTCAAGACAGGCGATGAAGCCGAAGTTGACATTGAAAAGGGAATTGTCACGAACATCGCTACCGGTAAAAGTTGGAACTTAAAGGAACTTGGCGCTGTTGCACCAGTTGTGGAAGCTGGCGGCATATTTGAATATGCGCGTAAGGCTGGAATGATTAAATAACAAAAAATGCAAAAGACGCTGGTTATATCGTTTGCAAATCAAAAAGGTGGTGTAGGCAAAACTACAACAGCAGTCAACCTTGCGGCGTGTCTGGCTGAAAAAGGCAAAAAGGTACTCTTGATAGATATGGATCCGCAAGCCAACGCTACAAGCGCACTCGGAATTTCTAGAGAAGAAGGGAAAAGCATTTATCAATCACTAATCGCTGAAAACAATTTAAAAACAATTATAACCAAGACTGATGTAAAACGTCTTTTCATTATTCCTTCTGAGCTAAATTTAGCCGGCGCTGAAGTGGAAATAGCCAGATCAGAAAATTATCTGACAAGGATGAAGGATGCTTTAGCTCCAATTCTAAACGAAGGAGATTTTAATTTTATTTTTTTGGATTGTCCACCATCTCTTGGCATACTTACCTGCAATGCGCTTGCCGCATCAGATTATCTTATCATTCCTGTCCAATGTGAATATCTTGCGCTGGAAGGGCTCGGAATGATAACAGGTTTAATTTCAAAAATCAAAGAAAGTGGCTCCAATTCCGATCTCCAGCTTGGTGGAATAGTGATGACAATGTATGATGCAAGAACCCGCCTGGCAAATGATGTTGTAAATGAAGTACGAAAGCACTTTGGAGAAAAGCTTTATAACACCACTATTCCAAGAAGCGTTAGATTAAGCGAAGCACCAAGTTTCGGCAAACCGATCACTCTATATGACCCACGCGGAATTGCTTCCGCCGCTTATAGAGCCCTCGCACGTGAGTTTTTGCAAAAAATCGCTGCTCTGCACCCTGCTGTAACACAACAGGCCCCTCAAAAGAAATCTATCCTGGCAAAAGTTAAAAGTATCATTACAGGAAAATCCCAAAAACTAACTTCAAGAGAAAGACTTGAACGAGCATATGCGCATTATGAGATGGATAGACCCGCTGTTTATGTAAGAGATGGTTTCCCACAAAATGATCCAACCTATGATGCAGTTAAAGCATTGATTCAGGAAAAAACGGAGCTAAAAGCTCACTGGTCGCCCATAATCCACGAGCAAGCATCAGAAACTTATGAAGAACCTTATTCTGATGAGTTTGTGCGTGTTATAACAAAACTTCATACGCCTAAAGGGATAACACTTGAATCAAGTTTTCTGAAGAGCTTTAAAAACCAGCCCGGCTTACACAAATCGTTTTTTATCAAGACACCAGAAGATGCCGAAGCTTATCTTTCATTGCCTTTTCCTGAAATTGGTGGTGAGGTGGAAAAGTTT
>CAZBHO010000005.1:15830-38517 GCA_964491945.1 uncultured Verrucomicrobiota bacterium | reverse complement strand
GCTTGGGTTAAATCCTTCAGGGTTCACCGCAGAGCTGTTCGGCACGGAAAACTTTGCGATATTTTCTGCAGAGAATAAGAGCCTGATAGAAGCATTATGTGAACGACGAATGACAATAATTCTTGAAGTCGTTAAATACGCAATAAAAAATAAAATTGGCAAATACTTCGCCATGCTCGGTGAAGAATACGTTGTGCCACCAATTCACAGTAAACAAGATTTTTATGATTTCAATGTAAAATATGACAAGCCAATAATTGATCTAATTCACGAGGCTGGCGGCAGAATCCATATCCATTGCCGCGGCAAAATTAAAGAGGTGTTTCAGGGCTTTTTAGACATGAAAGTTGATGTGCTGCATCCTATAGAAGCCCCACCAATGGGTGATTTGCCTGCAGCAGAAGCCCGCAGGCTGGCAGGTGAAGCTCTTTGCATAGAAGGCAACATTCAAATTGCCGATATTTATGAAAAGACACCGGATGAAATAAGGGCACAGACAGAAGCTCTGATAAAAGATGCTTTTGCGAACAAGAAGAACCTGATAGTCTGCCCAACTGCTTCGCCGTACATTTACGGAGCAGGTGACCAATGCTTTGAACAAATAAGGGCAATGATAGAGACCGTTCATCAATATAAAGTATAACGCAAGTTATCTATGAAGAGAAAATTAGAAGCAGCAAGTCAGCAAAAAAATTTTTATAGACCTGATTGGGACACCTATTTTATGGGAATATGCCACTACATCAAGATACGCAGCAATTGCATAAGGAGACAGGTTGCGGCTGTGGTGGTAAAAGATAACCGGATCATTTCTGCCGGCTATAACGGCACACCACGTGGCATAAAGAATTGCTTTGAAGGTGGATGCAAACGTTGCGCTTCCGATGCCCCTTCTGGATCTAATTTAAGTGAATGCATCTGTTCACACGCAGAAGAAAATGCAATTACACAGGCTGCTTATTATGGAGTAAGCTTGAAAGATGCAACGTTATATTGCACGGAGTCGCCCTGTCTTACCTGTGCAAAGATGATTATTGGGGCTGGCATCAAGCGTGTTTGTTACGAAAATGAATATAAATTCAATGAACAAGTGAAAGCTCTCTTTAAAGAAGGCAAAGTTGTTTTTAGAAAAATAAAAAGGAAAAATGTCACAAAGTAGCGATATTTTTTTACAGCAAGGATATGTATTGATTTTTATCAGTGTAGCTGTTATAAAACGAAAAGACGCTTTTTATATGGTTCATTATGGTTGTAATTAAAACAGGAAGCAAATCAGTGGCAAGTACAGGTGGGGCATCAAAATCCCCTACTCCATCTCAACAGGGTGCGCCTTTATCTGCCAGACCGCCAATTTCACAGCAGTCAACGCGACAGAGTGCTCAACCTTCAGCAAAGGGGGCACAGCAAAAAAAGAAAGGAACAGTTGTTGGCGCAAAAAATATAAGGAACAAAGAACTTGCCCCTTTTTCACGTCAGCTTTCCGCAATGCTACTGGCAGGTATTCCTCTTTTACAATGTTTGGATGCTCTGGAGGATCAAGCTTCAGACAAAAACTTTAAGGTGTTGCTCGTTGGGCTAAAAAACTCATTGGCAGCAGGTGCATCTTTTTCAGAATGTCTTTCGCAATATCCAGAAGTATTTGATACGCTTTATATCAACATGGTGAAAGCTGGAGAATCTGGAGGACAGCTTGGCGAGACAGTTGGACGCCTTGCCACATTTCTTGAAGCTGCGGCAAGGTTAAATAGAAAAGTCAAATCGGCGATGTCTTATCCTGTTATTGTGCTTACCATTGCCATTGCTATTGCCATTGCGATGATAGTTTTTATAGTGCCAGTATTTGCAAAGATGTTTGCGGACTTTGGCGCTAAACTGCCTGGGCTAACGCAATTCATGGTGGATTTGAGTAGTTTTATGAGGCACTATGGGGTATTCATTGTGTTAGCTGGTGGTGGTGGATTTTTTGCTTTCAAAAAATGGAAAAGAACAGAGCAGGGTGCTTTGCAACTGGCTATATTTGCATTGAAGCTGCCAGTGCTTGGTGAATTAAACAGGAAGGTCGCCACGAGTCGCTTTGCAAGAACATTTGCCCAGCTTCTTAAAAGTGGCGTGCCGATTCTACAAGCTATGGAAATAGTTTCTGGTGCAACAGGCAACAAGTTTTTTGAAAATGTAATTTTATCGGCAAGAACAGTTGTTGAGCAAGGTGAACCACTTTCAACAGCGTTAGTAAAATATAAGTGCTTCCCTAAACTTTTAATTCATATGCTTTCCGCAGGCGAAAAGACAGGGAAGATAGATGAAATGATGCAGAGTATAGCCGATTTTTATGACGATGAAGTTGAAGCCATGCTTGATAGCTTGACCTCAATGATTGAGCCATTACTGATGATCTTTCTTGGCGTAGTGATAGGAACCATTGTGATATCAATGTTTCTGCCGATATTCAAACTCGGTGAGGTTGTGGGACGCTAAGTTTTTCTTTCATTATCATCTTAAACCATCGGAGAATTGCATTCTGTATACTAAATGAACAATAAAGCACAATCATCAAAAAAGATCGTTGCAACTAATAGAAAGGCTTTTCAAAACTATCATATCCTTGAAAAAATTGAAGCTGGCATCGCTTTACTTGGCTCGGAAGTAAAATCTTTGCGTGATGGCAACGCCGATCTTACCGCAGCTTTTGCTGATATATCTGATGGGAAAAATGTGGTGCTATATGATTTGCATATTAAGCCCTACTCCTACGCTAATCAATTTAACCACGAACCAAGAAGAGAAAGACAACTCCTTTTGCATAAAAGAGAAATCAAAAAACTAATAGGAAAATTATCACAAAAAGGTTTTACACTTATTCCTCTTTCATTATATTTTAATTCCAGAGGCATCGCTAAAGTTGAACTTGCATTATGTAAAGGCAAGAAATTTGAAGATAAACGAGAAGTTTTACGTAAAAAAACGGATGAAAAAGAAGCCAGAAGACTTGGCGTCTTTTAAATAAGATAAACCCCAAAGTTTAATGAACACAAAACATATAGAAAAAATTATTCCACTCTTTGAAGATAAACGCCAATATCTTTCAAGACACTGTTTCTTCTATTCGGAAAAACATCTACAATGCATCTGGTTTGATTCAAGAATTAGGCCAAAAAATCTATTCACGGCAGATCAAAAAGAGGTTTTGGTGGAAAGCCCCGGCGAATGGAATAAGGAAGCAGGTCCTGATTTTATCAATGCTACACTCAAAGTTGACAAAGATAATAAAATACTTAAAGGCGATATAGAAGTACACATCACACCGGAAGATTGGATAAAGCACGGACACTCCTCCGATCCGCATTATCAAAATGTGATCGCGCATATCTCTTATTTCGAGGGCAAATTACCAGAAGGTGTTTTGCCAAAAAATACAATAGAAATTGCCCTAGAAAAGCCGCTTTTGCAAAACAAACTCTTCTCTTTTGATGCCATTGATATATCGGCTGTGCCAGAACTGCCCCGCGCAATTTTGCCGCCCTGCCAGAGCGTTTTAAAAACAAATCCGCCAGAAATGGCACAAGCGTTATTGAATGAAGCAGGCAAAACACGCATTGCTATTAAAGCAGAAAGAATAAAGAAATTGATAGAAGAAGCAGGAGAAGAACAGGCATTTTATGAAGAAATGATGGTAGCGCTGGGCTTTAAAAACAATACACAGCAGATGAGAAAGCTGGCAAAGCTAATACCAATTAAAACTTTAAGAGAAGAATCGGAAAATGAGCCAGATAAGGCATTTGCCATCCTGCTGGGAGTTTCAGGGCTATTACCAGCTCAAGCTAAAAATTCTTTTGATAAAGAAAGCAGAATTTTAATACGAAACATATGGGACTGGTGGTGGAAAAAAAGCAGTATATGGGCTGAAACAAAAATGCAACAAAGCGAATGGACACTTTACGGAATTAGACCGCAGAACCATCCGCAACGTAGATTGCTGGCTGTAGCGCAGCTATTTATAACAAAAGAAAAGCCACTCATGGAAAAAATTAAAATTCTATTCAAAAATAAACAGATAGAAACAAAAGGCTTATTCAAGGAAGTTCTAAAACTATTAAAAATAAAAGCGCCACCTTACTGGCAAACACACATATTACTCGGAAGTCCACAAAAAAACAGTATGGAAAATCTTGTAGGAGAAGGACGCTCCTCTGCAATACTAATCAATATCATAATTCCCTTTCTTGTCGCAACTGGTTATGAATATCTATTAAATACATATTATCTTTCTGATGTCCCACCGGAAGATGAAAATATAATAATACGGCGTGCAGCAATAAACCTTTTTGGCAAAGACCATAATCCTTCTGCAATTTATAACGTTGCTTTAAGACAGCAAGGGCTTATCCAAATTTATTATGATTTCTGTATGATAGATAAAACTCTTTGTAAAAATTGTCCTCTTGGTAAAGTGCTTTCTCTTGAATAAAGCGGATAGCTATGAATAAAAGCAGTTTATTTATTGCATTATTACCCTCCCCGCTGCATTAGACACTGCTTTATATGTGTAAAATCTGTGGCATTTAGCTTGCTTATAAAAGAACGGTAACTTTTCCTGTGTTATGAATAAAAAAATTCTGATAATCAAACTTGGCTATTGCGAAACACTAATAAATGAAGAAGGCTTTGTGCCAAGTCTTGGTGATGTGTTTAGACACACTGTCCTCTTACACAAGTATGGCACAGATGAGGTAACCTGGCTTACAAGCCAATCTGCTGTTCCCCTGCTAAAAGATAACCCTCTAATTGTCAGGCTGTTGGTTTATGAAGACGATGCAAATCGAGAGATGCTTTTAAGAGAGGAGTTTGATGAAGTTGTTTGTTTTGAGAAGGCGCGTTCAATATGCCAACTTGCAGATAGCATAAAGGCAAAAGAAAGATACGGATTCACGTGGCGTGATGGCAAGGTTGTGGCTGTGCATCATCTTGCGCAATCCTGTCTTGATATTGCGAATGGCAAACGGCATTTTCTGCCTATTCAGGCACTTTTGTATCAAACAGTTAATGATTACTGGCGCGGGGAAGGCTATATTCTCGGCTATCGCCCACGCTCAAAAGTGCAATACGATGTTGGCTTAAATCATCTAGTAGGCAGTAAATGGCCAACAAAAGCATGGCCTAAACAATACTGGGAAAAATTAAACGATCTATGTACTAAATATGGGCTAAAGACCTCGTGGCAGAAAGGTGAAAAAGACCTTGAAGTCTATATGGATTGGATACACTCCTGCAGATTGATAGTAACCTGTGATAGTTTGGGAATGCATCTTGCCTTAGCTATGCATAAAAAAACTATTGCGCTATTTGGTCCAACTCCATCGGAAGATATCTATATGTATGGGCTCGGCATAATTCTACGCTCCAGCACAGCTTGTCCATACTCGCCCTGTCTGGCGCCCACCTGCCGCGACGGTGGAGTGTGTATGAGTGATATTAAACCAGAGACTGTTTTTCAAGTGATTCTCAATATGGAAGAGCGCCAGTTATATCAATCCTTAAAACCGCATGAAACAAAAGAAGGCACAGATAAAAAACACTATCATAACCGTGTTGAATACGCCATATGAATAAACTCATCACACTGCCTCAAAAAGGACCTGTAATAAAAAAAATCAAACTTCCAGCTTCCTTTAATTACATTGGCATATTTCTCACATTCCGTTGTCCCTATAAATGCTCGTATTGCATAAATCGTTTTAGCGGGCACAGGGCTTTAACTTATCAGGAAATATCAGGCAAAGAGTGGCTTTCTTTTTTTGATAGGTTGGAAACAAAAATCCCCATCACATTACAAGGTGGTGAGCCCGGTGTGCACCCTGATTTCATTACAATAGTGAGCAAGCTTCTTGAAAAATTCAAAGTGGATATTCTTACTAATCTTGCCTTTGATTTAAAAAAGTTTGTTGATGCTATTGACCCAGCCGCAATAAATCGTGAGGCACCTTATGCGCCAATCCGTGTAAGTTATCATCCCGAACAATTCACTTTAAGCACAATAATTGAAAAAGTTTTGTTCTTGCAAAATGCAGGTTTTCGAGTGGGGATATATGGCGTTTTGCATCCGACTCAACTTGACAAAGTGGAATACGCACAAAAGGTTTGTAGGGATTTAGGAATTGATTTCAGGACAAAAGAATTTTTAGGCTGGTATGATGGAAAACTGTATGGCAACTACGCCTATCCAGAAGCATGTTCAGGAAAAGCGCAAAAAAGCTGCGAGTGTGCTCCAAGCGAGCTTCTTATTGCACCAGATGGCTCAATTCATCGATGCCACTATTTTCTGTATGAACGAAAAGAAGCCATTGCAAATATAAAGGATGAAAATATAAACATCACAGATGAGTTTATCCCGTGCAATCACTTTGGGCAATGCAATCCATGCGATGTAAAAATTAAAAACAATAGGTTCCAGAACTTTGGGCATGTCTCAGTCCGCATAAGAAACATACAAGACTAGTTTTAGTTTCTTTGGCACAAATGCTGTTTATGATATATTGTCACCTCCCCTTTTGCTATACCTTATAAATATCATCGGCATAAATCAATATTCACAATCCATATTAAAAACATACACTGCTTAATAATAATATCTTTTTTCTGTAATAAAAATGAACTGCGCTTATAATTAACTGGATAATTAAAAAAAAATTTAAAAAATATGAAAAGCAACTTCAAGCTGAAAGCATCGTATAAACCAGCTGGCGATCAGCCAAAAGCAATAACGCTTTTAACAGAAGGACTTAAAAAAAACATGCGTTTCCAGACACTGGAAGGCGTTACAGGTTCAGGTAAGACCTTCACAATAGCCAATGTGATTGCCAACTATGGCAAGCCTACTTTGATAATTTCGCACAATAAAACGCTTGCTGCCCAGCTCTTTTCGGAATTCAAAGAGCTCTTTCCTGAAAATGCTGTTGAGTATTTCATAAGCTATTACGATTATTATCAGCCAGAAGCTTATATTCCACAAACAGATACTTACATCGCAAAGGATGCTTCAATCAATGAGGAAATTGAGCGGCTCCGCCTTTCTGCCACAAACTCTTTACTCAATAGAGAAGATGTAATTATCGTTGCATCAGTTTCCTGCATATATGGACTTGGCTCACCTGAAGATTATAAATCCATGCTCGTTATGCTTAAAACAGGAGAGATTTTAGATAGGGAGATTGTGATAAGAAGATTGGTTGATATTCAATACTCAAGAAATGACTATGAAAATCTACCGGGCACATTCAGAGTGCGTGGAGACACTCTTGATATTTTCCCATCATACGCCAGATACGGAGTACGAGTTGTGTTCTCAGGTGAAATGATAGAAAGCATCCATCAATTTGACCCCACAACAGGAAAAGCCACCAACAAATTGGCAGAACTTGCCATATCACCTGCAAAGCATTTCGTCTTGCCCGCCGATAGGATAGATGCCGCCATTATGAGAATAAAAATTGAACTTGAAGAAAGGCTTCGCGAACTTGAAAGAGCAAACAAACTCCTCGAAGCAGAACGGCTTAAACAACGCACAGAATATGATATGGAAATGCTTAAAGAAATCGGCTATTGCTCTGGGATAGAAAACTACTCAAGACATTTGAGCGGCAGACAAGCTGGAGAGCCACCTGCAACACTGCTTGACTATATGCCATCAGACTTTTTGACTATTATTGATGAAAGCCACGTAACAATCCCACAATTAAGAGGAATGTATAATGGCGATCAATCCCGCAAAGAAGTGCTTGTTCAGCATGGATTCAGATTGCCTTCCGCAAAAGATAATCGCCCTCTTAATTTTAATGAATTTCTGGAGCGTACAAAGAACATCATATTTATGTCTGCCACGCCAGATGAATATGAAATAAAAAATTCAGAGCAGGTGGTCCGTCAAATTGTGCGTCCGACAGGGCTTGTTGATCCAGCCATAACCATAATGCCACTAAAAAATCAAGTGGATGATATTATTAAACGCATCAAGGAGAAAGCAAAGGCAAAGCAGCGTGTGCTTGTAACAACCTTAACCAAAAAGACAGCAGAAGATTTGAGTGATTATTTACAGGAAATCGGCTTAAAAGTGACTTACCTGCATTCAGACCTTGATGCGCTTGAACGCGTGGAGGTGCTCTATGCGTTAAGGACAGGAGAGTTTGATTGCCTTATTGGAATAAACCTGTTGCGAGAAGGACTTGATTTGCCTGAAGTGGCTCTTGTGGCTATCCTTGATGCAGATAAGGAAGGTTTCTTAAGGTCTGAAACCGCCATAATTCAAACTGCTGGCAGAGCCGCCAGGCACATAAATGGAGAGGTTGTGCTTTATGCGGATAAAATTACCGATTCTATGCAACGCGCCATTCAAATTATGGAAGAACGCCGAAAGCTACAACTGGAGTATAACAAAAAGCACAACATAACACCAAAAAGCATAACAAAAAGCATACGCGATACGCTTGTCAAAAAGAAAGAAGCATATAAATTTGAATTTGCACCTCTTAAAGAAATAAAAGCAAAAGGCGATCTTAAAGCCGTGATAGCGGAGCTTGAACAAGAAATGTATGAGGCTGCATCAAAACTTCAATTTGAAAGAGCCGCAATCATAAGGGATCAAATAGCTGAACTGACTGGTAAAAGCAGTATAGGACCCACGGCTATTCGTAAACTTTCAAAAAAGAAAGGCAAATAACAAATATCTCAACTTATTCCTATTAATTTTTCAGTCATTTCAGCTTTACTTAACTTTAGCGAGAAATGCTTATTTCCGTTAATTGAATTTTTGTTCGCTCGTCCGATCTGCCAGCAACAATGCTCACCACTTTATTCGATTTTGCAAAAGTTGCCACATAGTAGTTAGATACACATACTAATTTTTCCGTATTCCATCCTTCTCTCTTCATATTATCCATATATACTTCCAAAGTATGAATTGGACTATGATGAGTTTCAAGTATTAAATTATAACCATGTTCTGTTTCTATTACACTCTTTGGCAGGCAATCCTGCGGCAACAGCAAACTTTCTGGCAAATCAATATACTTTCCTGTCTTGAAAACTATTTGGCTATTTTGATTGGTTTTACTTAACAATATATCATTACCTTCAGCAGCAAGATGGATATTATCTGCTTCAATATGCTTTGTGTGTTGAGCAGTATCTTTTATGCAACCTTGCAATAAAAAGAGGCAATATAATAATACACCTACCTTAGCTATATGAATATATAAAGGCATAACTAAAACTATTGTATGAAAATAAGAATGCATGTCAAGCCTACGTTTTGATTGAAAATAGATTAGTTAGATAATTGCATGCATTAAAACATCAACTACTTTTACTATAGAAATAAAATAGGTGGATGTAATTTTTTTAGTAATTTGGGTTTGCCAGATAGCACTACAAATATTTATCTAACCATCATATTGTTATGAAACAACTATATATTGCCAATATGGCCTCCCGGCGGATCTAGTATAACAGTATCTCTATATTTTGTAATATCATCCTTGTGTGGATAATCCAAAATATAGTGCAAGCCCCTACTTTCCTTACGCATTTGCGCTGATCTTACGATAAGCTCGCTAACTGCTGCTATGTTTCTTAATTCAAGGAGATCATCTGTTACCACGTAGTCGTAATAGTATTGCTGAATTTCTGCGCGTAAGTTTCGGATGCGTCTGGCAGCACGCTCAAGACGTTTGATGGTTCGGACTATTCCCACATAATCCCACATACAAGTACGCACCTCATTCCAGTTGTGCTCAATAACAACTGCTTCATCACTTGGCACAGCATTGCCTGTTATCCAATCAGGTATCTTCAAGTTTGCCGGTAACTCTTTTGGCAATTTCATAATTTTTTGCGCTGCTTCATAGGCACACACAAGCGCTTCAAGGAGAGAATTGCTTGCAAGGCGATTAGCGCCATGCAATCCTGTACAAGCAGTTTCGCCGACTGCGTATAAACCCGGAATAGTTGTAGTTCCATCAACAGAAGCGGCAACTCCACCACAAAAATAGTGAGCTGCTGGAACAACAGGAATTAGATCCTTTGCCATATCTATTCCATATTTAAGACACGTCTCGTATATGTTCGGAAAGCGTTTCTGAAGAAAATCCTTAGGTTTGTGTCTTATATCAAGATACACACATTGCAATCCGTTAACTTTCATCTCATTATCTATAGCTCTGGCAACTATATCCCTTGGGGCAAGCGAGCCTCTTGCATCATATTTATGCATAAAAGGTTCGCCTGCGGCATTGACCAATTCAGCCCCTTCTCCACGCACAGCCTCGCTTATCAGAAATGATTTTGCCTGTGGATGATAAAGGCAAGTGGGATGAAACTGGATAAACTCCATATTCTTTATCGCTGCCCCCGCACGCCACGCAAGGGCAAAACCATCGCCAGTAGCAATATCTGGATTTGTGGTATAAAGATAAACTTTTCCACCACCACCTGTAGCAAGAATTGTAAATGGCGTAGCAAAAGCCGATATTTTCCCACTTTTTCTTTCTAAAAAGTAACCTCCAACACATCTATTCTCATTGCCTATGCCAAGCCAGCCTGTGGTAATCAAATCTATAACCATGCAATGTTCCATAATATGAATAGATGAAAGCGACCTTACTCTATCAACTAAAACTTTTTCAATTTCTCTGCCTGTTATATCGCCGCAATGCAAAACCCTCCTTCTGGAATGCCCCCCTTCCCTGCCAAGATCATAGCTCCTTTCAGAACCAACTTTAGTTTCAGCAAACTTGATCCCCATCTTTTCCAACTCAGCAATTCTATCCGGACCTTCAGCAACTATTTTGCGGACAACCTCTTCATTACAAAGTCCATCGCCAGCAATCAAAGTATCACGGACATGCTCTTCAAAGCTATCATCAGAAGACATAACACAGGCAATTCCACCTTGCGCATAGTTTGTATTGCTTTCAATAGTTTCTTTCTTTGTAATTATTAGAACACTGCCATAAGGTGCAAGATGTATTGCAGAAAGCAACCCTGCTATGCCACTTCCAATAACCACATAATCAAAATGACAAATTTCCATGAGAATTCTTTGCATTAATGAATATGTTCAAACAAGACAGAAGAAAGATAACGCTCTCCAAGATCGGGGAATATGATCACTACAACATCATTTTCTTTAATGATCCCATCTTTAGCCAATTTAAGCGCCACAGCCATAGCAGCGCCACTTGATATGCCAACAAGAATGCCCTCTTCCCTTATAATGCGGCGTGCCATCTCAATAGCTTCTTCACTCTTAACCTGCTCAACCCTATCCACTAAAGATAAATCCAGAACATCAGGAATGAAGCCTGCCCCAATCCCTTGAATCTTATGTAAGCCCGGTTGCAGCGGTTTGCCTGCAAGATGTTGGCTAATCACAGGGCTCTCCGCTGGTTCAACGGCAATAGATAGAATTTTCTTTCCACAACTCTGTTTAATATAGCGCGATATTCCTGTGATTGTTCCGCCAGTTCCCACACCTGCAACAAGTACATCTATTCTGCCTTCCGTATCCTCCCATATTTCTGGTCCTGTGGTCTTTTCGTGAATTTTTGGATTCGCAGGGTTTTTAAACTGCTGCGGCATAAAGTATTTTTTTGGATCACTAGCAACCATCTCCTCAGCCCTTTTAACAGCACCACGCATCCCTTCTGCGCCCGGTGTTAAAATCAAATTCGCCCCTAAAGCAGCAAGCACCTTGCGCCTTTCAAGACTCATAGTTTCTGGCATTGTTAGCGTTATTTTATAGCCTCTGGCCGCAGCAACAAAGGCAAGCGCTATACCTGTGTTCCCACTGGTAGGCTCAACAATCTCAACACCTTCTTTCAATAAACCACGCTCTTCAGCATCCCATATCATTGAAGCGCCAATACGGCACTTCACCGAAAATGAAGGATTGCGTCCTTCTATCTTCGCAAGAAATGTTGCTTTTATCTCTTTTGTTATATGATTTATTTTCACTAATGGCGTATTGCCTATAGACAAAGCATTATCTGAAAACACTCTTTTCATCTTTAAGCTTCCTCTTTAATGTATGTTCTTTATCTTACTGCTGCACGCAGAGCTTGTTCAATATCGGCTTTGATATCATCAATGTTTTCAAGTCCTATCGAAAGCCTGATATAATCAGAAGTTACACCAGTTGTTATCTGTTCTTCAGGTGTAAGCTGCTGGTGAGTGGTCGATGCCGGATGAATAACCAAAGTTTTTGCATCACCTATATTTGCCACATGTGAAATGAGCTTTAACGCATCAATAAAGCGTTTGCCAGCTTCCAAACCACCTTTTATGCAAAAACCAACAAGTCCGCCAAACATCCCCTTAAGATATTTTGAGGCCAGCTTGTGATATGGACTATCAGGTAGACCCGGATAAATGACTTTTGTTACACACGGATGACCTTGCAGAAATTTTGCAATTGCAAGCGCATTCTCGGAATGCTGCCTTTGCCGTAAAGGCAAAGTTTCAAGCCCCTGCAACAGCAAAAATGCATTAAAAGGACTCATAGCCGCACCCATATCTCTTAATAAAGTAACTCTTATCTTTACTGCCAACGCAACATTGCCTGCGCCCGGAAGATTCCCAAAAGCATCCCAGTAGACAACCCCATGATAACCCGGATCAGGCTCAGTAAACTCTGGAAACTTACCATTATTCCATATAAATTTTCCGCTATCAACTATCACTCCACCAAGCGTTGTTCCGTGTCCACCAATATATTTAGTTGCAGAATGCACAACAATATCGCAGCCATAATCTATTGGACGCACTATGCCTATCCCAACAGTGTTATCAACAACAAGCGGAATTCCAGCCTCATGCGCTATTTTAGCCAATGCCTCAAAATCTGGCACATCAAGCTTTGGATTCCCTATCGTTTCCGCATATATGGCTCTGGTCTTATCTGTAATTGCCTTTTTGAATGCTTCGGGTGATTGAGAAGGAACAAAAACAGTTTTCCTGCCAAGTTTAGGAAAGGTATGATGCAGCAATTGATAAGTTCCACCATATAGATTATCAGCAGCCACAATCTCATCGCCAATTTGCGTAATGGCAAGTAAAGCATAAGTAATAGCAGCCTGCCCTGAAGCCACAGCAAGTGCAGCCGTGCCGCCTTCTATCGCTGCCACTCTCTTTTCGAACACATCGTTGGTTGGATTCATCAAACGCGTGTATATGTTCCCAAACTCTTGCAATGCAAATAGTCTGGCAGCATGTTCACTGCTCTTAAAAACATAGGATGTTGTTTGATAAATCGGTACAGCTCTAGCCCCTGTTGCTGGATCAGGCTGTTGCCCCGCATGCAATGCAAGCGTTTCTATTTTTTGCTTATTTATCTCTTTCATCTTTTTCTCCTTTTTATTTTTTAAATCTCAGGAATAGCCAATTTCGTCTGCCATTTATTAATAATATCTGCCAGTGTTATGCTCTTAAAATAGTTTGACAAAACATCACTTGCACCCATCCAAACACGTCTGGCAAGACAATTAGTTTTCATATTACATCTATACTTTTCAGAAACACAATCCACAAAATACAAATCACCCTCCACAGCAGTGATTATATCATACACCGTAATTTCAGAAGGTTTCTTAGCCAACCTATATCCACCTCCTGCACCTCTAATCGATTCAATAAGCCCTCTTGATATAAGAGGATGAATCACAAGCCATAGATACTTAAAAGAAATCTTCTGTCGCTTCGATACATCCTTCATTGCCACGTGATGTCCATCATTAATGTGTGATGCAAGATCTATCATAAATCGCAAAGCATACCTGCCTTTAGTTGACATTTTCATTTCAATTTCTCCAATTCCTTAATAGCTAATCACCAAAAATTCCTATGTCTATTAAAGGGATAGAATATAATCCTTGAATTGTCAAGCTATTTGCCGCTTGACTTTATAAGCTTATTAACACGCTTTATAAAACTGCCTTTATTAAGATAAGGGATGGAGCAAAACCTTGCCATATTTGCCATCAAAGCCACATTCTATCTTAAAATTACGTTTAGCTATTTTTTGCAGCGCTGTAGCAAGCTGTGGAAATTTCTTTCCTATTTTAGATAAATCACTGCCAGTTAGAATTTCCATTTCAGTCCCATATTCAAGTATTGTATTAAAATACATTGCCTCCAGCTTTTGTGAGGTCAGCTTGCTAACGTTACATATTTGAGCCAATATTTCAATGAGAGATAGCGTAGAAACAAATGGGCGGTCTTTATCTGATTTATTAGCTCCACTTATACCGTGCCGTGCTGCAATACTTGCAATTCTTTGCATTACACCAGATGTCAACTTCTTTCCACAAATAGGGCACAACAAAGGCTCATCCACTCTGTTAAAGAAATCTATAAAAAAATTACACTTTCTATGTCCTGCAAGATAATACTTGCCAGCTTCGGCAAAATGCTCAACTGTGCCGATAAAGCCTTGCCCTGTTTTTATTGCATAATAAAGGCTCTCATAGGTAAGCTCGCAATTAAATATGGAACATTCCCTGCCTATTTTATTAGGAGAATGAGCATCCGAATTTGAAAGCAGCAGATACTTATCAAGCAAATGCACACGCCTATTCATAGCTGGATCTGACGAAAGTCCTGTTTCAACAGCAAAAATATATTTGCTTAAATTGCCATAGCACTCTTCTATCGAATCAAAGCCAGATCTTTCACCAAGCACAGAATACCAGGGCGTCCATATATGAGCTGGAATAAGAATTGCATTGTAATCTATCTCAAGAACTAGCTCAAGTAATGAGATGGAGCTAATTTTTAAAATAGCTCTGCCATCTTTATCCAGATCGCCATATCTGGCTAATTTTTTTGAGAGCTTCTCGGCAGAATTTATTGAAGGGAGCACAATAATATGATGAATCTTCCTGATTTTACCATCAAACTTATATATGGTTGAAAGCTCTGTTTGTAAAACAAAAAGCGGTATTTTAAGTGATTCCTTTTTAGCAAGTTCCTTCGCCTTTAAAGCAACCATAGAAGTATTTTCTTTGTGCAAAAAATTACTCTTTGGTTCCAGAAAACCATTTGTTTCTTTAAGCCTTGAAGTTATCTCTCTAAACCATAAAGGATGAGTAAAATCGCCTGTGCCAAGCAGTGTTATGCCTTTAACTATAGCGTAAAAAAAGATCTCTTCTATAGAAGCTTTTTGCGATGCAGCTATAGAATAAGGAGAATGGATATGTAAATCTGCAAAAAACTTTAAAGTCATAAGGCAATCACTCGCCTCTTAATACTGGAAGACTGGTAGGAACACGATGCAACACACCTCTTTGATGCAAGTTGTGGGCTATGGCAACAAGATTAGAATTGAGATGGTTGATAAGTTTTGTATCCCAAAAGCGTCTTGGAGTGTAATCTTTTAGCTCAGAATAAGCAAGTTGTGGTGGATATCTCTGTATCAAAAGTCTATAAAGTGCAATTATAGCACCTGTTCGTTTAACACCTGCAGCACAGTTTACAAGCACTGGTTTCCCATTTTCTATAGATTTATCAATTGTTTCAAGAATTTCTCCATACACTTCAGGAGTTGCTATGCCATCACCCCACATAAAAAACACATAATAATCTATGCCCATATCTTTAAAAAGTTTTACAATATCTTTTTTGCCATTTTCCTTTTGATCTTCACCTGACAATTCAACAACTGTCTTTATATTATATTTGTTTAATACCCTCTCCATTGCCTTTAAATGCGTGGTATCTGCTCTATACAATTTATTATTTATAACAACACCAAACCTTAAAGGATAGAAGCTATCTATACTTAAGCGCAAAATGGCAACGCATAACAAGAAGCATCCTATTAATGATGATGCAACTATAAGTCGTCTCAAAGGTTTGGCATAAGCAATACCCATCCTATTCCTCTAAACGCTTTTATTCAAATTTTATAGGAGCATACACGGAGTATTTTGAAAGCTTTTCTCGCCCCTTACAAAATACCAATTCAATTAAAAAATTCAGCTCCACCACTTCCCCGCCAAGTTGCTCTATCAAAGAAGCACATGCAGCTGCAGTTCCTCCTGTGGCAAGAAGGTCATCCACTACTAATACTTTTGCACCTTTTTTGATTGCATCAATATGCATGGCAATAGTTGCTGTTCCATATTCAAGGTCGTAGGAAGCTTCTATCGTTTTATATGGCAGCTTGCCTTTTTTTCTGATAGGGATAAATCCCGCATTTAAAGCACAGGCCAGCGCCCCGCCAAAAATAAAGCCACGCGCTTCAATAGCAGCCACATAATCAATTTTTGAGCTTTTGTGCCGCTTTGCAAAAAGACTAACAACGCTTTTAAACAACTTATGGTCAGCAAGAATTGGCGTTATATCTTTAAAAATAATCCCTTGCTTTGGAAAATCAGGAACATCACGAATCGCAGTTTTGATTCTTTCAATAACAGAACTTCTTATCATTTTAAGCTCTCCCTTCCTAATTAGTATTTAGTTACATCTAATACCTTTCTCTTTTATAGCAAAACTTGCTTGTTTAAAAGCAAAAAATTATTCGTTCTAATAACATTTCAATAAAATTTCATTCAGATATAAAGAGAAAGGATAAAAAAATCAGACAAGAAATGGATTTTTATCAAAATTGATAGAAGATGGTTTTCCTAAAAAATGCATATCCGCAAAATCTAAAAATACTTTCCAATCATCTATACCATGATTATGTCCGCCGTGACGATAATAAATACCAATTTTATCTTCCACGCCAAGAAAGCGATACACCTCCTTTGCAGCAAGATAAGTGGCAAAAGTGCCTTTCGGATTTGCCCAAAGATCATCAAGCGCTTCCGTTGAAAGCAATAGACGCGGAGCCAGAAGAGCTTTAAGAGAATGTTGATCAAAAGGCAACTCATTCTCCCGCCCTATGTAATTGACAAGTTTTTTCGAAAACCAATATGGAACAGCATTAAGTATATAAGCAAGTGTTTCACTACCCTCTCCTAAAATTCTAAAACAACCTGCTCCGCAACATCCTGAATTATTTGGTGCCGTAAGAGCGATGCGCTCATCCGTTGCTCCAGCAAGAAGCACAGTTTTACCACCACGCGAATGCCCCACAATAGCAATTTGAGATGTATTAACATTAGGATGAGTAAAAAGAAAATCTACAACACGATGATATCCCCACGCCCATGCAGAAATTGCTCCAAAATTTCCTTGCGGATAAATAAGATATAATCCGGCATTACGATCAGGAGAATATTCATCAGGCACTATCTCTGTGCGATTAAACACCACAAGGATATAACCTCTGGAAAGCACTTCAGCACGCACTGCTTCACTAACATAAAGCCAACACCCATCACCAGTGATTACCACAGGGAAGCGTGCTGATGAATCGGCTTTTGGGATAAACATATCCACAACGAACCAGAAGGAAGAACTACCGCCTTCTGTAATAATCCTGTATTGCTGATGTTCACAAGATGGTATTTGCACTGGAATATGCCTATGTAATAACTCCGCCCTCACAGAAACGGGTTGAGGAGGAAGTTCGCCATATTCAATATCAAGTATTGATTGCATAAGTTCCTTACGACGTCTCTGCCAATCACTAACAGTTTTCACAGGTGTACCGTCATAAAAAACCAAAGGATTAGGTAATGTTGATATATCCATAAAACAACTTTCTCTTATAGTTATGTTTTTTGAGAAACAGTATCACTCCAATTTACATTTATCAACATCTCTACATAAAATAAAAACCGATTTTATTAGGATGAAAACTTTAATCCCATCCATTCTCATAATGTTAAATTGCCTATGAGCTATTTAATAACACATTTTGTTCATGGATTGTTTGTACTATTGACATAAGTTTTTTGTATGACATAATACGCTTTTCCATTTTTACTTAATTTCTTGAACCTGGTAATATAACATTTAGTTATGCACGCTAAAGAACATCATCAAAACAAAGAAACGCAATCGCATAGCAAAGTAGAACCTAATCAAGAAAAGCATAAGAAAGATAGTGCTCTTTCTAGCGATATACTTAATATGAAAAATAAGGATGCAGAACTATCCAAGTCTGCTCCAGTTGCCGACAATAAAGATAACATAAAAGAAGAAAAGGAAGCTTCTTCTGAGGAAACTCAAGAAGAAGTTGTGTTAGATTTTATATCATCACTCAAGAAAAGTTATGAAGAAAAGCTTGCGGCTAAAGAAGCTGAACTTGCTAAATTAAAGGATCAACTTTTAAGGGCACATGCAGATTTTGATAATGCAAGGAAAAGAATGCTTCGTGACAAGACTGAGGCATTGGAACTTGCAAATAAGGGATTGCTAGAAGAGTTATTACCTGTGCTTGATCACTTTCAGATGGCATTAAAAAGTGTTGTTTCTGCAGAAAATATTGAAGGCAACTTTAAAACTATGCTTAAGGGTTTTGAGCTTATTTACAATCAATTGCTTGATGTTCTCAGCAAGGCAGGACTTGAGCCTTTTGATGTAAAAGGCAAGCCGTTCGATCCAAATACGTGTGAAGCCATCGCTGTTTTAGAAACAGATGAACATCCTGAAGGTACCATTATTGAACAGGTGCGGCGTGGCTACAATTATAAACAAAAACTATTAAGGGCAGCGCATGTGGTTGTGGCTAAAGGCAAGGGAAATGTTAACGAACAAGAAACCACAGAGCATCCTGCGGAGGAATAGATAATTATGGCAAAGCGAGACTATTATGAAATTTTAGGAGTACCACGTTCAGCGTCTGAAGAAGAAATAAAAAAGGCTTACCGCAAGTTAGCTCTACAATATCACCCAGATAGAAACCCAAATGATAAAAAAGCTGCGGAAGAAAAATTTAAGGAAATATCAGAAGCTTATGAGATTTTAAGCGATCCAGAAAAAAGGCGGCAGTACGATCAATATGGGCATTCAGGTGTTAAGTTTGGGCCTGGTGGCTTTGATTTTTCAAGAGATTTCACTCACATGTCCGATATTGAAGATATCTTTGGCAGCATTTTTGGTGGAGCTGGCAGTATTTTTGAAGAATTTTTTGGAACTTCAACGAGGCGCCAAAAGAGATATGATGATCAGGCTGAGCGGGGTTCCGATTTACGATATGATTTAGAAATTAGCTTTGAAGAAGCCATTTATGGAACAGAAAAGGAAATAACGATACCAATTTCAGAAGAATGTCCAGTATGCCGTGGCACAGGAACTGAGCCAAATCACTCTAAAGAAACATGCAGGCAATGTGGTGGACGTGGTGTAGTGGTTACAAGCAGTGGCTTCTTTAGGATACAACAGACCTGCCCAAGATGCGGTGGACGTGGCGAAGTAATTACACATCCATGCCACAAATGTCGTGGTACAGGACTGGTTAAGGAGAAGAAAAAAATTTCTGTAAAAATTCCTGCAGGAGTAGATACTGGCTCAAGATTAAGGCTTGCTGGTAAAGGGGAAGGCGGTTTGCGTGGTGGTCCAAGAGGAGATCTTTACGTAATTATTCATGTTGCTCCCCACGAGATATTCCAGAGACAAGATGAAGATTTATTTTGTGAAATGCCAATTCCTTTAGATGTTGCTATTAAAGGTGGAGAAATCAAGGTGCCAACTCCAGAAGGATGGGCAAAGGTTAAGATTCAGCCCGGTATAGAAAATGGAAAAATCATTCGGTTGCCAGGAAAAGGAGTTCCTGTTTTAGGCAAAGTAGGCAGAGGCAACCTGCATGTTCGCATTGTGATAGAAAATCCACGCAATTTGGATTCCAATCAGAAGAGGAAAATGAATGATTTTTTGGATTCGCTCACGCCTTCGTGTTTTCCAAATCGCACACAATTTGAAAAAAAGGCTCAGGCATTTATTGATAAAGGGCAAAAATAAAAATTAGGATTTTAGATAAAGAAGGAGTCCCCTTACACAGCCTGCCACTATAGCCAGATTACGTAAAAGAATGGTTCCTGCTGTAAAAACAATAAATTTATTGTCACGCTTTCTTCTTTTTTTCAAAAAGATAAACCATTCTGCGTTTATAAGGAACAGAGCAAGTATAGAAGAAATTGTCAAATAAAATTGAAGAAATACAATAGAACACAATGCAAATGCCGTAAAGAATATTTCGGTATATAAATTTTTTCCGTGATGTGTGTTGCCTTTCATAATGCTTTTGTTGCTCAGGAGCATTGGTACGGCATCTCTTGCAAAGCGGAATTGTTGTTTTAAATAAGCATAAATTGTATTTTGGAAATCGTGATACACGCCGTTTTCATCATCCCACCATATCTTATATTTTTCAGAAACTTTCCATGAAAATTCCATATCTTCACTGCTTGCCGCACGATACTTTTCAGGAAAGCCACCAACTTCAAAGAAAACTTTCTTATTGCAATAAAGATTGTTGGAAACAAGTGTTCTCACAAAACCTTTATGTTCCTGCCTTCGCCAGAGTAACTCTTCAAATGCAAACTGCTGAGGAAATGTGTCTTCTACAGGACCGGCATATCCCCCACCCCCACACAACACGTCTTTTTCCTGCATAGTTCTAATGGCTTTGCTTACCCAATCAGGAGGCACAACACAATCTGCATCTGTAAAAAAAGCACCTCACCTGAGGCATTTTTTGCGCCTAAATTTCTCGCCGCACCTGCCCCACATCTACCTTGTGTGCTGAAAAATTTTACAGGTGGCTTAATGAGATCGGCTGTCTTATCAGTAGAGCCATCATCAACAACTATAATTTCAATATTCTGATAAGTTTGTTTTAAAAGGGAATTTATGCAACGCTCTATGACTTTTGCGCCATTATAAACAGGCACTATGATAGATACGAGAGGTGAAAAACTATCGGATGAAGTGTTTTCCTGCATAAAAAGGAAAAAGGTTATTTGATATTCGCTTGATTATTTTCACTATCAAATCTAATAAAATATAAAGGACGTTTTTTGGTTTCTTCAAAGGTTCTACTTAAGTATTGCCCCAATAAACCAAGAGATATAAGTTGCAAACCTCCGATGAAGAGCATAGCAGCCATAATAGATGTCCAGCCTCGTTCAGGGGCGGCTGGATGCATTATTTTTCCATATATAATCTGAATTCCCCATAACATTCCAGCCAGACACGCAACGAATCCCAGTGAAGACACCCATCTTAACGGCGCACCAGTAAAAGATGTGAAGCCATCCCATGCCAATTTCATTGATTTCCATACAGGATATTTTGTTGTGCCAGCGAATCGAGGAGCTCTATCATAATAAACTGCGCACTGCCTAAAGCCAACCCACGAGGTCAATCCGCGCATATATCTATGAGTTTCTCTTATAGAACGCATTGCTAATACTACGGAGCGATCAAGCAATCTAAAATCTCCAGCATCCAAAGGGACTTCTATATTAGCCAATTTATGAAACACGCGATAGAATGCGCTAGCAAGAGCCTTTTTTAGCCAACTTTCTCCTTCTCGTGATTGGCGAACGGCATAGACCACCTCCGCACCTTCACGCCATTTCTTTAACATTTCTGGTATAACCTCTGGTGGATCCTGCAGATCTGCATCCATAATAATTATGGCGTCAGCTTCGGCATAATCTATTCCAGCAGATATGGCTATTTGATGCCCAAAATTTCGCGATAACTGAAGTAAGCGTATTTTGCCTTTATAGTTATTTAAATTTTGTAGCAGCCATTCAGTGGAGCCATCCGTTGAACCATCATCGACAAAAATTATCTTCCATTGCTCTGGCTCTTTTGCGAGAGCCGATTGTATCCTTTCTATCAAGACAGGCAAATTTTCCTTTTCATTCAAAAAAGGAACAACTATTGCAATCTGCTTCATTAAAAGCCTATCCCTTCATATCAATGAAACCTTCAAGCTTCTGAATTCTGGTGGGATGTCTCAATTTTCGTAATGCTTTCGCTTCTATTTGTCTGATACGTTCACGCGTAACATTGAACATACTGCCAACTTCCTCCAACGTCCTTGGGCAGCCATCTTCCAATCCGAAACGCAATTTTAAAACTTTCTGTTCACGATCAGATAATGTTTTAATGACATCGCTCAATCGTTCTTTAAGCAAGCTATATGCTGTCATTTCAGAAGGATTTTCGGCCGATTTATCCTCAATAAAATCTCCGAAGCAGGCATCATCGCTATCGCCAACAGAAGCTTGCAAAGAGATTGGTTGTTGAGACATTTTGAAAACTTCTTTAACACGCTCAACAGGCATATTGGCTTCACTTGCCACTTCTTCTGGAGTAGGTTCTCTACCAAAATCCTGTAAGAGTTGCTTTTGCACTCTTGATAGTTTATTTATGGTTTCTATCATATGGACAGGGATACGTATTGTTCTTGCCTGATCGGCAATAGCACGTGTTGCAGCCTGTCTTATCCACCATGTTGCATAAGTGCTAAATTTGTATCCACGCCGATATTCAAACTTTTCCACAGCTCTCATCAAGCCAGTATTGCCTTCTTGGATTAGGTCAAGGAAACTCAATCCTCTATTGGTATATTTTTTTACAATACTTATCACTAACCTTAAATTTGCTTCTGCCATCTCGGTCCTGGCTTTTTGTCCTTTCTTAAGCCAGTCTTTAAACTCGTTATATTTTTTAACAAACTCTTCTCCTGACATCCATAGTTTATCTTCAAGTTCTTTTATTTGATTTTTATATTCTT
>CAZBHO010000005.1:6576-15820 GCA_964491945.1 uncultured Verrucomicrobiota bacterium | reverse complement strand
AGTTCAGCTGGTGAGATAGCGGTTTTCTTTTTTCTTTTTATTTCTGCTTCCGATATCTTTTTCTTTAACTCAAGATAACGGAAATAGTATTTATCTGCCACTTCGACAAAATCTTCTACCGCTTTTTGTTTGAAATATAAATTATCTAACAACTTTGCATACTTTGAGAAAACTTTGTCTCTCACTTTCTCATAACGTTTATAAAGCGAATTTGATGGCGAGAGTTTGCGCATCTTGAAGTAATAATCTGTAAGCTGCTTATGCAAATCTTCTATCTTCTTCCGCAAAGTGGGAAGCACCTTAAAGTATTTTGCTCTACCTTCCACATGCTTATCCACAATTATTCTATCAAATCGCTCCTTGCCATCACGCAATCGTTCTGCAAGGTCAAAATAGGCTTCCATAGAAAATCCAAACTGTTTAAAAATCAGTTTAGATTTTATTTCAGCTTCTTCTATTCGCTTACATATTTCAACTTCCTGCGCACGTGTTAGCAAAGGCACTTGCCCCATCTGATGCATATATGTCCTGATGGGATCCTCCATTACATCCACTTTTGCCTGCTCATCACGTTCTGCTTTCTTGACCTTACGTCTAAACTCATCCACATACGCATCTTCAATAATATCTATATCATCAGTACGTTTAAGAATAGTTAAACATCTTTCTATATCTTCAGGATCAATAACATCAGTGGGAAGTGCCTCGTTAATATCGGTATGTGTTAGAAAACCTTTTTCACGGGCAAGCTTTCTTAACTCATTGATTTTTTCCAGAAGCATTTCGCGTGAGACTTTGCTTGCTCCTGTCTCCTTGCCCGTACCAAGCATCAGAAGGCTTTCAAAATGTTTGGCTGCTTCATGAGAAGCGTTTAAAACTTCTTCTGTGCTTAAAGAAGATGCTCCCTCTTCTACATTCTCTTGCTCTGCATTTTCTTGCACTGATTCTTCTGCAAGATCTTTTTTATCTTTTTCTCTGATATGTTTCTTTTTGTCTTTTAATTCGTTTATTCTAGTGTTGGATTTAGTTGTTTTTGTAAACGATTTATGCTTTATGATTTTTTTTGCCTTTTTACTCATAGTTAGTAAAACTCACCTGTTAGCCAACGGACGGATTCGAACCGACGACCCGCGCATTACGAATGCGCTGCTCTACCAGCTGAGCTACGTTGGCACAATACACCTATATTAAGAGAAAAGGGCAATTATTATGTCTAGCACAAAAAATTTGTCAAGCATCCTCATTGAAAAAATTGCCTTATAGAGCGTAATAGCAAGAGAATAGCAATACTTCCTTCTATTTCGCAATATGCAGATTTTTTGTTTTATTCTTTGAAATAAAAGATTATTTTAATAAGCAAATGCAACAAGCACTAAACAAAAATATAATATCAGCAAGCCGTAGAACAGATATACCAGCTTTCTTTGCGGATTGGTTTGAAAGGCAATTAAAGCAGAACTACTGTGAATATCCTAATCCGCTTTTCCCACAAAAAAAATATAAGGTAAGCCTATTGCCAGAAGATCTTGCAGGCTTTGTTTTCTGGACAAGATATCCAATCCCTTTTTTAGGAGCTCTTCAAACTATTTTACAAAGAAACGATGCATTCTATTTCCATTTTACTTTGAATAACTATCCAAAAATGCTTGAGAGGCAAAACCCACCAAAAGAGAATGCAATATCTGCAGCAAAAAAACTCGCTCATCTAATTGGCAAAGAACGAATCATCTGGCGTTATGACCCAATTATTATCACAAACGAATTAGATATTGTATGGCACAAACAAAACTTCCGCTCGCTTTTGAAAGAGCTTTCTCCTTACATATCTCTTATCACAATCAGCATTATAGATTTTTATAATTTCAACAAAAATCACTTACTCTCCTTAAGTGTAAAGAAAGAAAAAGAATACTACCTTGAATTACTTATATGGATGAGCCATACGAGCAAAGAATATGGATTAACCATTCAAAGCTGTGCTGAAGACCTGCCGAAAGAGCTGGGAATAGTGCCAGCAGGCTGCATAGATGCTGCATTTTTAGCAAAATCAAATGACAGAACAATTATGAATCCTCTTCCACCTCTACATAAATTGAGAAAGAAATGTCTTTGCCATAAAAGCATAGATATAGGCACAAACAACACCTGCAGATTTGGTTGCATCTATTGTTATGCTAATAATCTCAATAATCATAACTCTTATGATAATGCAAGCCAATCACACTTTTAAAGCTATGATTGACTTATCATAAAAACAAGATAGAATGCCATAAAAAACTAACAATCCAAACTTTAACAGGGAGAATGGAATGCGTAAAAATAGAACAATAACAATAAATCTAGTCTTTGCTATATTCTGCTTTTATTCACTATATTTATATGGAGCTTCAAAAGATTTTTATCTTGCATCTCAACACACATTACTTTCAGAAGATACGCTTATATCAAGTGATAAGACGCTAACTCTAAAAAACGTTTCTCGGAGCGGTGGTGCTTCCAGTCGTGGCATATCTCAAACAAGTGGATATCATCCACCATACATAGCTTTAGCGGCAAAGGTTGGAACACTTGGGCCTGGCGGTGAACTCACGCTTGGCATAGCTGACACTATAAACGTGAGAGCAGGTGGAAACTATCTTCCAATTGATTTTAGTGGCACAATAGATGATGTTAAATTTGAAACAGAGCTCAGGTGGGCTTCCGTGCCACTACTTGTGGATTGGCACATTTTTGGAAATAATTTTAGATTGACAGGTGGCGCCATTTATAACCGCAATAAAGCAAAACTCAATGCAAGGCTAAAAGACAACGAAAAAATAGGTGATCACTACTATACACCAGAAGAGATTGGCACATTAACAGGCACTGTTGATTTCAAAAAATGGGCACCTTACTTTGGCATTGGTTATGGCAATGCGGTTGGCGGACCTGATACAGTATGGAACTTCGTTTTTGATATTGGTGTTATGTTTCAAGGGAAACCAGATGTGGAACTAACTGCGGATGGGACATTATCTGGCAACCCAATTTTTGAAGATGACTTAAACAAATTACGTAAAGATGTTCAGGATGGCGCTGATTATTTTCAGCTGTATCCTGTAATTTCGTTTGGCATCTCATATCAATTTTAAAAATGCATGAAAAGCCATACAGCACTTTACCTCAATATCGAATCGCTATTGAAGCCCATCTGCATATTCATTCTCTATATAATCTCACTCAATTGTTTATCAACCTTTGTAAAAATATAAACAGTCTTGTGCCTTATAGCGCAAAGTCCACACCAGAGCCCATTGTTCAAATTGCATTGTTGGCTGAGATGAGTGGTCAAAACTTCTTTCAAAACATAAAGAACAATCCACCACGCCTCAATTCATTTGGCATAAAAATAGAACCTCATAAGGATGAGAGGGTTATATCTCTCTCCCACAATATCTACGGGCGATTTTTCATTATAGCTGGCAGGCAAATTGTAACAAAAGAGAGGCTAGAAGTTATTGCAATTGGTACAAATATTTCCATTTCAGACGGAACTCCTTTGATAGAAACTTTTATGCAAATTCAACAACTTGGAGCAATCCCCGCATTGCCATGGGGATTTGGCAAATGGATGGGAAGGCGTGGAACCTTTCTAAAAAAGATAATTAGCACTTTACAAAAGCCATTTTGCTTAATAGATAGCGCTATGCGACCTTCATGGTTTCTTGAATCATCAATTTTCAAGAAAGCACGTTCTTATGGTGTGCCGATTCTGGCTGGATCAGACCCCTTACCTTTAGCCGGGCAGGAACTACTTGCTGGCACCTACATTGCCACAACCCTTGCACATTTTGATATAGAGCATCCTTTTGAATCGCTTCGGATGCTTATTGAGTCGGAGAATTTAAGTTTCTCGCTTGCTGGTAAACGGCGTAGCACAATGGCTATTGTGAAAGCGTTACTACACTTAAAAAGAATTGAGCGGGCAGCTAAATACTCTTTGCAAAACTCAAACAACTAGCAGCCACTCAATCTTCTTTTTACCTCTGCTAAAAGTGCATCTGGTGCCACTGGCTTCTCCAGCACTGTCTCCACAGGCAGCCATTTCTTATCTGGCTTGATATTAAGTGGGATATGAAGGATGTGCCTAACTCCGGTGACAAGGATGATAGGAATTTGATTAAGTTCTGGTGTTGCAGCTATCTTTCTACTCACATCAAAGCCTTCTGTATCCGTATTCATCATCACATCCATAATCAGCAAATCAGGCTTTTCTTTCATCATTTTTTCAAAGCCAGATTTGCCATCATAAGCCACATCAACTTCATATCCTTCGGCTTCCAATAAAGCCTTGTTTGATTCCACAAAAGACATATCATCATCAACAAGCAAAATTTTGTGTTTCTTTATTTCCTTTTTTTCTTTCATATTTTGTGTTCCTTTTAAAAAACTTCTCTATGGTGATAGTGTGTATGCAGAAGTTTATGAGAAAGGTCGCCAAGAGGCTCCCCTAAAAACTCTTTATAAAGATGCTGAATGGCAGGATTAAGATGCGATTTTCTTATTGGTTTACTTTCATCTTCCTCATAAATAGCTTTTATACGTTTAAGCCTAACGCTATCATCAGTAAAGCGTGGCTGCCCACCACCACCAATGCAGCCGCCGGGGCAGGTCATAATTTCAACAAAATGCACTTTCTCTTTGCCGCTTCTTATAGCTTCTATGATCCTTCTTGCGTTCCCTAGCCCATGAGCAACAGCAACACTTAATTCAATTCCTTCCAGAAAGCTCCATTCCTTTAAGGTATTCTCTATTTTCAAGCTTGCTTTCTTGACACCATCAAGCCCCATAATAGGTTTAATGTGAAGTTTTTCAGCAGGCAATTCTCTACCTGTGACTATTTCACAAACTGTCCTTATGGCAGCTTCCATAACGCCACCGGTATTTGCAAAAATATCTGCGGCACCAGATGAAATGCCGAGTGGAGCATCCATCTCGCCTTCAGGCAAGGAATTAAAATCTATTCCTGCCTGCTTAATCATTTTTCCAAGCTCGCGAGTAGTCAAAACATAATCAACATCCTGAAAGCCGCTAGCATTCATCTCTGGGCGACCTGCTTCAAACTTCTTTGCCGTACAAGGCATCACAGAAACAACAACCATATCCTCTGCCTTCTTCCCTATTTTGTTGGCATAATATGTTTTAGCCACTGCACCAAACATCTGTTGCGGACTCTTACACGTTGAAAGATTTTTCAGCATATCAGGATAATAATACTCCATAAACTTAATCCAGCCCGGCGAACAGCTGGTAAACATAGGAAGAGCCACATCATTTCGCTTTTCAACGAGCAATTGTTTTAATCGCCGTAAAAGTTCAGTTCCTTCTTCCACAATCGTTAAATCTGCAGCAAAATTTGTATCAAAGACAGCGTCTGCTCCAAGAGTTTTTAAGGCGCTGACCATTTTACCAGTCACACGAGTTCCGGGCGGATTTCCAAAACACTCACCAAGCGCTGCCCTTATGGCTGGGGCAGTTTGAAAAACCACAAACTTCTTTGAATCATCAAGAGCTCGCCAAACCTCATCAATATAACTTTTCTCTATTATTGCGCCCACTGGACATATTGCAGCACATTGACCACATTGGACGCATACCATTTCCGAAAGCGGTGCATTGAATGCCGTGCTTATCTGTGTTTTAAAGCCCCTATTCTGCGGTGCTATTGTGCCTATGCTTTGCACATTGGAACATACAACAACACAACGTCTGCACTTGATACACTTTCCCATATCACGCACAAGCGCAGGGGTGGAAGCATCTATTGCCTGCTGCGCTGTTTCGCCTGTGTATTCTATCTCTTTTATTTGCAGCTGATTTGCAAGATTACGCAATTCACAATCATCACTTCTATCACATATCTTGCAGTCGCCATTATGTTCAGAAAGTAAAAGTTCCACAACAGTTTTTCTAGCCTCTCTTACCCTCTGCGTATTTGTGTGAACCTTCATTCCATTAACAGCAGGAGCAGCGCAGGAAGCAACAAGATTTTTTGCACCTTCCACCTCCACAACACACACTCTACATGCCCCTTGTGGTGGCAAACACTCTACATAACACAATGTTGGAACATAAACACCAGTTTTGCGTATGGCATCAAGAAGAGTTGCCCCTTCTTGAACCTCAACTTGATTTCCATTTATTGTCAAACTAATCATAGCATAGTTCCTTTTTTATTTGCCAAAGTCGCACCTCAAACAACGTTTTGCCTGACGAATAGCCTCGTTCTCCGTCCACGAACTCTCAATCTCATCAAAATTATTCCTTCTGCGCTCAACAGGCAATAAAGGCAATCTTGCCCTTCTATAAGGCACTGGATCAGCATCAGGATCAAAAAAGGTATCCACCTTCTTTTCCTTACGCCAGAATGCGTTATTAGCTCCTGTAAACATAGTGTCTATGCCAACAGCAGCACGCTCACCTGCCGCAATTGCTTCAATAACGGAAGCTGGACCTGTTGCCGCATCGCCACCACAGAAAATCCATTTAACTGAAGTCTGCCCTGTCAACGGATCAGCAACTATCCTTGTGCCAGAATGAACTTTTAAAGAAATATCTGGCAATATATTTTTAATGTTAAGGTTTTGTCCTATTGCGCTTATGACCTGATCGGCTTCTATGATGAACGTTTCTTCCTTCTTTTCAGGACGCCTTCTGCCTGTCCTATCAAAAGAGCCAAGCCGCATAGAGCGGCATCTAACTCCAAGGATAACACCATTTTCCACAATTATTTCTTCAGGATTACACAGAGTTTTTATTTCAACACCTTCTTGAATGGATTCCTCTATTTCTTCGGCATAGGCTGGCATTTCATCCATGCTTCGTCTATAGACAATCGTAACGTTTCTTGCACCAAGTCTTACAGCGGTTCTTGCTGCATCTATGGCTGCATTTCCACCACCAACAATTACAATTCTTTTCTTTATTGGCACAGAGCCGCGCATATTATATGCCTTAAGGAAACTAATTGCATCAAGAACATCCGGCGCATCAGAACCGGGTATATCCAGTTTAGCGCCTTCAGGTGCGCCAACTGCAAGAAACACTGCTTCCACCCCAGCTTTCCGTAAATCGCTTAATGTAAAGTCCCGTCCAAGTGCCTTATTTGTTTCAATTTCAACACCCATATTTTCTATCATTCTGATTTCGCGTGCCAGAGTTTCACGTGGCAATCTGTAAGCTGGAATGGTTTGCACAAGCATTCCGCCTGGACGGCTTTCTGCTTCATAAATATGTGGTCTATAGCCAAGCCTTGCCAGAAAATATGCACAGGAAAGCCCCGCTGGACCTGCCCCGATAATCGCTATTTTGCGTTTGGCATTTTTCTCATTCTCACGCTGCTCTGGAAGCTGCATCACTATTTCCTGGTCAACCATAAATCGCTTAATAGCTCTTATGGCTAAAGGATCATCCAGTGTGGCTCTGCGGCACTTTTCTTCACAACGGTGAAAACACACTCTCGCACAAACAGCAGCAAGAGGATTACGTTCCCTATGCAACTTCAAAGCCTCGGCATATCGCTTTTCAGAAACTAACGAAACAAACCCCGGCACATCAACATGCGCTGGACACGCACTCTGACAAGGCGCTCTAACCAAATCAGGGCACACACCAGCCTCGCAATGTTTTGCGCGAATATGATCCTCATATTCCTTTCTAAAATGACGAATTGTTGAAAGCACAGGATTGGCTGCTGTCTGCCCCAACCCACACAAAGCCGTATCTTTAATCTGATTGCCAAGTTTAATAAGTTTTTCAATATCGCCCTCTTCACCTTTCCCCTTGCATATACGCTCCATTATTTCAAGCATCCTCTTTGTCCCTACTCTACAAGGTGTGCATTTTCCACAACTTTCATCCTGAACAAATTCAAGGAAGAAACGCGCCACATCAACCATACAGGAGTTTTCATCCATAACTATCAAACCACCAGAGCCCATAATGGCGCCTAATTCCACCAAAGATTCATAATCCATCGGCACATCAAGATATTCTTTTGGAATGCACCCGCCAGAAGGTCCACCTATTTGCGCAGCCTTAAAGCCCTTGTTATCCGGAATACCACCACCAATATCATAAATTAAATCTCCTAGCGTTATCCCTATCGGCACTTCAACAAGCCCTGAATTATTTATTGCTCCAGCAAGGGCAAAAACTTTTGTCCCTTTGCTACGTTCTGTACCAAAAGAAGCGAACCAATCGCCACCAATAAGCAATATAGCCGGCACATTTGCAAAAGTCTCCACATTATTAAGAACAGAAGGTTTTCCCCATAGCCCCTTTTCCGCAGGAAATGGTGGGCGCGGACGCGGCTCGCCACGCCTGCCTTCAATTGAAGCCATAAGTGCCGTTTCTTCCCCACACACGAAGGCGCCAGAACCCATTCTTATTTCAAGGTCAAACGAGAAGTCCGTTCCAAGAATATTTTTCCCTAATAGCCCACATTCTTTTGCTCTCTTAATGGCATGCGAAAGCCGTTCAACTGCCAGCGGATATTCAGCCCGCACATAAACGTAGCCCTGAGTTGCGCCAATGGCATAGGCGCCAATAAGCATCCCCTCAATTACGCTATGCGGATCGCCCTCAAGAACGCTTCTATCCATGAATGCGCCGGGGTCACCCTCATCAGCATTGCACAAAATATATTTTTGCTCGCCCTTGCTTTTTCTTGCAAAACTCCACTTAAGCCACGTTGGGAAACCTGCTCCACCCCGCCCACGCAGTCCAGATTTCTTCATCTCTTCAATAACCTCGTCTGGCATCATCCCAGTCAAAACCTTTGCAATAGCGCCATATCCACCAACCATAATATAATCTTCTATGCTCAATGGATTTATTCTGCCGCAATGCCGTAAAACTATTTTAGGCTGGCGCTTAAAAAATTCTATATCACCTTCAGTGACAGCAAGCTTTTTAAAAGTCTCCTGCTTCCACGTAAGGCGCTCCACAACTTTCCCCTGCTTTATATGCTCCTCAACGATATCTTCTACATCAGCTTCTGTAAGCTTCTCATAAAAAACCCCATCCTTACCCATTAAAACAACAGGACCTGCTGAACAAGGCCCCATACAACCAACTGACTTTACATCAACTTCATTAGCAAGCCCTTCACGCTCAAGTGCCTTTTCAAAAGCATTCCGTATCTTTAGTGCCCCAGAAGCAAGGCACCCTCCGCCAGTACATAAAAATATGCGATGCCTTTTGC
>CAZBHO010000005.1:949-6549 GCA_964491945.1 uncultured Verrucomicrobiota bacterium | reverse complement strand
TGCGCAAAGCAAGTGATAGCTGCCTTAACTCCTTTACATCCTTAATCCTTTGAGCTTTAATTTCAGACATTTTAAGACTCCTTATTTCCAGAATTTTCAGAACGGTATTGTTCAAGAATGTGAGGAATTTTTGATGGCTTCATCCGTTGATGAGTATCGTCATTTACCATAATAACTGGCGCCATCCCGCAAGCGCCGAAACACCGTCCAACCTCCAGAGAAAACAATCTATCTTCCGTTGTTTCACCAATATCTATCCCAAGTTCTTTCTGCAAAGATTTTAACAGCTCCATACCGCCACGCACATAACAGGCAGTTCCCAAGCACACGCGAATGGTATATTTGCCACGCGGCTTTGTTGAAAAGAAAGAATAAAAACTAACAACCCCTGCAACTTCTGCAAAAGGCTTATTTAAGCGCTTGCTTATGTGGCGTAAAACATTTTGCGGCAAATACCCAAAAATTCCCTGCGCTATTTGAAGAATTGGAATAAGGGCACCTGGCACATCCAGATAAGAATCAATTGCTTCGTCCAGTCGCTTAAAGAGTTCTTCTTCCGATTGTTGTTTACACTCAAGACAAGTAGGTTTGTTTTGCTGTATCATAACGATATATTCTCCCTATAAAATATTGTCTTCTATTTCCTACAGGAAACATAATAGGCAAGTTCCTGCAAGGCTGATATCACACGCAAATCAACAATAGCTATCCTTTCTGGCGCAACGATGTGCGTCATAGTCAAATTCAAAATGCCACGTATGCCAGAAAGGATCAAAAGATCTGCCACCTGCTGCGCCGCAGGCGCAGAAACAGCCAACATAGCAAGCTCCACCTTATTTTTACGCACATCCGATGGAAGGATAGAAACAGGTTTTACCGTAAGAGAACCAATCTTTTTCCCTATTATTTTTTCATCCTTATCATACAAGCCGCATAGGTTAAAATTATTTTTCTTAAAAGCCTGATTGAGCGCTAGCGCCTTGCCTAAATTACCTATCCCGACCAAAATAACGCTATATTTCTTATTTAGCCGCAATGCCCTGCTGACAGCCTCCTCCATAGCAAACGTTTGATAACCACAACGCGACTTACCAGAAAAATCAAGATGCGAAAGATCCTGCCGCACTGTTGAGCTCGTTAGCCCAAGAGTATCTGCCATATCTTGAGAAGAAACCCAGGGGACATTCTGCTCGCATAGCCAACGGATATGCGTTAAATATTTGATAAGACGCAACACCACAGGAACTGGCATCTCGTTTTTGCTTCTTGTTGGCATAATAAGGCTTTTAAAATGTACCCTAATATAATCACAAAAAAAAATCTGTCAATTATTTAACATATCTTTTTTTTAAGAAAATGAGATAACGCTTTTTAGCAAGCTTTCCTTAATCATTATTCAGCCGACAACACAATCGTTTTTGATAATCTCTAGTTAATATAAAGAAGCACCCATCATAGAAACAGATTAGTCTATGGCTAAATCTAAAATAAATTTAATAACTTTTTTGCGATGCAACCCTCTCCTACACAATAAAAAACTTGAATTTATTTTGCAAACTGTATAGCATATTTGCCACATATGAGATAAAAAAATATAACAAGAAGAAAGGCAGGTTCATAATGTTTGGAAAAAACTATGTGTTTACATCTGAATCGGTAACAGAGGGACATCCAGATAAAATAGCAGATGCAATTTCTGATGCAGTACTTGATGCATGCCTTACAGGAGATAAATTAAGTCGTGTTGCCTGTGAAACGCTTGTGGCAACTGGAATGGTGGTAATTGCAGGAGAAATCACTTCAAAAACGATTGTAAATTATGCTGATATTGCACGAGAAACTATTAGAGAAATAGGCTATAATGATGCTTCAATAGGCTTTGATGCAGCATCTTGCGCAGTGCTTGTGGCAGTAAATAAGCAATCACCTGATATTTCGCAAGGTGTAACTCCCGGTCAGGGGCTTTTTAAAGAGCAAGGTGCTGGTGATCAAGGGATGATGTTTGGTTATGCCTGCGATGAAACCCCAGAACTTATGCCTATGCCAATAATGTATGCGCACAAATTAACAAGAGCTCTATCAAAAGCAAGGAGATCAGGAAAACTGCCTTTTTTAAGACCCGATGGAAAATCACAAGTTAGTGTGGTATACGAAAATGGCAAACCTTCATGGATAGATACCGTTGTTGTTTCCACACAGCATTCTCCAGATATTCCATACAAAAAGTTGCGAGAAGCAGTGATTGATGAGATAATAAAAAAGACAATTTCCTCCAAACTACTTACCAACAAAACCCGATATCTTGTAAATCCAACAGGTCGTTTTGTGGTGGGCGGTCCACAAGGTGATACTGGACTTACAGGGAGAAAAATCATAATGGATACCTATGGTGGCATGGGACGGCACGGCGGCGGAGCTTTTTCTGGTAAGGACCCATCAAAAGTCGATAGAAGCGCAGCTTATATGGCAAGATATATTGCAAAAAATATAGTTGCAGCAAAGATTGCAAAGCGCTGCGAAATACAGCTCTCTTATGCAATAGGTTATCCTGAACCAGTTTCTGTTATGGTTGAAACGTTTGGAACCAGCAACATACCAGATGAAAAAATAGAGCAGGCTGTTCGCCGTATCTTTGGGCTTAAGCCAGCGCAAATAATTGAATATTTGGATCTATTGCGCCCAATTTATAAAGCCACATCAGCTTACGGGCATTTTGGCAGAACAAACGAAAAATATGGATTTAGCTGGGAAAGAACCGATAAAGTTGAAGAAATAAAAGAGGCTCTTTTATGAAGATAGCGCAAGGCAGAAACTATTGTGTTAAAGACATCAAACTTGCAGATTGGGGCAGAAAAGAAATAGAACTGGCAGAGATAGAAATGCCTGGGTTAATGGCTATACGCAAAGAGTTTGCCAAAAGCAAACCTTTGAAAGGAGCCCGTATAACAGGCTCGCTCCATATGACAATTCAAACCGCAGTGCTTATTGAAACATTGCAAGAACTTGGCGCAAAAGTAAGATGGTCAAGTTGCAATATATTTTCCACGCAAGATCATGCCGCAGCAGCAATTGCAAAACAAGGCATCTCCGTTTTTGCTTATAAGGGCGAAACGCTGGATGAGTATTGGGAATTTATAGACCGCACACTGGATTGGGGCAATGGCAGAGGACCCACCTCACTTTTGGATGATGGTGGAGATGTAACGCTATTTGTTCATGAAGGTTATGCAACTGAGGAGAATCCAAAAATTTTGGAGAGGAAGCCAACCAGTATAGATGAAGAGAAACTCTTAAAGCAACTCAAACGCTCAATTGCCAGAGATAAAAACCGTTTCCATAGAATCGTGAAAGAGATTATCGGCGTTTCCGAAGAAACTACTACAGGAGTCCATAGGCTATACAGAATGCATGAGAAAAAGCAATTGCTGTTTCCTGCAATCAATGTGAATGATTCTGTTACAAAATCAAAATTTGATAATCTCTATGGATGCCGTCATTCACTTGTAGATGGGATAATGCGCGCAACAGATGTTATGCTGGCTGGCAAAATTGCAGTTGTGGCAGGATATGGTGATGTGGGCAAAGGTTCATGTCAATCCTTGCGTGGACAAGGCGCCAGAGTAATAGTTACAGAAATAGATCCAATTTGTGCGCTTCAGGCAGCTATGGAAGGCTACGAGGTGATGACTATGGATGAGGCATGCAAAATTGGCGATATTTTTGTAACAGCAACAGGATGCTGCGATGTCATTACAGAAAAACATATGCGGCAGATGAAGAATATGGCTATAGTCTGCAATATCGGACACTTCGATTCAGAAATACAGGTGGAAGCTTTGCGCAAATATCGCTGGGAAAATATCAAACCACAGGTAGATAAGATTACATTTCCTGACGGCAAAAGCATAATTCTTCTTGCTGAAGGTAGACTTGTCAATCTTGGCTGCGCAACAGGTCATCCAAGTTTTGTTATGTCAAATAGCTTCACTAATCAGGTGTTGGCTCAAATAGAACTTTATACTAATAGAGAGAAATATCCCATTGGCGTATATGTGTTGCCAAAAATTCTGGATGAAAAAGTTGCAAGGCTTCATCTGGAAAAAATTGGAGTAAAACTGGATAAGCTTACACCAAAACAGGCAGCATATCTTGGTGTGCCTGTTGAAGGTCCATACAAAACTGAACATTACCGCTACTAAACTTTTTTATCAAAAATAAGACTTACTATATAGCCAGAAATGCATCTTGTAAAAGTTAGATTTGACAACGGAGAATTGGTAGAATGCCCTGCCGGCACTCCTGCCGAAGTCCTGCTGAAAAAAAAAGTTTCGCCAGAAGGTCTGCCATATATTGCCTGCATAGTTAACAATGAGGTTTGCTCGCTCTCCTTTCCTTTAAATGTGGATTGCCACATTAATTTTATAACGGCAGGTAACTCGCTCGGAATGCGAGTCTATAGAACAGGACTTTCCTTCCTCTTGGCAATGGCAGTAAGTAGAGTTTTCCCTGGAGCAAGGCTCATCATTGAACATAGTTTGGGGACAGGCTTTTATTGCAGTTTTGAATATCCGCAACAAGCTGGAAAGGAAATTACTAGAAATGATGTAATACGCATAGAAAAAGAAATGCGTGAACTTGTGGCAAGAGATATAAAAATAGAGCGGCGCAAACTTGCCTATTGCGATGCACTTGATCTCTTTGAAACTTCCGGGCAGGATGATAAGGCTGGATTGCTACGAACATTTAATCCGCCACGCATTGTAACGTATTGGTGCGATGGCTTTTCAGATTTGGCTTATGGTCCTATGGTACAAAGCACTGGTGTGCTAAAATATTTTAAATTGCATCGTTATCCACCCGGCATAGTCTTGCAATTTCCTGATCACACTTCTCCAAAAAGGATAAGTCCTTTTAAGGACCAGCCGCATTTATTTAAGGTTTTCCATGAACACAAGCAGTGGGGTAAAATTCTTGGGGTTGATACGGTAGGCAAGTTAAATGAGATGATTGTTAACAGAACTGTGGAAGAGTTTGTGAAAATTCAGGAAGCCTGTCACGAAAAGAAAATAGCCTGCATTGCAGATAGTATTAAAGAAAATTCTGATGTAAAAGTAGTGTTGATTGCAGGTCCATCATCTTCAGGAAAAACCACATTTGCCAAAAGACTGGCCATACAACTGCGAGTTAATGGACTACATCCCAAGACCATATCACTTGATAACTATTATGTAAACGATGAGGATACTCCACGAGATGAAGATGGCAAACCTGATTATGAGCACATCAAAGCGCTGGATGTGACCTTATTTAATCAGCATCTTCTTGCTTTAATAAAGGGCAGAGAAGTTGAATTGCCTTTCTTTAATTTTGAGACAAAGAAGCGTGAATTCCGCGGCGAAAAAATTCAACTTAATGACAAAGGCATACTCATAATAGAAGGTATACACGGGCTAAATCCAGCTTTCACCTATAAAATCCCAGATCGTAATAAATTCCCAATTTATATAAGCGCCCTAACTCAGTTAAACGTGGATTATAACAACCGCATTTCTACCACAGATAACAGGTTGATTCGCAGGTTGGTGCGAGATTTTGCATAT
>CAZBHO010000005.1:359-926 GCA_964491945.1 uncultured Verrucomicrobiota bacterium | reverse complement strand
TGTGGCAATCAGTAAGGCGTGGCGAAAAAAAATGGATCTTTCCCTTCCAAAGCAGGGCTTTTGCAACATTTAACTCTGCGCTTGATTATGAGATGGCTGTATTAAAACCTTTAGCAGAGCCTCTGCTCTTTATGGTAAAGCCATCTGAGCCAGAATATGCTGAAGCAAGAAGATTGCAACTTTTCCTTGCGCCCTTCTTGCCAATAGATTCAAGACTTGTTCCGCCAACTTCCATATTAAGGGAATTTATCGGTGGAAGCGCTTTCAAGTATTAAAACCTTATGCCACTGTTTTAAATTTTGATGCGTTAAAAATATCCAAATGAACAGGGTAGAAACAATAGCAATTTTTGATCTTGATGGAACGCTGGCAGATACTAGAAAAGACCTTGCTACCGGCATAAATTTGATGAGGAAACATTATGGATTTAAGCCTTTACCGCAAAATCTTATCGTAAGCTACGTTGGCGATGGAATTCGGAAGTTGGTCGAAAGAGCTTTATCTGATGTAAAGCCCTCTCCACCACTGGATGAAGCAGTTAAAATAAATGCTAAGTTTTATCGTGAA
>CAZBHO010000005.1:0-342 GCA_964491945.1 uncultured Verrucomicrobiota bacterium | reverse complement strand
TCGATGAAACAAAACTCTACGACGGTGTTTATGAGGGGCTAAAACTACTATCTGATCGAAGTTGCGCATGTGTGGTGATCACAAATAAACCATACAAAGCAGCTTGTTTTATTCTGGAGCATTTCAAAATCCAAAATTTTTTTGAAATGGTTATTGGCGGCGATTCTGGCTTTCCGCTAAAGCCAGATCCCACGGCAATTTTTTACGCTATCACTCAAGTCAATAGAAAATGCAACACATATATCAACCCAAAAGAAAACTGCACACCCTCTCTTCTCTTCGCTTGTGGCTCTCTCCATGCTGCACACCTCGGCTCTTGCCAACGATGAGGCTTTAAGCCTT
>CAZBHO010000004.1:69353-79357 GCA_964491945.1 uncultured Verrucomicrobiota bacterium | reverse complement strand
TGGTACAGGTTATTATAGTTATTTGATGTTGTTTGAAAATAATTTTGGAAGAGTGGGTCGATGATGATAGTTTCTATTGAATAGAATTCATCTTCTATTAGTCTTTTGAATTGCTTCCACATCATAATTGGCATTAGGGTAACGTAGGGGGGTATACACTTTAGGTCTTAGTAGTTATTTTTAGATCTGAAAAAGCGAGGTAGTCAATAGGATTGATATTTTTTAAACCTATTTTGTAATCCCCTTGCTCTAACAACTTCTACTGTACCATCAAGTGCGTAAGCTTTTCCACAACACAAAAAAACAACTTGAGAGAAGTTGAAAAAAAGGATAGATTGCCATTTCCCTTTTGCTACGAAACACATAAGAAGGAGTTTTTTTAGATGAGCAAGTTAAATTTGGTAGAAAAAATTATTCAAAAGCATTTGATGCAGGAATATCAGACCGAACAGAACGAATTGCCAATAAAAATAGATCAAACTCTTACGCAGGATGCCACAGGAACAATGGTTTATTTGCAATTTGAAACGCTTGGAATTGATGCTCCACTTACAGAGCTTTCTGTCAGCTATGTTGACCATAACACCATTCAGGATGGCTTTGAAAATGCTGATGATCATCAGTATCTTAAAAGCGTTGCGGCAAGATATGGTATAGTTTTTTCTAGACCGGGCAACGGCATATGCCATCAGGTGCATCTTGAGCGTTTTGGCAAACCGGGCAAAACTCTGCTCGGTTCTGACTCGCACACACCAACAGGTGGCGGACTTGGCATGCTTGCGATAGGAGCTGGCGGAATTGATGTGGCTCTTGCTATGGCTGGAATGCCTTTCTTTATTCCAGCTCCGAAAGTTATAGAAGTGCGGCTAAAAAACAAACTTGCGAAGTGGGCTACTGCAAAAGATATCATCCTTGAGTTGCTGCGCATTCTTACAACAAAAGGCAACACTGGCTGCATAATAGAGTATACTGGCGATGGTGTAAAAACTCTTTCCGTGCCAGAGCGTGCAACAATAACAAATATGGGCGCAGAGCTTGGGGTTACCACGTCAATTTTCCCAAGCGATGAGATAACAAGAAAGTTCCTTAAAGCTCAACAAAGAGAAGAAGATTGGCAGGAACTTAAAGCTGATGAAGGCGCCACTTATTACAAAACTATTGAGATAGATCTTTCCAGACTTGAGCCGCTTATCGCTATGCCGCATAGTCCTGATAACGTTAAAAAAGTGAAAGAAGTGGCTGGCACAAAAATCCAACAAGTAGCAATAGGCAGCTGCACAAACGCTTCTTTCACAGATATGATGATGGTTGCGAAACTCCTGGCAGGACACACCGTGCATCCGGATGTGAGTCTTGTTATAGCGCCCGGCTCCAGGCAGGTTTATCAAATGCTTGCTGCAAATGGCGCTTTAAAAATTTTTCTAGATGCTGGCGCAAGGCTGCTTGAACCTGTGTGCGGATTCTGCATAGGCAATTGTCACGCTCCACCAAGCGAAGGAATTAGTCTGCGCACAATAAATAGGAATTTCAAGGGGCGTTCTGGCACACCTTCGGCGCAGGTATGTCTGGTTAGTCCTGTGGTTGCAGCAATTTCTGCAATCAAAGGTGAAATAACAGATCCAGCTTTGTCGGATTTTGATTTTCCTGTTGCTGCAGAGCCAGATTCTTTTTTGGTGGATGATTCAATGTTTATCAGACCTTTGCCAATAGAAGAGCGCAGGAAGGTTAAAATAGTGCGTGGTCCTAACATAGGTGAACCACTTTTCCCTGATGAGTTGCCGCAGACATCTACCGGGATAGTTGGCATAAAGCTTGGAGATAAGGTCACAACCGATGACATTATGCCTGCTGGCTCAAGATTAAAATATCGTTCTAACATTCCAAAGTATGCAGAATTTGTTTTTGAGCGGCAAGATGCCTCTTTTGCGAAACGGGCTTTAGAACTAAAACGAGCAGGCAAAGATGTGGTTATTATTGGCGGGTTAAGTTATGGACAGGGCTCTTCAAGAGAGCATGCTGCGATATGCCCAAAATATCTTGGAGTTCGCTTCGTTATAGCTAAATCTTTTGAGCGCATACATTTTGCAAACCTAATAAATTATGGTATCTTGCCTTTAACTTTTGTTAATGAATCAGATTATGAGAAGATTGAACAAGGCGATGAGCTTATCTTTACTGCGCTTATTGAAAGCGTACAAAGTGCCAAAACTCTCTTCGTGCTTAATAAAACAAAAAACACTCGTTTTGAACTCAATATTGGATTAACAGAGAGACAACGAACCATACTGCTTAAAGGAGGTATATTGCGTTATGCAAGAGAAAGCATTAAAAGGTGAAGTCATACGGTTTGACAATTCTTCTAAAAGCTACATAGCTCCAGATAATCCCATCATCCCTTTCATTGAAGGTGATGGAACAGGACCTGACATCTGGCGGGCGAGTGTACGCGTATTTGATGAAGCAGTGCGTATAGCGTATAATGGCAAAAGAAAAATAGAATGGCTTGAAGTGCTTGCTGGCGAAAAAGCTTTTAACAAAACTGGAAACTGGCTGCCAGAAGAAACGCTTGTGGCGTTTAAAAAATATCTGATTGGAATTAAAGGACCTCTTACAACACCTGTTGGGAAGGGGCATAGAAGCCTGAATGTGGCGCTTCGCCAATTGCTTGATCTTTATGTGTGCTTGCGGCCTGTGCGCTGGTTTGAAGGAGTGCCCTCACCTGTAAAAGAACCGCATAAAGTTGATATGGTAATTTTTAGAGAAAACACTGAAGATGTGTATGCTGGTTTGGAGCTTGCAGCTGAGACTGACGAAGCAAAAAAATTGATTGCCTTTTGCGAAAAGGAGTTTGGTTGGAAGATTCGTCCAGATTCAGGACTTGGCTTAAAGCCTATTAGCAAGTTTGGCAGTAGGCGACTTATCAGCGCCGCTTTAGATTATGCCATCAAGCACAAGAGGAAAAGCGTAACGCTTGTTCATAAAGGGAACATTCAAAAATTTACTGAAGGAGCATTCCGCAATTGGGGCTACGATCTGGTAAAAGAGCAATATCAAGGCAAAGCTATTGGATGGGATGATTGCGGCGGGGCGCCAGCTGCAGGGCAGATTTTGGTGAAAGATACAATTGCTGATATATTTTTCCAACAGGCGTTGACACGTCCAGATGAATTTGATGTTATTGCAACGATGAATCTTAATGGGGATTATATTTCAGATGCTCTTGCTGCACAAGTTGGTGGGATAGGCATTGCTCCGGGTGCAAACATTAACTTCACAACAGGACATGCCATTTTTGAAGCCACACACGGCACAGCGCCGAAATATGCCAATCAGGATAAGGTTAATCCGGGCTCGGTAATACTTTCTGGAGAAATGATGTTGCGGCATATCGGCTGGGTTGAAGCTGCAGAAAAGATCATAAAGGGCATAGAAAAGACTATAAAACAAAAACGAGTAACTTACGATTTCCATAGGTTGATGAAAGATGCCACGCTGGTAAGCTGTTCAGGTTTTGCAAATGCAATAATAGAAAATATGAAAGAGTAACGAGGAAAGGAGAATAGAAAAATGAGCGTAATAGGGATTATCGGCTATGGTTATGTCGGGCGTTCAATTGAATATGGCTTCGTTGATTATGATAAACAAAGAGGATTTGAACCAAAACATAAGGTGGTAATTTATGATAAATACAAGAAGAAAGATAGCCTTGCAAAAGTTTTGAAGGAAAGCGAATTCATCTTTATGTGCCTGCCAACGCCATACGATGAAGAAAAGCTTCATATAGACCTATCAATTTACGATGAGATGATGGCAACTATTTGCCCAAAAATTGCCCAAAAAGGCAAAATTGTTGTGATTAAATCAACAGTTGTGCCCGGCACTACCAGAAAATATGCACAACTTTATCCTGATGTGCCTTTTGCAATGAACCCTGAATTTTTAACGGAAGCCAACTATCTGCAAGATTTTGTTAACCCTGATAGAATAGTTATCGGTGCAGACAACGATTGGATTGCTCAAAGAGTTATAGACCTTTACAGAACATGCTTCCCTTCTACCACAATCATAAGAATGAGCACCACTGCCGCTGAAATTGTTAAGTATCAGGCGAATGTCCTTCTAGCAACCAAGGTGGCAATCTCCAACATATTTTACGATATATGCCAAAAAGAAAAGGTGGAATATGAAGATGTTAAAAAAGCTGTGGCGCTGGATAAACGTATAGGGCCAAGCCATCTCTCTGTTACATCAGAGCGCGGCTTTGGTGGCAAATGCTTCCCAAAAGATCTCGGCGCAATCATAGGACGTTGCAAAGAATTAAACATTGATTGTAGGGTTCTGGAGGAAATTCACGCATACAATCTTCGGATTCGCAAAGTAAAAGACTGGAAAGAAATAGCTGGTGCAACTGTTGGTGGTAGAATTTATAAAAAAGAAAAATAAAGTCTTTTGAGGGTAAATGTATTTAGCCAAATCAGACCATCTTATTCGGCACGGTCTGCTTCTTATGGCAGCCACGCAGGTTGCTAATCTCGCCAATTTATTATTTCATATGGCAATGGGCAGGATTCTCGTTGGGGAAAGTAGTGTGGAATATGGCATTCTGGTTGCAATGTTAAGCGCCATTCTAATTCTTGGCACGCCACTAACAGCCGTTGCAACTTCTGCGGCTTTCTTTGCTGCCATGCTACAAAAGGAGAATAGAATAGAAGCCATACGTAGCCTATTTGCTTTTTGGGGCAAAAGGCTTGGTCTTCTTGCGCTTCTTCTATTTATTTGCGGAGTGCTTGCTTTGCCTTTTCTAAAAGAATTTTTCCATATCAATTCATCCATTGTTATATTAACCGCGATCGTAACAATGGCTCTTTCTTTTTTTCCACCGGTTCTAACAGGTATATTTCAGGGACTGCAAATGTTTCTCTTATCTGCTATTGTGGGAAACTTATGGACAGTTATCAGACTCTTTCTTGGAGTGGCTCTTCTTTTATTATTTGGCAAAAACGCTTTCTATCCTCTGCTGGCGCAAATGCTAGGAGTTATCTTAAGCATTGCTCTGGGCTATATTATGCTTGTTAAAATGCTACCACATAAAGAAGAAGCTCTTCATTCAAAGCCAAATATTAACAACACGCAAAATGTGCCATTGTATTTCTTTTTCTCCTTCACAACGCTTATGGCATTTTCTTTTCTGATGAATGGCGATATGCTGCTCGTTAAACATTTCTTTCCTCCTGAAAAAGCAGGGCTCTATGCGCAAATAAGCACTATAGCTAGAACCATTGTCTTCCTGCCAATGCCAATAGCTGGAGCGCTTTTCCCGAAAGTTGTATCAGAAAAAAATCTCACCCCCTATGATGTTAGGCTACTAATAAAAGCTATTATATTTGCAATCCTTGTCATAGCGCTTTCGGCAGGTGTAACTTCTTTAGTGCCGTGGCTGCCTTTAAAAATAATTTATCCAGCAACCGAACTGACGCAGGAGCTCCTCCATGCAATAAAATGTGCAGTTTGGGCTATGGCACCACTGGCGGCCACTTTCATACTGATGAATTTTGAGCTGGCTCAACACCGATTTGCTATAGTGCCCATCCTGCTTGGTGCTGGAGCAATTTTTGGACTTACCACATCTCTATTGCACAACACAATTTTCAATGTCATAGCATTTCTGGCAATAGCCAACTGCCTTGCCCTCCTTGCCATAATAACTATCATTATCCTAACCCACAAAAAGATAGTCTAATCCAAACAAATCCTCAACTTCTCATAAGCCAGTTTAAAAAACGGCTGTTTTTATATCTTCCTGACAGTGACATTGCCAGTTTGAAATTTTTGGTAAAACTTCCTTCAGTATGCCAAGCACGTTGTTAGCGTTCTTTTCCATAGTTTCAAGCACCATTTGTAAGGTAACTGGCTCCTTTGATTCATGCCAGCAATCATAATCGGTGCTCATTGCTATTGCGGCATAGCATATACCTGCTTCTCTTGCCAGAACAACTTCAGGCACCGTGGTCATATTTATAACATCTCCACCCCATTGCCTGAACATAAGGCTTTCTGCCCTTGTTGAAAAGCGTGGTCCTTCTATTGTCACCATAGTGCCTTTTTTGTGATATGGCACCTTGATCTTTTCTGCAGCCTCTATAAAGAGATTTCGTAAATTCGTGCAGAATGGTTCACGCATAGGAATATGGCAAACCTGCATGCCTGTGTAGAATGAGGCTTCTCTTCTATAAGTTCTATCTATAAATTGATCAATAAAAACGAGATGACCAGGAGCAATTTCTTCACGCAAGCTGCCGCAAGCTGTTGTGGCTATAATGTGTTTCACCCCCAGTTCCTTAAAGCACCATATATTTGCCCTAAAGTTCACTTGTGATGGCGGGATTCTATGCTGTGCTCCGTGCCTTGCCAAAAGAATTACATCGGTATTATCAAATTTACCTGAATAAAAAAGATCAGATGGTGCCCCAAATGGCGAATGCATTTTAAGAGCTTTAACATCCTTGAGTTTTAATTTTTCATCCATTCCAGAGCCACCTATGATACCGATTTTTACGTTTGCCATATAGCCTCCTTTCAAAAAAAAATTCTTTTCCATTAACTTTTAGCACAAATATGAGAATAGAAAAGAAAAAAGCACATTAACAGCACCGCATAAATATAAAATAAAGAGTATCGGAAAGCAGTACACAACACACAGAGCATAAGAGAGCTCCACAAAGAAATATAGGAAAAATTGCTATGTTCTCTTTTGAAAAAATCTCTTTAAAAAAGCAGTCTATTAGTTGAACTTGATGTGGTTATGCTGATGAACTTTTCTTGATGAGTAGACAGGGATTTTTTTAAGTAATTTTTCAGTTGATCCTACTTGCCACTTGATCAGAGAAATATACTCTGTTATTACACAAGCCTGTATGTGTTTTTTTAGTAGTAAAGGATTTTTGAATAAGCTTTAACTCTACAAATAGGAAATATAAAATGCAATTTAGATATTCAAAGCAAACAAAATGGCTTAAAGGCAACACTCATATTCACAGCACTAAATCTGATGGTGGATTGGATTTTGCTGAACTGGCAAAGAAATACGCGGATAAAGGCTATGATTTTTTGTTTCGTACGGACCACTGGGTGACTTCTAATGTGAAGGCAGATAAAGCAAAGTACCCTATTTTATGGCTTGATGGCATTGAGCTTGATGGGATATTGAAGGATAGTGGCTCAATGTATCATATAGTTTGTCTTGGCACATTTGAAGGGATTCGCAGAGAGATGGGGCTAAAGCAGGCATTCTTGAAAGCTAAGGAGCAAGGTGCTATTACCATTCTTGCACATCCGGGCTGGTGTGGCAACTCACAGGATGATTTGTTTAGATTTGATTTTGATGGCGTGGAGATATATAACCACGTTTGCGGTTGGCTAAACGGTAAATCAGATGGAATGACTTATTGGAATATGATGCTAACAAGAAACAATCAATATCTTGGTTTTGCTGCTGATGATGCTCATATAAGGCAAGAACATCCTTTGTGGAATGGTGGTTGGATTATGGTGCAGGCAAAGAACTGCTCCATGCGAACAATTCTGCAAGCCATCAAAAATGGGCAATTTTTTTCAAGCTGTGGTCCATCTTTTAAAAAACTGGAATTTGATGGGAAGGTTATCTATGCAGAAACTTCTGGTGTGCAATATGCAAGGTTGGTGGGTTATGGCTCGTATGGTGCTCGTCATAAGGCGAGTAGCAGAAAGCCCATTTGTGAATTTGAATTTAAGCTTCCTGAGCGAATGGATGATTGGCGATATTTTTATATTGAGATAGAAGATTTTAAGGGTAAAAAAGCATGGACAAACACACTGTTTACATATTAAATATCCAATAGAAAAGGAGGCTATTTATGGAACTTTCTTTGAAAGGAAAAAGAGTTGTAATTACAGGCGGTGCACAAGGGCTGGGGCTAGCTCTGGCGGAATGCTTTTTAAAAGAGGAATGTTTCACGCTTATTGCCGATATTGCTGAACAGCAAATTAATGAAACCGTTGCAAAACTAAAAAGCAATTTTGGTGAAAAGATTAAAGGCATAAAATGCGATGTCACAAATGAAGAAGATGTAAAAAAATTATGCGCTGAAGCAGTTAACAGCTGGGACGGCATAGATGTTTTTGTGGCAAATGCAGGAATACTTATCTCTGGACCTATAACAGATTTTGATGTGTCAAAATGGCGGAAGGTTATAGAAGTTAATCTTGTTGGACAAATGATATGTATGAAGCACTGCCTGCCTATAATGGTTAAACAAAAGAAAGGTTCTTTCATCCAAATCAATTCTAAATCTGGCAAGAAGGGCTCATTTAAAAATTCTGCATATGCCGCTTCAAAATTTGGTGGCATAGGGCTTGTCCAGAGCGCCGCACTTGAAATGGCAGAACTTGGTGTAAGGGTTAATGCAGTTTGTCCGGGCAACTTGCTTGATTCGCCTTTATGGGTTAACAGCCTTTTTAAACAGTATGCACAAAATCAGGGCATTACTGAAGAAGAAGTTCGGAGAAAATACATTGATCAGGTGCCTATGAAACGTCCATGCACTTATGATGATGTGTGTAAAGTGGTGCTGTTCCTTGCATCTGACCTCTCATCGTATATGACAGGTCAGGCAATCAATGTAACAGGTGGACAAGAGATGCGATAAAAAGGAGGTCTGCTATGAAAAATGCTAAATTGTTTGCAATAGATCTTGGCGCTTCGGGCGGCAAATGTTTTGCTGGCATTTTTGAGAAAGGCGCTTTTTCAATGCAGGAGATTCATAGGTTTTCGCATGAATGTGTGTCTTTCTTTTTGCCATCAGGGAATACCACTCGCACAGAGAAAATGTATTGGGATGATACACTTATTTATAATGAAATTATTGCAGGCTTGAATGCTTATAGGCGCCAAATAGGCAAAGTGCTTGATGGTATTGGCATAGACACATGGGGAGCAGATGGGATGTTTATAAATCAATATGGAGATATACTGGGCAAAATGTATGCTTATAGGGATCACAGGCTTGACAATATGGTGGAAGAGGTAAAAAAACGCATCTCGGCAGAAAAGATTTATACTATTACAGGAATACATTTTCAGCCATTTAATGTCAGCAATCAGCTTCTCTGGTTTGTACAAAATAGAAAAGAGCTCCTTGATTTAACCTATAAATTTTTACCGGTTCCAGCTCTGTTTTATTATTATCTGGGCGCTGGCTTTAAGGTGGATTCCACGTGGGCAAGCGTAACGCAACTTATGGATGCAGGAAAAAAGGAGTGGAGTGAAGCGATTTTGACCGCACTTGGCATTCCTAAAGAGATTTTGCCAGAGATAGTCCCACCTGGGGTTCAAGTTGGCACTCTGGATGAAACAATTGCAAAAAAGGTGGGCATTAATCCAGCGGCTTTATATTCGGTTGGCTCGCACGATACCGCCAGCGCTTTTGCCGCCGCGCCTGTGGATATTCCTGATGAAGCGTTGATTATAAGTTCTGGCACATGGTCGCTTGTTGGCAAATTGCTGCCAGAGCCTATTACAAATAGCGAGGCTATGGCTGCCAATATAAGCAACGAAGGTGGCATAGGCAACATCCGTTTCTTAAAAAATTGTATGGGAAGCTGGCTGATTCACGAATTGCGAAGAGTCTGGCGCGATCAGGATGGCAAGGAAATAGAGTGGAATGAACTCTATCAACTTGCAGCTGCTGCACAACCTTTTGCCGCTTTTATAGATCCAGATTGCCCTATGTTTTATAACCCATCTAATATGGAAGAAGCTATTAAAGAGTTTTGCAGACAAACAGGGCAAGAAGCTCCAAAGACAAGAGGCAGCTTTTTACGTGTGGTGTATGAAAGCCTTGCATTGAAATACAGGGCTGTGAATGAGGATATAGTGAATGTATGCAAGAAACCGACAAAAGTTGTGCATATCGTTGGTGGCGGCTCACGTAACGAGATGCTCAATCAATTCACTGCCAATGCACTTG
>CAZBHO010000004.1:49521-69332 GCA_964491945.1 uncultured Verrucomicrobiota bacterium | reverse complement strand
CGCAGGTCCAGTAGAGGCAACTGCTGTTGGCAACCTTATGGTGCAAGCAATCGGCTGTGGCATAATTTCTTCTTTGCATGAGGCTATGCCTATAGTTAAGAAAGCGTTTCCTATAACTTCCTATAAGCCGCAAAACATTGAAGAGTGGAACAGAGCCTATCAAAAATTTATTTCTATAATAAAGAAAAACTAGGCAAAGAAATTTTTATGTGTAAGGAATTACCAGCTTTTTCTTGTACAATGATTATAGCGTTTCCTTATGAAGTGTTAATTTAACAATAACTATACATTATGTTCAATTCCCTCCCAAAAATAAAAAATGTTAGGACAAGACGTATATCTTCTTATGATGTGACTGGTAGAAATAATGATTACTGGATTATTGAGTCGGGAGAAAAGCGCGTATTGGCTGATATAAAGGGACCTGGTGCAATAAAGCATATATGGATGACACAAGGTTGTAATTATCGTAACTGCCTTTTGCAATTTACGTGGGATAATGCCCTGTATCCTAGTGTAAAAGTGCCGCTTGGTGATTTCTTTTGTTTGGGGCACACAATTGTGAACTCTTTCCAATCGTTTCTTTTCTCTGCTTCAACTGCCACCAATAATTGCTTTGAAACAGGTTGTGCATTGAACTGTTATGTGCCAATGCCGTTTAAAGAACGGGCGTTGATTGAGTTAATAAATGAAAGTAAGTCTCCTCACCGCCAGTACTTTTATATTGATTACGAACTCTATGATAAGCCATTAGAAGATATGGGGTATTTCCATGCTGAATTTAGAAGAGCATTCCCTTTTTCCGGGTGGGCACCTGAGATAAATTCAAATAAGATAGGTTCAGAACTTGCAAACGTTGTGAATAAAGGGAAAGATGCATGGAAGAATAATTATGTTATTTTGGAGACAAAAGGCAAAGGGCATTATATAGGTTGCAATTTAAGTGTTACAAATTTTAAAGGTGATTGGTGGGGTGAAGGCGACGATATGATATGGGTGGATGGCTATAAATGGCCGCCAGACCTACACGGAACAGGGAGTGAAGATTATTTTAATCAGGGATGGGGAATGCAGGATAATGCTTTTTTACGAAATGGCTCATCAATTTTTGAAGGCAACACTATAAAACATATTCCCGAGATGAGGGCTAAGGCTGCTCCATGGTCAGTAGGTGGCTATCAGACAAGTTACGTGTTCCATATCGAAAATCCTGTTTATTTCACCAAAGAGTTGAAAGTTACTATTGAGCATGGGCATGGCAACCATCTAGCTAACGAGTATTCTTCTGTTGCATATTGGTATGCTGAAAAACCAACGCGTATTATAGAACCACCATCGGTAGAAAAGCGTCAACCGATTTTACGGGACAACAAGGGGAATTGGCTGATGGATAGTGCAAAGAAGTGCCCGGGCAAGAAGATAATGTTAAATCAAGAGATGAAACGTATGAAGAAGGAGTGGCAGAAACGTTTTGGCAAGAAGTAATTCTTTAATTTTTTTCTTTAAGAATTTTACCAGCCAGCAGGATTTATTAACAATCAACATAAATCCTGCATATCTTTCAATTCTATTAAAAGAACAAGATGGTGTGAGATAAAGCAGGATATGTTGCCCCCACCTGTAGATTATTTATGGCAATGAGTATTATGTTTATTCTTCCTTGCCGTGTGCTTTGTGGTAAAAAAATCGTACTCAAATTGAATTTGGAAAGACTAAAAAAACATAGAGTAATAAGATCGCCACGAGGGATTTTTTAAGTATTAGCAAAAAAAACTATTTGACAATAAAAAAAATGTTTCTATTAATAGAAACCTATGAAACCAAATCTAAAAACTTATAAAGAGCTTGCAAGGGAATATAACGTTATCCCTGTCTGTAAAGACGTAATGGCTGATCTGGAAACTCCTGTATCTGTCCTAAAACGCTTCTTGAATAAAAAAAATGTGTTCTTGTTGGAAAGTATTGAAGGTGGCGAAAAATGGGGCAGATATTCCTTTATCGGCATTGAGCCTGAACTGTTGCTTGAAATAAAACATCCAGCTCAGGATAAAGATTTAATGCCTTCCATCCTGCGGAAAATATATAAAAATAACAAAGTTGCCAGCATCCCGGGCTTGCCACGCTTCATAGGTGGGGCAGTTGGCTTTCTTGCATACGAGGCTATATGCGATTTTGAAAAGCTTCCTCCACCAAAGAGTTCAGAAAAAATCGCGCCAGTAAGTAAGTTTCTGGAAGCCAAACACCTGATCGTTTTTGATAATGTGAAACACTCAATAACGATAGTATGCGCAACTTTTCCTGGCAATAATCCTGAAGTTGCTTACGAAAAAGCGATGCAAGATATTGCTGGAATTGAAAATACCTTGCTTGCGCAGCCGCCACACGAGCCTTTTATTAAACCGCAATCAGCCCCCCTATTTAAGAGTAACATTTCCAAAGAGGATTTCTTGCAGGCTGTAAGAAAGGCAAAGGAATACATTATAGATGGCGATATTATTCAGGTTGTGTTGAGTCAGCGCTTTTCCACAACCTGTAAAGTGCCGCCCTTCCAGTTGTATCGCGCTTTACGCTTCTTAAATCCTTCGCCATACTTATATTTCTTAAAAATAGGTGATGAAGCAATTGTAGGTTCATCACCAGAAATTATGGTGAGACTTACCGGTTCAAAAATAGAGTTGCGTCCTATTGCCGGTACAAGAAGGCGTGGCTTAACAGAACAAGCAGATAGAGAACTTGCCGATGAATTGCTTTCTGATGAAAAGGAAAAAGCAGAGCATGTTATGCTGGTTGATCTTGGGCGTAATGACGTTGGCAGAGTTGCCGAAACAGGCAGCGTGCAGGTGCGGGATTATATGACAATAGAGCGCTATAGCCATGTGATGCATATAGTTTCGCATATAGAGGGCATATTGCAGAAAGATAAGGATGCCATTGATCTGTTAAAAGCCACATTTCCTGCCGGCACTTTGACTGGAGCACCTAAGATTAGAGCTATGGAAATTATAAATGAGCTTGAGAAGCAGCCACGTGGTATTTATGGTGGGGCAATAGGCTACATTGGCTATGATGGCAGCATGGATATGGCAATCACTATCAGAACATTGGAAATAAGGGATGGCGAAATTGCCGTCCAGGCTGGAGCTGGAATTGTTTACAACTCTATACCAGAGAACGAATACGACGAAACTTGCCACAAAGCGCGTGGAATGCAATCAGCAGTGGAGCTGGCGGCAAAAAATTTTGAATTAGATTAAGGAGATACGATGATACTTGTAATAGATAATTATGATTCGTTTACCTACAACCTTGTCCATTTTATTGGAACTATGTATGACAATATTATCGTCAAGAGAAATGACGAAATAAAATTGGAAGAAGTTTTTGATTTACAGCCTTTGGCTATAATTATTTCACCTGGTCCTTGCACACCGGAAAAAGCCGGAATATCAATAGAGCTTATCAGACAGGCTTCTGGTAAAATTCCATTGCTTGGAGTTTGCCTGGGGCATCAGGCGATAGGTGTGGCTTTTGGTGCAAAAGTGGAAAAAGCAAAATCCGTTATGCATGGAAAAACTTCGCTAATTAAACACAACTCGTCTCCTTTATATAAAGGCATTAAATTGCCGTTTGTTGCAGGTAGATATCATTCGCTTGCCATATTACGGGAAACATTGCCGGAAGAGCTGGTTATTGATGCTGAAACTGATGATGGTGAAATTATGGGAATACATCACAAGCGGCACAAAACTTTTGGTGTTCAGTTTCATCCTGAATCGGTTTTGACACCTTGCGGGAAGAGGCTTTTAAGAAATTTTTTAGAAATAGCAGCTCTAATAAAAAATTCAGATTAGGAGATAACAATGTTTGATTATTCATACATTCTTAAGCAACTGATGGCAGGTAGAAACTTATCCGAAAGCGATATGACAGATGCTTTTGATTGCATAATGGAAGGTAAACTCTCGCCAGCGCAAATAGCAGCATTTCTCGTGGCATTGAGGTTAAAGAGCGAGACACCCCAGGAAATAGCCACAGCAGCTCTTTCAATGAGGCGGCATTCTATAAAAATTGATGTAGCAGCTGCTCCCGTAATTGATACTTGCGGCACAGGTGGCGATGGACTTGGCACATTCAATATTTCAACCACGGCAGCCTTCATAGCTGTAGGCGCTGGCATAAAAGTTGCCAAGCATGGCAATAAAGCCGTAAGTAGCGGCTGCGGCTCAGCAGATGTGCTAGCAGAACTTGGCGTTAATATAAATATAGAGCCAGAGAAAGTTGAAGATTGCATCAGAGAAGTTGGTATAGGTTTCCTTTTTGCGCCAAAGCTTCATCCCGCTATGAAACATGCTGCGCCTGTAAGAAGAGAGCTTGGTGTAAGAACCATATTTAATATGCTTGGCCCGCTCACCAATCCAGCTGGCGCAAGAGCACAACTGCTTGGTGTATTCGCCCCAGAACTTACAGAAGCTTTTGCCTATGTTTTGCAACAGCTTGGCAGCAGAAGAGCCTTAATTGTTCACGGTAATGATGGAATGGATGAAATCACTATAACCACAACCACACGTATCACTGAACTAACTGAAAATGGCGAAATTAAAACCTATGATTTTAATCCGCTACCTTATATTGAAAGCTTTTATACTCTTGCCGATATCAAAGGTGGTGATGCAAAAACGAATGCAAAAATTTTAAAGAGCATACTTGATGGCACAAATAAAGGTCCGCAGCAAAAGATAGCCTTGATAAATGCGGCTGCTGCTATAATTGTTGGAGGCAAAGCTAAAACTTTTGAATCAGCATATAATGTGGCTCTAAATGCAATAGAAAGCGGCAGCGCCTTAATGGCTCTTAACAAATTGATTGAAATCTCAAATGAAATCTGACATAATTTTTTCTTCAAAAGTAATCGCTATTTTTGTGTATGCCTATGGACGATTTTTTACAGAAAGCTATAGCCAAACGCAGGCAAGAAGCAGAGGAACAACAAGCTATAATTCCTTTAGAAAAAATGCAGGAAATGGCTTCCGCTTTGAGCAATCGTTACCGCCCAAGTTTGGTAGAAACCATCCTGAAACGATGGGCATCAGAGCCTTCTATGAATATTATAGCGGAAGTAAAAAAGGCGAGTCCCTCTGCTGGAGTGATTATGGAAGATTACGACCCTGCAAAGATAGCTCAACTCTATGTTCTTGGTGGAGCAATAGGAATCTCCGTTCTTACAGAACCAAACTTTTTTTTAGGTTCAGCCGAAGATTTAAAGACAGTGCGTCAGGCAGTGAACCTTCCAATTTTAAGAAAGGATTTTTTGAGTGTGCCATATCAAATCTACGAATCCGCTGTCATAGGTGCAGATGTTGTACTGCTTATTGCGGCGGCTCTCCCTTTTTCAGAACTACGCAACCTATATCTTATAGCTATAGCCATAGGATTGGAAGTTATTATAGAAATTCACTCACTGGAAGAACTGGAAATGATGTTGCCTCTAAATCAGGCAATCATCGGAGTGAACAATCGGGATTTGCGCACATTGACAACCTCTTTAGAAACTTCACTGGAAATAGCAGAGCATCTGCCGCCAGATCGGATAGCCATATCGGAAAGTGGAATAAAAACCAAATCCGATTTGGAGCTGCTCCAATCAGCTGGATACAAAGGCTTTCTGATAGGAGAAACTCTCTTGAGAAGCCCAGATATAGAAAGATCTCTCAAAAATCTAGTTCAACCCCGGACTCGCATCCCACTACCACAAAGCTAGAGTTTATTACAAAAACTTTCTATCAAGAGCCTAACAAATTAAATTTCTGAATGGAATTTCTAATGGAAGTAAAAATTTGTGGAATAACCAATCTAAAGGACGCCATTTGCGCTATAGAAGCAGGAGCAGATTATATTGGCTTCGTTTTTTATGAAAAATCGCCAAGATTTATCCTGCCAGATGTGGCACATCACATCGCAAAAGATATAAGGGGAAAAATCAAACTGGTTGGTGTGTTTGTAAATAAGAGCAAAGAAGATGTCATCAAAATTGCAGACCATTGTTATCTTGATGTGGCGCAACTCCATGGCGATGAGATCCCCGATGAATTTAAAAAGATGCCAGTGAACCTCTGGCGCGCAATTCGCTTAAATAGTGAGGATGAAAAAGTAATCTCATTCTCAGCCAAACAATGGAATGCCGACCGCTATCTGCTGGATTCCTTTGTAAAAGATAGCTACGGTGGCTCAGGTGTGCCCTGCAACTGGCAAAAAGCTGCACAGCTTGCTAAAAAATTTCCAGTAATGCTTTCAGGTGGACTGAACTGTGAAAATCTGCAGAAAGCAATAGCAAAAGTGAGGCCCGTAGGTGTTGATGTTTCAACCGGCGTGGAAATTGAACCGGGAAAAAAAGATGAAGTAAAGGTAAAAAAATTTGTAGAGCTTGCAAAAAAGTTATAGCTTTAATAACCCAAAGGAGATTATAAATGAAGAAGAGTTTTGCTAAAGGCTATTTTGGGAAATATGGTGGACAGTTCGTGGCAGAAACCTTAATGCCTATTCTGGCAGAAATAGAAGCTGCATATAATAAATTTAAAAAAGACAAACAGTTTATTGAAGAGTTTGAAGTGCTTCTTAAAACCTATGTTGGAAGACCTTCACCTCTCTATTTTGCAAGAAGGCTTTCCGAAAATTATGGCATAAAGATATATCTAAAGCGCGAAGATTTAAACCACACAGGCGCTCATAAAATAAACAATACAATAGGACAAGCGCTTCTTGCCATCAGAATGAAAAAGAAAAAACTTATGGCTGAAACCGGCGCAGGACAGCACGGCGTTGCCACAGCCACCGCAGCAGCTCTATTCGGACTGGAATGCGAAATTTTTATGGGCTGCGAGGATATTAAAAGACAAGCCCCAAACGTTAAAAGGATGAAATTGCTTGGAGCAACCATTCACCCTGTTTCCAGCGGCACTGCCACTTTAAAAGATGCTATGAGCGAAGCTATACGCCATTGGGTTGAAAAAGTGGATGATACTTTCTATGTGATCGGCTCGGTTGCAGGACCTCATCCTTATCCCACTATTGTCAGAGATTTCCAGAGCGTAATTGGCAAAGAAACAAAAAAACAATTTCTTGAGGTTGAAAAAAAGTTGCCTAATATCGTCATTGCCTGTGTTGGCGGTGGCAGCAATTCAGCAGGGATATTTTATCCCTTTATTAGTGATAAAAAAGTCCAGCTCATAGGAGTTGAAGCTGCAGGACTTGGCTTACGCACAGGCAAACATGCTGCCAGCATATCAAAAGGCAAATGCGGCATATTGCATGGAAGCAAAACCTTCATCCTGCAAACTGAAGATGGGCAGATATTAAATGCTCATTCTATAAGCGCAGGACTTGATTACCCCGGCGTAGGACCTGAGCATTCTTATTGGGCAGAAACTGGTAAAGTTAAATATGTAAGCATAACTGATGACGAGGCTGTTGATGCCTTCTATGATTTGATCAAATATGAAGGCATTATCCCCGCTCTTGAAAGTAGTCATGCGCTTGCTTATGCAAAAAAACTGGCAAAACATACAAATCAAAAAGGCAAACCCATTACGGTGGTAGTTTCGTTATCAGGTAGAGGCGATAAAGATATAGAAACAGTGCAAAACTACACAAAAAGAGTTCATTAAGAAAACAAAGGAGATTTTTTAAATGAATAGAATTCTGGCAACTTTTGAAAAATTGAGGAAAGAAGGCAATAAAGCGCTTATTGGATATATCACAGCGGGCTATCCAAATATGGCTTCTTCAAAAAAAATAATTCAAGAAGCATTTGATGCTGGACTTGATATCCTTGAGCTGGGTGTGCCTTTTTCTGATCCGACAGCTGATGGACCTGTGATACAATCCGCAAGCTATAAGGCTCTTAAAGAGGGATGCTGCATCTCTGAAATTTTAAAACTGATTGCCAGCGTAAGGAAAAAATATGATAATCCCATCATCCTTTTTAGTTATGCTAATCCTCTTTACGCTTATGGTTTTTCCATGCTCTGCAAAGACCTCGCTAAAGCTGGCGCAGATGGTGTGCTTGCAGTGGATATTCCCTTTGAGGAAGCAGGAGAATTAAGAAGGGAATTGCGGAAAAACAATCTCGTGCTCATCCAGTTAATCGCCCCAACAACGTCTCTTCAGAGGGCAAAAGAAATTTTAAAAGAAGCCGATGGCTTTGTTTATTACATTATGGTCAAAGGGGTTACAGGCGTAAGACGCAGCATTGCCGCTGATCTGGAAAGCCATATAGAAAAAATTAAGAAGTGTACTCAACTACCTGTCGCGGTTGGGTTCGGCATATCTAAAGCTGCACAGGTTAGAGCTGTGTCAAAATTTGCGGATGCAGTTGTGGTTGGCAGCGCCTTAATTAAAGCAATAGATGCTGGCAAAATGAAAAGCTTTATTCAATCCCTTGCACTTGCCCTGCACAAAAATAGAGCTATAAAATAGTTTCTGGGCTTACAGGTGACGGATGTGCTTGAACAGGAAAATTCTCTGAAAGATAAAACGAAAAATAAGTTTCACCACAGAACATTTGAGAGCGCATAAAACGAAAAATTTCACCACAGAGGAATGGATTAAAACAGGGCATAACCAGAAAGCATCGCAATAGCCAATCAGCTTTCTAATTTTTTTCTTCTCTGTGCTCTCTAAAGCTTTCTGTGGTTAAAAAATCGTTGCTCAAATTAAATTGGGAAAAAACTTTAAAAGCCATAAGGCGAAAGAATTCATCACAGAGCACACAGAGGCCACAGAGACGAATGCAGAAGAAGGAATAGAATTTAAGCTAAAGCTTAAATTATTGAGGTTAGTAAACCAAAGATTTTTCGATCCACTCTGTGCTCCCAAGTTCTCTGTGGTTAAAAAATCGTTGCTCAAATTAAATCTGGAAAGACTAAAGAAGTCAGAGGATGTGATTTTCACCTCAGAGGACACGGATGGCTTGAAAGAAAAACACAGAAGAGAGAATAAAGTTAAGGGGTGGTATTCATGAGTATTATTGCAAAAGATAGATTGTAATTTTTTCTCTATGTTTTTTAAAAAAGCAATGGGGGTTTTCTTTTTATAAAAAAGAGTAGACATAAGCGCGTGAAAAATCTATACAGCAGGGATGTTTATTAAAGAGGAGATTATGGAAGATTTTTGATGTATTAAGATTTAGATTTGAAATGGAAGTTGGTATTAAACAATTTGAAGTTATTGCTAAAGATAGGGCAAGCAGTGCTCGGTGTGGCAGGCTTTATACAGCACATGGGATTGTGGAAACACCTGTTTTTATGCCAGTTGGAACACAAGCAACAGTCAAGACGATGTTGCCTCAGGAACTTGAAGAGGAAGGTGTGCAGATTATACTTGGCAACACTTATCATTTGCTTGTGCGGCCGGGCATTGAAACTATTATTTTGCATAAAGGATTACACAATTTTATGGGCTGGCAGAAGCCTATTCTTACAGATAGCGGCGGATTTCAGGTGTTCAGTCTTGCGCCGATTCGTAAAATTAGTGATGATGGTGTTGAGTTTAGTTCGCATGTGGATGGCACGAAGTTTTTTATAGGGCCAAGAGAAGCCATTCAGATACAGAAGGCTTTAGGTTCAGATATTGCTATGGTTTTTGATGAGTGTGCGCCATTTCCTTGTTCGTATGAATACGCTTGTCAATCGGCAAAAAGAACATTACGATGGGCGTCTATTTGTTTAGAAGAAGAAAGAGCTCCTTCTCAGATGCTATTTGGCATTGTGCAGGGGAGTGTGTTTGAGGATCTGCGTAAGATGTGTGCGCAAGAGATTAGCAAATTAGCTTTTGATGGTTTTGCCATTGGTGGCGTAAGTGTTGGCGAGCCAGAAGATTTAATGATGAAAGCAATAGATAATTCAATTGAATATCTGCCAGAAGATAAGCCTCGTTATCTGATGGGGGTTGGCTATATGCGGCAAATTGTTGAGGCAGTGGCTAGAGGTATTGATATGTTTGATTGCGTTATTCCAACACGAGTTGCGCGGAATGGCTCCGCGATAACAAGGCAGGGCAGATATATTGTGAGGTTGGCAAAGTGGAAGGATGACCTTGAACCGATAGAGAAAGATTGCACTTGCATTGCATGCAAAAATTTCACAAGAAGCTACATTCGGCACTTACTTAATTGTGATGAAATTCTTGGCGCAAGGTTGCTTACCTTGCACAATATCCACCGCTATATGGAGTTTATGGCTGAAATAAGGCAACACATAAAAAATGGTACATTCCGGGATTTTCGTGAACAAATCAAAAAGGAAATAATAACAGAATAAGAAAGGAAGAGTAGCAATGATAAACTCGTTAATAGATCTAGGAACCTTATGTATAGGAATGATGTCGCCTCCTTCAGGGGCGAATGGCGCGGCAGAACAGCAATCGCCAATGATAATGATTGTTTGGCTTGTAGTGATGGTGGCGCTATTTTATTTTATGTTGATTCGTCCTCAACAGCGAAAAGAGAAAGAGCGTAAGCGTCTTATAGAAGCTATAAAAACTGGGGATAAAGTTATATGTGCTGGAGGCATTGTTGGAGTGGTTACCAACATTAAAGGCAATATCTTTACGGTTAAGACAGCCGATAGCACCAAGCTTGAAATTTTGAAGGCAGCCGTAACACAGGTTATTCAGAAGGATGAAGAGTTGCAGGAGGCAAAGAAGGAGTAAGCACTATGGATAGAAATGCTATAGCAAAATGGATTGTTCTATTTGGATTATCAGTCTGGTCCTTGTATCAGATTATTCCGTTTTCTAAGATCAAGCTTGGGCTTGATCTTAAAGGTGGATGTAGTTTTGTGGTTGAGGTTGATAGTGAGCAGCTTGAAAAAACTTTAAGGGAAGAAGCTAAAGAGCTCACGGATGAGCAAATAAAGGCAAGGCTTCCTGAAGAGGTAAGGCATGCGCAGGCTCAAGCGGTGGAGATTATTCGCCGCAGAGTTGATAGTCTTGGGCTGGCTGAGCCGCAGATTTATCCACAGAAGGATTCGCGGATAGTTGTGCAATTGCCCGGTCTTTCAGAAAAGGATAGGGAACGTGCTTTGCAGCTTATAAAGCGTGCGGCGTATCTTGAGTTTGCTCTGGTGCATCCTGAAAACAACAAGCTGGTACGAGCGCTTTTTGAGAAAGGGATTGCACCGCCCGGCTTTAAGATAGCCACTCGCACTTCGCAATATGGCACATCAAGCGAAGTTTATGTTCGTGATGAGAAGGCTCTTTCCTCAACCAATTTAACAGATGAGTTCTGGGCAGAACTTGCGCGTTTTCATGCGCCACCACGCTATCGCTTTATGTTGGAGGAGCGGATTGAAGGCAGAGACAAGTTTTATATTCCATACTTTGTTGAGCAGAAGCCTGCGCTAAAAGGCGATAGGATAAGGAGTGCCAGTGTTGATTTTGATTCGGTGGGGCGCCCTTATGTTTCGATGCGATTTGATAGCAGAGGAACAAGGGAGTTTGCCAGAGTTACCGAAGAGCATGCTCCCGGCGGTATTCGCAATCCGAGTCCTGAAGGTAAGCGTTTTCTTGCTATAATTCTTGATAATCGCCTTCGTTCAGCTCCTTTCATTAAAACACCAATTTATGGTGGAAACGCTATGATAGAAGGCAGTTTCACTTTGCAAGAGGCGCAGGATTTGATGATTGTTTTAAGAGCTGGTGCAATGCCTGCACCGATTAAGGTGATAGATTTAAGGACGGTGGATCCAACGCTTGGCAAAGATACTATCCAGAGCGGTGTAAGAGCCACGCTAATAAGTTGTGTGCTGGTGGTTATCTTTATGCTTGCATACTACTGGCTTGCTGGCTTGGTGGCAAACATTGGTTTGTTATTTAACATGGTTCTTCTGCCGCTGGGAATGCTTATTACGGCTGGAGTGTTTGGCATATTTTCTGGAGTGGCTGCAACGGCAGGTGCCTCATCGGTTGGTTTGCCTGTTTTGACGATGCCGGGCATAGCTGGTATTGCGCTGACCTTGGGAATGGTAGTTGATGCCAATGTGCTTATTTTTGAGCGTATTCGTGAAGAGCAAAATATCGGAAAACGTTTTGCGGCTGCGCTTGAAGCTGGCTACAACAAGGCATTCATTACGATTTTAGACTCCAATATCACAACGATAATTTCCGCTATCATTCTATTTGCGTTTGGGACAGGCGCTGTGCGTGGATATGGCATAACGCTCACTGCTGGCATAATGGTCAGTATGTATAGCGCGCTCGTTGTTACTAAAATGATTTTTGATTTGCTTGCGAGGAAGACTTCCATCAGTCAGCTTAAAATGCTCAATATCATCAAACCTACGAAATTTGATTTCATCAGCAAAGCCAAAATAGCAATAACAATTTCCTTGATAGTAATTTTTGGTTCTGTGGGATATTCTGTGTGGAAAGGGATAAACAATCCTTCCAGCGTGCTAGGCACAGAGTTCACAGGCGGCTCCGCTTTGAGCTTTAGTTTTGAGAAAAAGGCGGATGTTGAAGATATTCGTTCAGCACTTTCAAAAGCTGGCATTGCGCAGGCAAGCATTCAATATCAAAAGTTGATTGATAGAAAAGAAGAGACGCTTCAAATACGCATTCCACAGGGATACGCCGAAAAAGCAAGAGAAGCATTGCTTGCACAATTTTCGCAAAATGGCTTCCAGCTTTTGAGTGAGGAAGATATTGGTCCACAGATAGGTGCAGAAATGTTTATGAAGGCACTCTGGGCAATAGGACTTTCGCTTGTGGCGATGATTGTGTATATATCCATACGCTTTCGGTTTGCTTATGCTGCTGGAGCTGTTGTGGCGCTATTGCACGATGTGCTTGTAAGCGCAGGGTTATATTGCCTTGCAGGCAAACAAATAGATATGACCATTGTTGCTGCGCTATTAACTATCATAGGTTTTTCTGTGAATGATACCATAGTGATCTTTGATAGAATAAGAGAAAAACTAAAGTTTATGCCGGGCTTGCCATTCAAAGAGATTTGTAATGTAAGCATAAATGAAACGCTTGCTCGCACGATAATTACATCTCTTACAGTCTTTATAGCTGTCATTGTACTATTTATTTTTGGCGGTGGCGCCATACACGATTTTGCCTTCATCTTCATTATTGGCATAATTGCTGGAACCTATTCCACCGTATTTATAGCAACACCTGTTATGATGGCTTTATATTCCAAAAATAAGAATGCCACAGGTTCAGAAAAGAAGCGTTGAAAGTCTGGCAGGAAATAACTTTAAATGGCGATCTTATAAAGGCATTATCCGAAAAGACGGGATTGCCAGCGCCAGCTATTGCTGCATTGTGCGCAGTTGGTGTTGAATCATCTGAAGAGCTGGAGCATTTTCTTAAACCACGCCTGGCAGAGCTTTCTGATCCACTCCGAATGAAGAATATGATTCCAGCTGCGGAGCGGATATGGAAGGCTATAAAGGCAAAAGAAGCCATCATTGTTTTTGGCGATTATGATGTTGATGGCGTTGTGAGCACCGCACTACTGGTTAAAGTGCTTAACCAGCTTGGAGCAACGAATGTTACACCCTGCCTGCCTCTAAGGCAGATAGAGGGCTACGGTCTAAGCACCGAAGCTCTTGAGCGCGCCATAAAAATTGCGCCAGAGACCTCATTGATTATCACTGTGGATTGCGGAACGTGCTCTTCCGAAGCGGTAAAGCTGGCCCAGGAAAAAGGGATGGATGTTTTGGTGACAGATCACCATGAAATTAGCGGCACACTCTCACCAGCCTTCGCACTGGTTAATCCAAAGCTTGGCGGCACAACATCAGAAAAAATGCTTGCGGGAGTTGGCGTTGCTTTCAAGCTGGCTCATGCCTTGTTAAAAATAGGTAGAGAGAAAAAAATAAAAGAGGCTTATAACCTTGATTTGCGTAAATATCTGGATCTTGTTGCGATAGGAACTGTTGCAGATATTATGCCTTTAAAACACGAGAACCGCATCCTTGTTAAAGCCGGGCTTGAAGAGTTAAATAAAACAGCAAGCATCGGGTTGCAGGAGCTACTTAAAGTTGCTGGCTATTACGGCAATGGAAAAAAGATAGATACCTCGCACATAGCTTTTATTATTGCCCCAAGAATAAATGCTGTTGGCAGAATGGGCAACTCTGAAATTGCGCTTGAATTGCTGCTTACGGAAGATAGAACAAGAGCTCAAGAGCTTGCGCTTAAACTTGATGCCGCAAATAGAGAAAGGCAGATAATAGAAAACAATATCTTTGCAGATGCCTCAACGCAAATAGATGCATATTTTAAACCTGATTATCTTGCAGGACTCGTTGTGCACAAAAAACATTGGCACCTTGGCGTAATCGGTATTGTGGCTTCAAGAATAGTTCAAAAATATAAAAGACCCGCTGTGGTAATAGGCTTTGATGAAGATGGTAAAGGACGTGGCTCCTGCAGAAGCATTGAAGGTATAAATATCCTGGAGCTCCTGCAAAATTGCAGCAAACATTTGCTGGATTTTGGCGGACACGACATGGCTGCTGGTATAGAGCTTTTCCCTGAAGAAATCCCTAGCTTCATAGAGGCTTTCAAGAAGGAAAGCAATCTGGCTTTGCAAAAAATAGAAGTAATTGCTCCACAAAAGATATGCGCGTGGCTTGATCCGGGAGATATTACAAAAGAATTTATGGATGTAATTGAAGCAATGCATCCCTTCGGACAAAAGAATCCACAGCCCACTTTTGCGATGAGAGATGTAAGGCTAATAGGTTATCCTAAAGTTGTGTGGAAGAAGCATCTAAGGTTTAATATCTCTACTGGTGGCAGAAATTTTTCAGCAATCGGTTTTAATATGGCAGAAGTTGAAATACCCAAGAATAAATTTGATATAGCTTTTCACATCCAGCGTAATTATTTTTTTGGCGAAGAAGCTATTGAACTGGTCGTGCAGGATATAAGGGAATAGAAGCTCTAGATAAATCGGGGAAAAACTTAAAAAATCAGAGGATGAAAAGATCACCATAGAGGACATGAGAGCTTCACATAGAAAACCACAGAGGAAGGGAGTAAGAGAGAGCATAACCAGAAAGCATTGCGATAGCCAATCAGCTTTATAATTTTTTTCTTTTCTGTGAACTCTCAAGTTCTCTGTGGTTAAAAATCGTAAGCCAAGTTAAATCAGGAAAAACTTAAAAAGCCAGAGGACGGAAGGATCACCACAGAGTTCACAGGGGGCTTTGCTAATCAGCACGATCTTCTTTTAAAAAAAGTAAAATAATTTTTGCTATACTAATTTGTTTTTTTACATACAATTAGAGGAGAATTTAAAGATTGTTTTAAGATATAAGAATTAGATGAAAATTAGTCCGTTTAAAATAAGAGCAGTTCAACTTGACCTTGCCCGCCAAAAAGAGCCGCTTCCTGAAATAAAAAATATCATAGGTTTTGCATCAGATTGGGGGTTCAACACCTTGGTTCTATATCTTGAAGATAGAATCAAAACACAGTCTTATCCATATCCAACTGATGATGAAAGTTATTCATTAAGAGATATGGAGCAGATAGTTAAAGAAGCCGCTAAAAGGAAAATGAATGTGATCCCCGTTGTTTCCACACTGGGACATACAGAAAGATTTTTGCGATTTCCTCAACTGGCAAAATATTCAGAGTTAAGAGATAATAGGAAAGGACGCTGGGGCATACATCGCCATACTGCATTTTGCCCTCAACAGGAAGGCACTTATGAGTTTTTTGAAAGATATTTTAAAGAGCTTTGTCAGGTGTTTTCTGGAAAATATTTTCATATTGGGCAGGATGAGACGTGGGATTTCGGTTTCTGTGAGCTCTGCAATAAAGCTATGAAGGAAGGCTCGCTTGGGAAGGTTTGGGCAAACCACATTATTCGTATGGGAGAAATTTTGGGTGCTCTTGGGAAGAAGTTGATGATGTGGGATGATATGTTTGAATTTTTGCCAGAGGCTCTTGGTATGATCCCAGAAGACATTACTATGTGCAGCTGGCATTACGAGCCACTTGTTGATATTCCACATACTCATTTTGGCTGGCGGCTTTATGAAAATAAGCTGGCTTTTTATCATAAACATAAGATACCATTTATTATATGCCCATCTGATTACTCAAGCTCTCAAAGTATTGAGACCTTTACAAGGAGCGCTTTGCCGTATGCACCGCAGGGCGCACTGCTAACAATATGGGAAAAAGAAAATATATTTGTGCAGAGTAGCTTGCCGATAATAGCCTTTGCAGGCAAGTTATGGAATAATTTACAAGTTGTGCAGGATTATGAAAATTTAATGCAAAAGATATATAGCGCTGTGTTAAGAATAAATGACAAATTGCTAATCAATTCATTAATCCTTTTTCACAAAATGCAACAGCGCTTGTTTTATGAAGTTGGACAATTTGTGGATAATCCAACTCCCTACGTTCAGGAGAGAAAAGTTGCATTGCAAATAGCGCATCGGGCAATACGCCTTTATGAGAAAAAAGCAAAAAATTCGCAATCAGCAACCATTTTGCGGCAAAATGCGCTTTTAATAGAAAAAGAGTTAGCATTTATTAAGTTGCATTTCTTAAAGGCTCAATGGGAGAAAAGCTATAGGGATGGGCTGCTGAATAAAAAGGCTCTTCTTGCTGCATTTAATAACTTGCGTGGAGAATTTTTAGACCTAAAGAAAAAATTTGCTGATGAATGGAAAAAAGTAAGGCAGGGGATTGTTCCTATTAACACTGATAATTATTTTGATAAAATTCTTTCTGATTTAAAATTTTTAAAGAGGATATTCTCTGCACCAAAAGGTAGGTATGTTCTTGTTAGGATGCGTTTCTTTTTGCCTGACTATTATGGCTCACAGCAGGTTAATCTGATGGTTAAGGGAGAGCGTTTTTCAAAAGAGATCGCTATGGGTGCGCCGAAGCCTCACGCTGCAAATCATGCTGAAGTGCCCTATTATTATAGAAACATAGTTATGGAGAATGATGGGAAGGAAGTAAAAAGTATTATATTAAAAACATTCGGATACGGTGGGATAGGATTAGTATTTGTAGAAATTTTCGATGGGACATCTCGTTATGTTCCTATTGAGGTTAAAGTGCTTCAAGGGCAGGTGGAAAATCCCGAAAATATACTTCATAACAACACTCATTGGACTTTTCTTGGAAACAAGGATGTGCCAAAAGAGTTTTTTAATCCAGAGTTAGCAAATGAAGAGCATATTATTGAAGTTTTCTTTAAAAGAGAACATTAGAAAGGATATTTTATGCGTTGCTTAATAACAGGCGGTGCTGGCTTCATAGGAAGTTTCCTGGCAGAAGAATTGCTGAATAATGGCTGTGAAGTTTTGGTTTTTGATAATTTAGCAGAGCAGGTGCATCCCGATAGGAAGGCGCCAGCTTATCTGGATAAACGGGCAGAACTAATCATTGGCGATGTGCGTGATTCTGATGCTCTTGCTAAAGTAATAAAAGATGCCGATTACATAGTGCATCTTGCTTCTGCGGTTGGTGTTGCGCAATCCAACTACGAAGTTCAACACTATTGCGATGTTAATGTTAATGGAACCGCAGTGCTTTGTGAATTGCTTATTAAGCAAAAACACAATGTGAAAAAGGTTGTTGTTACTGGCTCTATGACTGAGTATGGGGAGGGGCTCTATAAAAGAAGATCGGATGGCGCATTGATCAGACCTCCTACTAGAACCAATGATGATATTATCAAAAAAGGCTGGGAGCTTTGCGATCCTACAACGGGTGAAGTTTTAGAAAACATTCCTATTGATGAAGATGCCCAGCTTAATGGAAAGAGCGTTTATGCTTTAACAAAGAGAATGCAGGAAGATTTAATTTTGAATTTGGATTTTTTATACAACATCCCGGCGCTCTCTTTGCGTTTCTTTAATGTATATGGGGAGAGGCAATCGCTTAACAATCCATATACGGGGGTGTTAGCTATTTTCCTTTCGCAGATACTCAATGGAAATCCGCCACAAATTTATGAAGATGGCAATCAAACAAGAGATTTTATTTACGTGCGTGATGTGGCTTTTGCTATCAGGCAGGCTCTTTTTTCAGATGTGCATGGGGTAAAAATTAATATCGGCTCTGGCACAGGCACCAAAATTGGCGAACTTGCCAAAAAGCTTTGCGAAATGTTAAATCCAAAGCTTGCTCCTAATATTACCGGAAAGTTCAGGAAGGGCGATATCCGCCATTGCACTGCTGATATTAGCCTTGCGAAAAAGCTGCTCAATTTTGAGCCAAAAACTTCTCTTGAGCAAGGCATAATAAATCTCATAAAATGGGCTCACAGCGAAAAGCCCACTGATAAAACTCTTGCAGCTTTCTCCGAACTTGTTGAAAAAGGACTTGTCTAGTAAGGCTAACTTGCTTTTGCTTCCAATCTTTGAAGGGGCTTTGCTTCTTTGATCATATTATAATTCTTTGTTGTAGCTTCCATCATAGATTGCAGGATATCTATAGTTTGATATAGCGACTGTGCTTGAGTAGTAAGATCTGATGATGTTTGCGAGACGTTCTGAGAATCGCTGGCGTTTTCCTGTACCACTTTGTTCATACCAGCCATAGCAGTTGCAATTTGTTCTATGCCCTGTGATTGCTCCTTAGAAGCAGAACTAATTTCGGCAATCAAGGTGCTAACTTTATTTGCATTTTCCTGAATGCCTTTTAAAATTTCTGCAACTTCCGCAGAAACAGCAACTCCTGCATCAGCCTTCTTTTGAGAGTTTGCGATCATTTCGGAAGTTATTTTTGCAGCTTCGGCGCTACGTCTGGCAAGATTACGCACTTCTTCTGCCACAACCGCAAAGCCTTTGCCAGCCTCTCCTGCTCTTGCTGCTTCAACCGCTGCATTAAGTGCCAATAAATTGGTTTGAAAAGCTATCTCATCTATAGTTTTTATAATTTTCGCCATTTCAGCAGAAGAATTCTTTATCTCCGAAATCGTCTCATTCATCCTCTTCATTGCTTCAACTCCTGTATCAACACCGCTCTTTGTTGCTGCCATCAGCCTTGTTGCCTCCTGAGCGTGTTCGGCATTTTGTTTTGTCATAGCCGACATTTCTTCCAGAGAGGCCGATGTTTCTTCCAGACTAGCTGCTTGATTTGCAGAGCCATCCGCCAAATGATGACTTGCATCTTTAAGACTTTCTGAAACCTTTGTAATATCAGAAGCGCCTTCCGCAAGTTTACTTATCACATTGTGCATAGGGCGCTGTAACCACAGTTTTAATACCAACCATAACGCCACACCAGCTATCACAAGAAAGAGCAAAACCAAGCCCACTCCTATAGCAATTTGGCGAGAGATTCCGCTTCTATATGTTGTAAGCCCCTGCGCCAGAGTGCCATCAATACGCTCCTTTTCCGCTTTTGCAATTTTGAATAGAGCATCGCCCGGAAACTCTATGAAAATGGCTCCAATAAATTCTCCTACCTTTAGATCAGGATTAAACCTTATCAAATCACTATTTGCGAAACATGGAAGGAAGAATTGTATTCGTGTTTCGGTCTCATTACATATCCATTCTTTGCTCCTTTCAACATTCTTCCAGATTTCAGTAGAAGTGTTTTGTCCCTTCATGCTTTCTGAGGAGGAAAGTACAATTTTTCCGTTACGATCGCAGAAAGAAAAGTGATTGAGATTATAAAAATGCGCTTGATCCTTCCCGTGCATAATGAAACGCTCCTCTTCACCCTTCCGCAATAGATGCTCTATATCTATCACCATAGCCTCACTTGCCTTCTTTAACTCATTGCGTGCTTTCTGGAGTGATCCAGCGCTCATATCC